>CAZMGG010000044.1:0-15452 GCA_964565715.1 uncultured candidatus Brocadiaceae bacterium | reverse complement strand
CCCCAGGCTTCTGGGGCTCCTGGGGTCACTGATCGGCGGTCATCGGAATCGCCAAGGGAGCATGGCGTGGAAGGGAGTCTGCCCCAGCCCGATGGGGCTTGGGCACCAGTTGGTCACGCGCAGCCTCCGAGCATGAGTCAGAGATCGCCGATCCACGGCATCACGGGCGAACTGCTCGCAGCGGCCAGAGCCGGTGGACCGGAGGCAATGGCGGCGTTGATCACGCAAGCCCGTCCGTTCATCTCACGATTCTTGGACACATGGCGCAGGTCGATGCATGGGGGAGCACGGATCGACTGGGAGGCCCTGGGCCAAGACGTCAGGTTCAAGGCCATCAGAGGATTGCGATCCTTTCGGGGGCAGCAGGAGGCTGCCTTCGTGGTCTGGATCGGGACCATGGTCGATCGCGTCATGCTGGACGTGGCTCGGCGACTCAAGATCGAAGACAGGACCGGCCCCTGGGGTTCCCTCGATACCAATCCGCAGGCCATCTCGATCCCGAGTGCCGAGTTGACGCCACTGGAAGCCGCGTCTCTCAGGGAGCGGGCGACGAACCTCCGGGAGGCCATGCTCCGACTGCCCGGTCACTGGCGTGAAGTCACCGAGCTTCGCTTCTACCAGGGCCTACCGTTTGGCAAAATCGCAGGCAGGATGGGGCTGAAGGGCGCCAACGCCGCCAAGTGCCTGCTCGACAGGGCCTTGCACAAACTAAGGATCGAACTCTCACCCGGCGAGGCGTCGCAATAGTCGACTCGGGCCAGAGAATTGTCGTACACGGCGACCGGTTTTGCGTGCTCGTGCGTCTTCTCTACCGTGCCTGATCCCAACGAGCCCTGCATGCCTGGCGAACCCCAGCAATCCGAGTGCTCGGCCAAGGCCACCGACCGACGATCCTTCTTCGGGTTGTGCTGCGCAGCCGCGGGAGCCGCCCTTGCCGGTGGCGGGCTGCGACCGGAGCCTGCGTCGTCCGTAACGCAGGAGGTCTGGCGCCGCTGGCGCATCCTCCCACCCACCTGGATGGATCCGTCGAGCAGGACGGCGACACCGCTTGCGGTCGCAGGAGATTCCCTGGCCTCCGGCTCAGGCTCGGACTCTCGCCCCACGGAGGGCGGCGGAACGGTTTTCTGGGAGAACACCAAGACCGGAGAGATATGCACTGACTGGTTCTCCGCCAAGCACGGCTTCCTACCCATAGCCATCGGCGACGTGCCGATGCTCGTAAGGCAGGCGATCGAGAGGAGATCGGCGTGGCCCATCTGCTCCCAGCCCCTGCGCTACTACGTGCGCTTCATCGCGAGGACTCGGCAACAGCCCCGTGGCTATTGACAGCGCGCCCGATCAACAGTCAGACCAACCGGTGGAACGCCCGGAACACTCGCAAGCTACAAGGATCACATCTCCATGATACTCGGACAACTGCTCGACGGGGTAAGTGCCACGACCACGACCTACTACTCGCCTTGGTTCCCCAGAGGGGGCAACCTGGCCAAGTTCACCTGCCAGGTGTTCGCCTTCGACGGCCTGTCTGGTGGCGGCGAGAAGCTGCAGATCGGCGTGGAGACCAAGAACTCGGAGGAGTCTGACAAGGATGCTGTGCTCATGTCGGGAACTCTAGCAACCATCACGTTGACGATCCTCGCGTCAACTACTTGGGAGGCCGGGGCCAACCTGTCATCCGCCAACCCCGGATTCAAGGAGCTCGTGCGCTTCAAGTACCAGATCGTCAGCACCTCTGAGGGTGCGGAGCCCTGGGTGCACATCCGAGTTCTCAATCCCGTGTGGCTCAGCAACTAGAGCGAAAGGTCGATCATGCTGCTTGGACAAACACTTCGCGCGGTTACCGGCAACGGAACCCTGACATCGGTCTACTGGAGTCCGTGGATGCCCAGGCTGGGGACGAAGGCGGTGTTCGGGTGCAACCACATCGCGTCTGCCGGCCTCGACTCGTTCAAGATCGTCGTTGAGACCAAGCGGTCCGAGGACGACAACCGGGCCGACTCCATCGAGGAGGTGGGCGCTTCGGCTGCCACGATCACGCTCACCGCCGACAGCGTGACCACCTTCGAACGCGGCAACAAGCTTGATGGGTCGGACGGGTCCACGGACTATGGCTTCCGCGACCTGATTCGATTCAAGTACATCGTCAAGTCCAGCGTCGACGTACGCGGCTGGGTCCATTTCCGCATGCTGGACCCCAGCTGGGAGACCGACTGAGCGAGCCGCAGAACCCGTAACCAGGAGAATGCCCATGATCATCGGACAGGTTCTCATGTCCCCCGAAGAGACTCTCACGACGTACTACAGCCCGTGGGTCACAGCTGAAGGCAACCTGGCAGTGGTGGCGTGCGAGGTCATCAACACGGAGAACGTCGAATCCTTCAGTGTCACGGTGCAGACCAAGAACTCGGAGGAGTCGGACAAGGATGCGGTCGCGCCGCAAGGAGGTGCCGACAACGCGATCACGCTGGCAACCGAGACCGTCACCAAGTTCAACGTCGGTGCGAAGCTGTCCTCCACGACAGACCTTGGCTTCAAGGAGCTGATGAGGTACAAGTTCAAGGTTACGGCCGCTGCCGGCACCGGTGCCAACGGATTCGTCCACTTCCGGATGATGAACCCCGCCTGGCTGACCAACTGATCGGATCGGCAGCCTTGGCGTGCAGCGATGAAGATCTCGGCTTGGCCGCGTACGCTGGCACATGGATGTTCACGCAGGTAGCCCAGCACTGGCTTGACAGAGCAGCCTGACGAACCCGGAATCTCCGAGGACTACCATGGCATGCGGCACCAAACGCGGCAGCTGCAACTGCAAGAGGTCTTGCGGGGGCAAAGAGGGTGGTTGTGGTTGCGACAGTTGCATGGGTTGGCTGGAATCCGAGCGTGGCGGCGGATCCTCCCGAACATCGCGACTACAGGTCGGGCGTCCGGTCTTGAATGTTGGAGGCCGCGACCGAATTGAAGGGCGCACTGCGCTGAGTCAGGGAGCTGGGAAAAGATGGCTGGCGCCGGTCATCCTGTCCGGATCGGTATCACCTGGGGCCGGATTGGTAGCAGCGAAGACGAGGGCTGGGTTGCACCACAAGACAAGGGCTCTTGAAGACTTGGTGCACTGGGGTGCTGATGGCTTGGCGCAGACTCCCATCAGCGGCATCGGTTGCGCTGCGCTTGCCCGAGCGCGCAATCATACGACGCAGCGATTCTCGGGCCAAGCCGTTGGCTCGATCGCCGGCGATCCTCACGAGGTGTCTGGACGATTGCGTATGTCAACGAGCAGGCAGTGCTTCAAGTCCGTCCTTAGTAGGTCTGGTCGGCTTGTGAGCCAGAAACCTGGACATCTTGCAAGCCCCGATGGTGTCACTGAAGATCGGGTTGCCGGGGGCGGTGGTGCGTCGCGGCGGTTAGGTGTGACTGGTAACAGCTACCGCGAGTGCGTAAGAGAATGCTATGATGAACACCTAACTTGTTTGCTCGCATGCATTCCATTATATCATCCAGATATGAGGAAGCTGGTGCAAGGCCTTTCGCCGCAGGCATGCTTTGTGTTCTGCGCTCTAGTAATGACGGCCTGTCTCGCGAGGTGTGAGCTTCGGCGGACGTTGGCCCCATACCCTGGTAGAGATGAATGCGAGCGACACAGAGTGACCGCGTTTGGCACCTGTCCTGGATTGGGGGGATGTCGTCGCGGCGAGCATTGTCGCGCGCCGCTGTATCTTTCGAAAAATCGAGATCCATACTTCTGCACGGATCCAAGCAGGCCATGTCGACTGCGTGTGCTACCGGGCGATAGCTGCACTTGTTCCGAGTCACCCGAGCCACCTGCGCCAGCATGCGGGCCATGCCTATAGTAGGAGTTGGAAATGCACAGAAGTTCCAAGAATCGGAAGTCGCCCGAGGCCACGAGGGACGGCGAGAGCTGGACGATCAGTCAGAATATCGTCAGACTCTCTAGCATTGTGGCGGTCAGTTTGTTGGTGGGTGAGATGATGCCGCCCTCGTGGCGGCAGTATGCTGTAATTGCGACAGGGTTTGGCTTAATGATATTAACAAATTGGATGCGCAGGCGGCGCATGAGGAGTCGGTCTTGATGTGAACGGGCTCTGAAAGAGGGGGGCCGTCGACCAACCTGTGCAGGTGGCGGAAGCGGCTGGGTGAGTTTGGTCCGAAGTGCTGGTCCCGCTTGCCCGGCCCTTGACAGGCACGGCCGTGTGCTTAGTGTATTGGCGGTCTTGTCCACGAGAGTAGCGGTCACATGCAGCGATCTGAGCCACCACGAGCAGCGAACCGACGGCCATGTCTGGTACGCCGTGCGCTTCTCGTGGTTCCGGCGGCATCCCTCGGATATGGCTACCTGAGAGGGTCGATGGCATCCCTGGGATCCTGCATGCGTTGCTGGACCTCCTGTTCGAGCCGGAATCGAATCCTGACCTTCGGGCGGGCGTCAGCCTCCGACCACCAGGTAGAAACAGTAGTGAACCTTCGGTCAGATCTGGAACTGTATTCGACCTGCTGTATTTGGCCACCGAATGGACCGTCGACGGTGGCTTTCCACCCTACGATGACCCCGAGGGGCGATGGAGATGCGTCTGTAGGATCTCTCTCTTCCTGATCGCACGCGAAGCCGACCCCGAGGGCGTGATCGTGACCCAACGCGATATCTGCGCTATCGTCCGGGACTCCCTTGTGACCGAGGAGAAGTCCGACCCGGGCACTCCGTGCGGTGGGAAATGCAATGACCGAGGTGTCTAGTGCGAACAATCAGGCGAAGCACATGTATGGGGGCTGGAATTGGTGGGTGTCTCCTCGGGCTTACTTTGATATGGTTCGGGCGCGCAGCCGTTCCAGTGGTCGGGTGGGGGATTGTATTCGTGATCGTAGGTATGGCCTTGATAATTGGGTCGCGGCGTACTGAACAGGCCAAGGAGCTGGATGAGTAGTGCAGCGCTTCTGATCGAGCTCCCGGACTGTGCAGCAGGCGCGGGCGACGGCCAGTGGCCATCTTCCAAACTGTAATGGTGGCGGATGCGGCTGCGTGCTGCGTGAGTGGGCCCGAAGTGCTGGTCCCGGTGCCTGTAGTCGGCGAGGGCCTGGGCAGCGAGGCGCTGACGCCGACGGCTTCGATCTGGTGGTATGGGGAAGACTTGGTCCTGCGGATTCCGTAGGGCTACGACAGCGCAGAGCTTTGACCGTTGACCCGTGCTGGAGGCACTGGGGAGGCCCGTGGTGAGCCTATATCGCCCACCAGGTCGCCACCCGGAGAACCCCGGCCACCTCTCACGCCCGCTCAGGCAGCCCGCGCAACCAGCGCAGCAGCGCGCCGACCCCGGCCCGCGAGGACGGGTGCGTCTGACCCAGCACCGTCGAGCGCAGCGGCTGCTCCAGCCCCGGGCAACGCGGCCCGAACGAGGCCACCGCCAGGTCCGGGTCCAGCGCCCGCAGCGAGCGCAGCACCTGTTCGCCGAGCGCCGGCAACACGTCCGGGCCCAGCAGCAGCACCTGGTGCCCGCCGGCGCTGGCGAACGCCGCCCGGGCCGCCGCCAGGGTCCGCACCGGGTCCACCGTGCAACCGAGGCGCCGCAGGTGGCTCAGCAGGCTGCGCATCGGCCGGTCGTGCCCGAGCAGGGCCAGGATCTCCAGGTTGCGGGCGGGCGGCAGCAGCACGGTCCCCCTGGATCGGTCCCGGGGCCTTGCCGGGTCAAGGCGGTCGCGCCGCGTGGTCGAAGAAGCCGATGCCATGGTCCTCCACCGCTGCGCCGCCGTGTTCCTCCTCGCCGGGCTGTGCCCGGCCCAACTGCTGGTGGCGCCGGGTTCGCACGCGGCGGTGGAGGGGACCGGCAGCACCAACGTGCCGTTCGGGCGCAGCACGGCCACCCGCGTGCAGACCGCCTATGACGGCATGCTGTTCCCCGGGCCGCGCACGATCACCGGGCTGGCGTTCCGGCTGGACGGCTGGGCCACCACCCAGGGCAAGCAGGTGGATTGCGAGATCCGGCTGTCGACGATGCCGCTGCCGCTGACCGGCATGAGTCCGCTGTTCGCGCAGAATCGCGGCGCCGACGAGACCATCGTGCTGCCGCGGCAGGTGCTGGCGCTGCCCGGCCAGGCGGCGGGGCTGTCGCCGAATGCGTTCCTGCCGGCGATCCCGTTCCCGACGGCGTTCGCCTACGACCCGCGGAACGGGCCGCTGCTGGTGGAGATCGTCGTCTTCGCGCAGACGCCGGTGGCGTATCCGCTGGATGCGACGTGGGTGTGCACCAGCCCGGAGCTGCCGATCGGGCCGCCGGGCTGCCAGGGCAGCTCGAGCCTGCCGCTGCGGGTGGAGAGCGCCACCACCCAGGTGATCTGGGGTCGGCCTTGGGTGGCGCGGGTGCTGGATGCGCCGGCGGGGTCGCTGGTGACGTTCGCGCTGGGCAGCCGGGAGACCGGCACGTGGAACGGCTGGACGCTGCCCCAGGACCTGGGGCCGCTGGGGGCGCCGAACTGCTTCGTGTCCATCGACATCCTGGGGTCCTTCTTCGGGGTGGCGATGCCGGACGGCACGGCGAGCTTCCCGTTCACGATCCCGAACCAGCCCTCCGCGGTGGGGGTCTGGCTGCGCTTCCAGGCCGGCGCGCTGGATCCGGGTGCCAATGCGCTCGGGGTCACCACCAGCCAGGCGCGGAAGGTCCAGGTCTGCGGCTGGGAGCCCGTCGGCCGGATCTGGGCGTCGGGCACGGCGGCGGTGACGGGCCAGTGGGAGATCGGGGTGGCGCCGGTCGTGCAGTTCACGGTCCAATAGCAGGGAGGACAGCCCGCGCTGTCCGTCGGGCGGGAACTCTCGCGCTGGCAGCACGTTGGCGCGCCGCTTCCGCCCGAGAAGACCCCGCCGAGGCCCGCTCATGTCCGCCAAGACCCGTTCGTTCGTCGTTGCCCTGTTGGTCCTGCTGTGCGCCGCCGCCACGGTGTTCTTCGACTGGAAGGAGGGCGAGGACCTGCTGATCCAGCGGAAGTACCAGGCGGCGGCCGAGGCGCTGGAGAAGGGGCTGCCGGAGGCGGCGGTGGGGGATCGGGACCGGGTGCTGCTGCTGCTGGGGCGGGCGCGGCTGCTGGCCGGGCAGCACGACGCGGCGCTGGCGGCGTTCCGGCAGATGCTGGCCGAGCAGCCGGGTTCGGCCCTGGTGCACCAGGCGCGGTTCCAGGAGGCGCGGGCGCTGGAGAAGAGCGGCAAGGTGCGCGAGGCGGCGCAGATCTACCGGGGTGAGATCGAGCGGCTGATCGGGCTGGACCGGAAGGAGGAGGTCGCCACGACCTACCTGGGGCTGGCGGAGAAGGCGATGGGCAGCGAGCCGCCGGACCGGGCCCGGGCGGTGACCTTCTATGACCTGGCGTTGGACCTGGGCCTGTCGCCGAGCAGGGCCAAGGCGGTGCGGCTGAAGGCGGCGGAATTGGACCTGCAGGGCGGCCAGCCGCAGCGGGCGGCGCAGCGCTATGAGGCCCTGGTGGGCGAGCTGACCGAGGCCGAGGGCAAGCTGCGGGCGATGCTGGGGCTGGGCCAGGCGCGGCGGACCCTGGGGGATCGGCCCGGCGCCCGCACGGTGCTGCGCGACCTGCGGGCCCTTGCGCCCGAGTCGCCGGAGGCCGCCGACGCGGCCTACGAGATCGCCCTGTGCTATGGGGTGCCGACGCCACAGGTGGGCGAACTGGACCGCGCGGTCGGCGCCTTGCGCGAACTGGCGAGCAGGCACCCGAACCATCCCAAGGCCAAGGTCAGCCTGTTCCTGCAGGCGCAGTGCTATCGCCACGTCGGCCGGACCGAGGACGCGCTGGCGGCGTTGAAGGGCTTCCTGGCGGCGGCCGGCGACCAGGCGATCGACGAGGTGCCCGCCGCCCGGGCCATGGTCGGCGACGTGCTGCTGGCGCAGAACCGGCCGGCCGATGCGATCGCCGCCTTTCGCGACTACCTGCGGCTGCACCCGGCGCACGGCGAGTGGGAGCGCGTGCAGCGCGCCATCGTCGACACCGAGTACGGCATGGCCGCCGAGGCCTACCTGGCGGGCAAGGAGCGCTTCGAGGAGGCCCGCGAGCGGTTCGGCGCGTTCGCCCGCACCTACCCGCTCGACGAGCGCAATCCCGACATCCTCTACGCGCTCGGCGACATGCTGCTGCAGGAGGAGAAGTTCGACGAGGCGCGGGAGGCCTTCGCGCGGGTGGTGAGCAAGTACCCCGGCAAGGACGCCAGCAGCCGGGCGCAGTACGCGATCGGTCAGATCTTCGAGACCAAGGCGTTCAACTACCAGGAGGCGTTGAAGGCCTACCAGGCGGTGACCTGGGGTCCGGCGCAGAACCCGGCCCGGCAGCGGATCGCGCTGCTGACCCGCAAGCACCTGCACCTGCGCACCGAGCGGATCTTCCGCACCGACGAGAAGCCGACGTTCCAGCTCACCTCGCGCAACATCGAGAAGGTGCGCGTGCGGGTGTTCCGGCTGGACCTGGAGGACTACTTCCGCGCCACCCACAGCGCCGGCGAGGTGCAGCGCCTCGACATCGAGGTGATCGAGGCCGACAAGACGTTCGACAGCGCGGTGCCCGAGTACCAGAAGCACCGGGAGACCGAGCGGGCGGTGGAGATCGGCTTCCAGGCGCCCGGCGCCTACGTGGTCAAGGTCGACGACCGCGAGCTGGAGGCGACGACGATGGTGCTGGTGTCCGACCTGGCGCTGATCGCCAAGTCGAGCCGGCACGAGTGCTTCGTGCTGACCCAGAACACCAAGGAGAACCGGGTCGAGGGCGGCGTGAAGGTGGTGCTGTCGGACGGCAGCAAGGTGCTGGCCGAGGGCCAGACCGGCGCCGACGGCGCCTGGCGCTTCCAGGGCAAGGAGCTGCAGAACCTCGACGATCTGCGGGTGTTCGCGGTGAACGCCGCCGGGTCCGGCGCCAGCTCGGTGAGCCTGTCGGGGCTGGGCTTCGGCCAGGGCCTCACGGCGAAGGGCTACCTGTTCACCGACCGGCCGGCCTACCAGCCGGGCCAGCGCGTGCACTGGAAGGGCATCGTGCGCGAGGTCGACGGCGGCGTGTACAGGCTGCCCGCCGGCGAGTGGCTCTGCCAGGTGTGGAGCTCGGGCGGTCGGCTGATGCTGCAGCGCGCGGTGCAGTTCTCCGCGTTCGGCAGCTTTGCCATGGACCTCGACCTGCCGGCCGACGCCGAACTGGGCGGCTGGCGCATCGTCTGCGGCCGCAGCCGCACCGACCTGCCGTTCGCCGCCGAGTTCACCGTGGCCCGCTACGAGCGGCCGCGGCTGAACGCCGAGATCGTGCTGGAACAGCCCGTCGTGTTCCGCGGCGAGACCATCAAGGGACGCATCAAGGCCACCTACTTCTTCGGCGAGCCCGCGGCCGGGCGCGAGGTGGTCTACGGCATGCAGCTGCCCGACGGCGGCGTGCAGGAGCACAAGGGCTCGACCAACGCCGCCGGCGAGGTCCCCTTCCAGTTCGACACCAAGGAGTTCGGCGAGGAGGCGATGGCGGTGCTGTGGGCGCGGCTGCCGGCCGACGGCGTCAACGCGCAGACGGCGGTGCCGGTGGTGACCACCGAGTTCGCGCCGACGCTGGCGACGGTGCGCAACGTGTATCTGGTGAAGGAGCCGTTCGACGTGGCGGTGACGCTGCTGGACCGGAGCGGCAAGCCGCTGGCGCGGGAGCTGACCGCGGTGCTGCTGCGGCTGGAGGAACGAGGCGGCAAGGCGCGCCCGGCCCAGCGGCGGGCGGCCGAGCTGCACGAGGTGGAGGTGGCGCGGAAGACGTTCACCACCGATGCCAAGGGCAAGGGCACGGTCGGCTTCGCCGCCGAGAAGGGCGGCCAGCACCGCGTGCGGATCGAGGGCAAGGACCGCTTCGACAACCTGGTCACCGCCGAGCTGCAGCTCACGATCAGCGGCGACGACGACGAGGTGAAGCTGCGGCTGCTGAGCGACGCCGAGACCTACAAGGTCGGCGACACGCTCAGCGCCAAGGTGGCCAACCGGGCCGGCGCCAGGCTGTGCCTGGTGACGGTGCAGGGTGACGGCATCCTGACCTACGAGACCAGGGTGCTGCCGGCGGGCGAGTCGACGCTGAGCGTGCCGCTGCTGCCGCTGCACGCGCCGAACTTCGCGCTGTCGCTGGCGATGATCGACGGCAACAGCCTGCATCAGGCCGAGCGGCAGTTCCGGGTGCTGCGCGACCTCAGCGTCGCGGTGACGGTGCCCGGCAACAGCGCGGCGCCGGGCAGCGAGGTGGAGGTGCAGGTCCGCGCGCTGGACCCGCAGGGCAAGCCGGTCAGCGCCGAGGTGGCATTGGCCCTGGTCGACGAGGCGCTGCTGTCGGTCTACGCCGACGGCACGCCGAAGATGAGCGAGTACTTCTACGGCAGCCTGCGCGAGACCGCGTTCCGCTGCGTCAGCAGCTGCACCTGGGCCTACGACGGGCCGAGCCGGCGGATGAGCGAGGCCCTGCTGGCGGAGGAGGTGCGCCGGGAGCTGGAGCGGCACGACGCGCAACCGGCGGCCACCGAGGGCGACGACGGCGGCCGACGCTACGCCGGTCCCGGCGACATGGTGCCGTCGCCCGGCGGGGGCGCGGGTGGCGGGCGCGGGCGGCTGACGGGGCCCACCACGGGCGGGCCGGCGGGTCCGATCGCCGGCGGCCGACCCGGCCAGCGGCGCAGCCAGAACGGTGTCGCCGCAGATCCGGCCGGTCAGGCTCAGCAGGAAGTCCAGCAGCAGCTCGAGGGCAACAGCGACTTCTTCCTCGGTGCGGCGGTGCGCACCGTCGCGTTCGACAAGCGGGCGGACCTGAAGAAGCTGGCCGAGTTCAAGGCCGGTCAGGACGTGCTGCGGGACCTGAGTGCTGGCCAGCAGCTGGCCGGCTTCGCGCTGGTCGATGCGGTCGACGGGCTGGCGGCGGTCAGCCGGCCGTCCGACCAGCCGCGCACCAACTTCAGCGAGACCGGCGCCTGGCTGTCGGCGGTGACCACCGATGCCGAGGGCCGCGCCACCGCGAAGATCCGGCTGCCGGACAGCACCACCGGCTGGCGCCTGCAGGCCCGCGGCGTCACCGCCGACACCTGGGTCGGCGAGGGCCAGGCCACGCTGCGCACCCACAAGGATCTGCAGGCCGATCTGGTCGGGCCGCGCACGCTGACCGAGGGCGACGAGTCCCAGGTCATCGCCCGGGTGCACAACCTGACCGCGGCGGCGGTGCCGGTGGACCTGGAACTGGTCACGACCCGCGGCGGCGAACGCACGGCGGCGCAGGCCCGCGTCCAGGTGGGCGCGCAGACCGAGGCCGAGGCGCGCTTCCCGCTGCTGGCCACCAGCGCCAGCGACCTGCAGCTCGGGCTCGGCGCCAAGGGCGCCGGGCTCGCCGACGAGCTGGCGCAGGCGATCTCGGTGCGGCCGTTCGGCGTCGAGTTCCGCGCCGGCCGCGCCGGCGCCACCGGCGACCGCGCCTCGTTCCAGCTCGGGCTGCCCGAGGGCCGTGAGTTCACCGCGCTGCAGATGCTGGTGGAGGTGGGGCCCGATCCCGGCCGCGACCTGCTGACGGCGGCGCTCGGCCACGGCTACCGGCCGCGCAACTGCGTGCAGCTCGACGTCACCGGGCTGGCCCGGGCCAGCCGCGGGCTGTCGGCCCTGCTGGCGCTGGACTACCTGGAACGGGCCGGCTCGGGCAATCCCGCCGACACGGCGCGGCTGCTCGGTCAGGCCCAGGCGATGCTGCAGGCCCTGCTGAGCACACAGCTGCAGGACGGCAGCCTGCCGTGGGCCGGCAAGAGCAACCAGGACCTGCGGTCGACCTGCCAGGCCCTGCGCTTCTTCGCCCGTTGCCGCGCCCGCGGCCTCGCGGCGGCGGAGCAGCCGATGGACAAGGCCGCCGAGTGGCTGCTGCAGTACCTGCGGAATGCCGGCAACGAGCAGCGCGCCGACGTGCTGTGGGCGCTGGCGGCCGCCGACCGGGCCCGCTTCGAGGCGCTCAACTCGCTGCACCGCTCGCGCAACGACCTCTCGGTCGACGCGATGGCGCGGCTGGCGCTGGCCTGGCTCGAGCACAAGCGGCCGGAGCTGGCCGGTGAGGTGCTGGACGGGCTGCGGCCGAAGGTCACCGCCGCGACGTTCGGCCGGCTGTCCCTGGAGGCGGTGGCGCTGGCCGCCACCGCGCTGCTGCGGGCCGACGCCCGCGATGCGCTCGGCGCCGAGGCCGCGGCCTTCGTGCAGCAGCAGCGGCAGGGCGCGTCGTGGGCGACGCCGGAGGCGACCGCCGCGGCGATCGGTCTCGCGTCCCTGGCGCGGGCGCCGGCCGCCGGACCCGGCAAGACCGGCGTCATCACGGTCACCGTCAACGGCCGGGAGCTGGCGAAGCTGCCGGCGGGCAGCACGGCCAGTTCTGCCTGGCCGGTGCCCGCCGACTGGCTGCAGGAGCGCGGCAACCAGGTGTCGCTGGTGGTGGAGGGCGGCGGCGAGGCCCACTACGCGGTCAACCTGACCGGCTTCGCCCGCGGCTTCCGCGCCGAGGACAAGAACCGCGATGTGGTGCGGGTCGAGCGGAAGTACCTGGCCGATGCGCGGCGCCACGGCACGCAGACCGTGCAACAGGGCTTCTCGGTGGTGGACGGCACCGGCTACCGCACCTTCGAGAACCGCGTCACCCAGCTGCGGGTCGGCGAGATCACCCGGGTGCATGTGTCGCACTGGATCCCGCGCGAGGAGCTGCGCCGCACGATGACGCCGCTGCTGGTGGAGGAGCCGCTGCCGGCGGGCTGCACGGTGCTGCGCGACTCGATCCGTGGCGCCTTCGACCACGTCGAGGTGCTGCCGGACCGGCTGCAGCTCTACTATCGCGAGGGCGTCACCGGCGACACCTTCAGCTACGAGCTGCAGGCGCGCTTCCCGGGCAAGTACCGTGCGCTGCCGACGATGGTGCAGGGCGCACAGCGGCCGGAACTGCTGGCCTACGGCGAGACCGGGGAGCTGACCGTGCATGCCGCAGGACAGGGCAATGCCGACGATTACCGGCTGACGCCCGACGAGCTGTTCCACCTCGGCCGGATGCTGTTCGAGGAGGGCGAGAAGGCCGCTGGCGACGCCGCCCGGCAGGCCTTCCTGGCGGCGGCCGGCCACTTCGACCAGCTCCTGGCCGACTGGCACAAGAAGGACTTCTACCTGCGCGACCACGTCTTCAAGGAGGTGGCGCGGATGATGCTGTTCCTGTCGATCGAGCGCGGCGACAGCCGGTCGGTGGTGCGCTTCTTCGAGGCGCTGAAGGACCGCTACCCGGACCTGGTGATCCCGTTCGACCGGATCCTGGCGGTGGGCAAGGCCTACGTCGACCTCGGCGAGTTCGAGGCGGCGCTGCTGGTGTTCCGCGCCACCGCCGACGCCTCGTTCCTGAAGGAGGCGGCGGTCGCCACCACCCTCGAGGGCCTCGGCGAGCTGCAGGCGTCGGTGCAGTTCCTGCAGCGGCTGCTGCGGGCCTATCCGGACCTCAACACCATGCGGGCGTCGGCCTACGGCATCGGCCAGCGGCTGGCGGCCCTGGCGGCGGGGCTGAACCCGACGGCGCCGGTGGACGAGCGCATCGGCGCGCCAGGCGCCCTGCGCCTGCAGGCGATCGCCGTGCTGCGCGAGTTCCTGGTCATGTTCCCCGAGGATCCGCTGGCCGAGGAGGTGTCGTTCGCCTGGGCGACGACGCTGCTGGAGCACAAGGACCTGGAGGGGGCCCTGCGGGTGGCCGAGGCCGCGCTGCAGCGCTACCCGGACAGCACCTTCGTCGACGAGCTGCTCTACACCGTCGGCTACGCCCAGTTCGCGCTGGGCCGGCACGAGGCGGCCTTCGCCACCCTGAAGCGGGTGGCCGAGGAGCAGTTCCCCGACGGCCGCGGCGGCAAGGGGCCGAGCGAGAGCCGCTACCACGCGATCTACCTGCAGGGGCAGATCCACCACGCCCGCAACGAGCCGGAGCAGGCGCTGGCGGCCTACAAGACCGTCGAGGACCGCTTCAGCGACGCCGGCGAGGCGATGCACTACTTCCTGCGCAAGCAGCTCGGCCTGCCCGAGGTGTCGAGCTTCGCCATGGCCGAATCGCCGCAGCTCACCATCGCCTACCGCAACGTCGCCAAGGTGCAGGTGCAGGTGTTCCGCGTCGACCTGATGCGCCTCTACCTGCTGG
This sequence comes from uncultured candidatus Brocadiaceae bacterium, assembly GCA_964565715.1. Classification (GTDB taxonomy): domain Bacteria; phylum Planctomycetota; class UBA1135; order UBA1135; family UBA2386; genus CAZMGG01. The sequence continues at coordinate 1,277 of CAZMGG010000044.1, read as the reverse complement.
AGAAGTCGCTCAACGACATCCGCGGCATCCAGCTGCACGGCATCAAGCCGATGCGCAGCCTGGAGGTCGAACTGGGCCAGGGCCGCGACTACCGCGGCATGGAGAAGAAGGTGCCGCTCGAGCTGGCCGAGCCCGGCGCCTACCTGGTGGTGATCCGCGGCGGCGACCTGCTGGCCAGCGGCATGATCCTGCGCACCGACCTGAAGATCGAGGCGCAGGAGAGTTTCGACATCGGCCGCATCCGGGTGAACGTGAAGCAGGGCGAGGCCTTCGTCAGCGATGCCCACGTCAAGGTCGTCGGTTCCGGCGACCAGGCCTTCCAGAGCGGCGACACCGATCTGCGCGGCGTGTTCGCCGCCGAGTCGCTGGTCGGGCTGGCCACCGTCATCGTCAAGAAGGGTGACCAGTACGCGTTCTACCGCGGCACCGGCGTGCACCAGGCCCAGCGCTACCGGCCGGCGCCGGAGCCGCAGCCGCAGCAGGACGGGCCGGCGCCGGAGCTGCGCAAGGGCCGCAAGTTCGACGCCCTGGAGCAGAACATGATGCTCAACGAGGGCAACCGCTCCCGGCAGGTGGAGTGGCTGAAGAACGAGGTCATGAACAAGCAGCAGACCGGCGTCGAGGTCTACCGCACGAAGTGACCGTGGCCCGCCGGGCTACGGCCACTCGTGGTGGAAGGCCTCGCCGGCCGGCCGGTCGGTGCGCTCGAAGGTGTGGGCACCGAACAGGTCGCGCTGGGCCTGGGTGAGGTTCTGCGGCAGGCTCGCCCGTCGGAAGCTGTCGAACCAGGACAGGCTGGCGCCGAGCGCCAGGGCCGGCACGCCGTGTTCGGCGCACAGCGCCACGACCCGACGCCAGCGGCCCTGGGCCTCCTGCACGAAGCCGCCGAGTTCCGGGTCGAGCAGCAGGTTCGGCAGCGCCTTCTGCTTGTGGAACGCCGCCTGGATCCGGGTCAGGAAGCGGGCGCGGATGATGCAGCCGCCCTTCCAGATGCGCGCGATCTCGCCGAGGTCGATGCCCCAGCGGTGTTCCCGGTCGGCCACCGCCAGCAGGTCGAGGCCCTGGGCGTAGGAGCAGATCTTGGCGCAGTAGAGGGCGTCGCGCACGGCGTCAAGCAGGGCCGGGTCGGCCTTGGGCCGTGCTGTTCCCGGTCCGCGCAGGACCTTGCTGGCCGCCACCCGCTCGTCCTTGCGGGCCGACAGACAGCGGGCCTCGACGGCGGCGTGGATCGTCGGCAGCGGCACGCCGTGGCGCAGCGCGATCTCGCTGGTCCAGCG
>CAZMGG010000043.1:0-41427 GCA_964565715.1 uncultured candidatus Brocadiaceae bacterium | reverse complement strand
CAGGTGATAGGGCGGACAGGCGGCGGTGCCGAGCGAGCGCATCTTCTGGTCGAGGAACTCGAGCAGGCTCTTCGGATTGAGCAGCGCCTTGGTCTCCTGGAACAGGAAGGTCTTGTTGGCCGAGCCGCCGCCCTTGGTCAGCACCAGGAAGTGGTACTCGGCGCCCTTCTGCGCGTACAGCTCGATCTGCGCCGGCAGGTTGTCGCCGGTGTTGACCTCCTCGTACATGTCGAGCGGCGCCATCTGCGAGTAGCGCAGATTGGTCTCGGTGAAGGCGCGCTGCACGCCGCGCGAGAGCGCCTCCTCCTCGTCGCCCAGGACCCACACCTGCTCGCCCTTCTTGCCGATGACGATGGCGGTGCCGGTGTCCTGACAGCTCGGCAGCACCATGCCGGCCGACACGTTGGCGTTGCGCAGGAGCTGCAGCGCCACGAACTTGTCGTTCGCCGAGGCGTCGGGGTCGTCGAGGATGGCGCGGAGCTGCTGCAGGTGGCCCCTGCGGAACAGGTGGCTGATGTCGCGGATCGCCTGGAAGGCGAGCGTGGTCAGCGCCTGCGGCTCGACCTGCAGGAAGGTGCGACCGAGCTCCTCGACGTTGCGGACGCCGTAGGCGGTGAGCCTGCGGAACGGGGTGTCGGCGTGGCCGAGTTCGAACAGGGGCTGGAACCGGAAACCGGGCATGGCCCCGTCGTACGGGGCGAGAGGCCGGATCGGAAGGTGCATTGTGGCGACCGCGGGAGCGATCCAGGCCCGGACCTGATCTCCGTCAGAGTCCGTAAGCCATTTCACGACAGAATGTTCCGTCCCCAGGCCGACCCACGCACGACACCCCACGCACCGCTCGCAGGCCAGCACCGCCGTCAGCCACGAGCGGGACGGCGATCTGGCCTTCTGACGGCTCTGTCGTGAAATCGGCAGCATGAATGACGGCGCTGCCGCGATTTCTCCAGGTCCCCAGGGGCCACTTCTTCCTGTTCGGGCCGCGCGGCACCGGCAAGTCGACCTGGCTCTTGGCGCAGCCTCGAGCCCGGCCTCACCATCGACCTGCTCGATCCGACCGAGGAGCGGGAACTGCTGTCGCAACCCGAGGCGCCCGTGAGCGGGTCGAGGGAATGGCCCGGCCGGGGGCCGTGGTGATCGACGAGATCCAGCGCGCACCGGGCGTCCTCACCGTCGTGCATGCGCTGATCGAGGAGAAGCGGCTGGGGCGTCCCGAGGTGCTGGAGGACCTCCTGCTGTGCTTCCGGGTGCCGGTACGCCGATCTGCGCGGCCTGCAGTCGTTCGGCGACGACTGCCGGACTGACGACGCGTCGTGCGGGTTGTCGCCGGCACCCAGCGCCCGGACCGCTTCTGCCTGCCCTTCCCCGGCCGGAGCACCCTAGCGGATCGTCCGGCAAGGGCAGTTGGTCAGCCGTGCCGTGCCGCGCACCGTGTCGAGATCGAGCGCCTGCAGGCACACGTCGAAACCGACCAGGCTCGGGCGCGGCGGCACCGGGAGTGTCAAGGTCTGCTCCTCGCGCACCTGGTAGACGCCGAGCCCGAACACCGCGAACTGGGCTGGATCGAGCCACAACCAGCCGAGCTCCGGCAGGCGCGTGCCGACCGCGCCTAGCGAGATGCCGTGCACGAACACGTGACCAGCCATGCCGAACGCCGACACCCGATAGCCGTTGCCCAGGAGCGGGTCATTGCGCGGCAGGAGCTGGCGCTGGGTGTTGGCCAGGAAGATCCCGGTCAGGCCGTAGCGCGTCGAGATGTCCGGATCGCCGTCCTGGTCGTAGTCGAACACACCCATGAACTCGCCGCCCACGCTCTGCGGCAGGTTGGTGGGCACATCCACGAACACACCGCCGCCGCGATTCTCCGCCCAGGCGATCAACGGGTAGTTGGTGCCGTTCCGGCCGACCACCAGGTCCAGGTCGCCATCGGCATCCATGTCGACCAGGAAGGCCTTCTTGACGCCGGCATCGAACCAGCCAGGCATCGCCCAGGGCACCGCGGCCAGGGTGGTCCCGCTCACCCAGGCCAGGACATCCGGGCCGCGATTGGAGCAGGCGAGGATCACCTCCAACCGCCCGTCGCCATCCAGGTCGCCGACCGCAGCATGGATCGGCGTGCCGACCTGGGTGCCCACCGTGCCGAGCGTGAAGAAACCCCGGCCATCGTTGACGTACAGAGCTGGCGTACCGCTCTCGTAGCCGACCAGCACATCCTGGTCCCCGTCGCCATCGAAGTCGAGGGCCGCGACGACGGACGGCGTGAGACTCGTGCCGATCGGGAGCCGGGCCGCGGTGACATCGGTGAAGAAGCCGCGGCCGTCGTTGAGGTACAGCAGGTTGCCGGGCACTGGTCCGGCCAGGAACATGTCCAGGTCGCCGTCACCATCGACATCGATGAAGGCCATGTCCATCACCGCAGTGGGTTGTGTGGGCAGCCGACCGGTGGTCTGGGTGAGATTCCCAGCCGCATCGCATAGCCAGAGTTCGTCCGGTCTCGCCAGCCCCGACCAGGGACCCGGACCCCAGGTCATCACCCGGCCGAAGATGTCGATCGTGCCGTTGTTGTCGATGTCGCCGCCACTCGGATAGCAGAGGGTGCCCGCCATCTGTGGCGCGGGCACGAATCGCACGGGACCGCCCAGGCCATCGCGCAGCAAACTGTGCTGCACAAACACAATGTGCGTTCCGGATGCAGCATTCGACATGAACGAAACCAGGTCGACAGTGCCGTCCCCGTCCATGTCGCCGATCACGTATGGCTGCGCAAGATACCCAGTGTGGTAGGCGACGAAGTCCGGCATGCCCGGCACCGCTTGGCCACGCAGGCAGGCCATCCCGATGACGGCCCAGGCCACGACCTTCCGGATCATCGTCCCCCTCCCATCAACTGCTGCGCGCTCATCTCGATTCGCTCTCTGGTCATCTCGGTGCCCAATGCGCTCGGAACCAAGGCTCGCCTCTGCTCTCCGGACAGGCTGCTTCCGTTCCCCTGCGGTGCCGCCATCATTCCTTGCTGCCGTCCATTCAAGACGGTCAGAAACGTCTGCAAGTTGCTGCTGACGCCTCCGGGGAGAACAGACGCGCTGACTTCGCAGTTCACCCGAATCCCCACCGCCAATCCAACTGGTGGCAGTCGATCGGGACAACCTGCTGGCAGGTCATTCACGCCCCATGAGCCTGACACATAGGTCCCAGAAGGCGCCGAGCAGCCACCGAACGGACCAAACTGCCCGGTGGCCCCTGGAATCCATCGGAGAGCGCCTGCGGATGGCAGATACGTACCTGGAGGGTTCAGGTGCCCGACCAACACGGATGTTCTGTTGATGAATCCGGGTGCCGCGAAGCCAACAGCGTTGTGCACGGGCAATCCCGGGGCGTCGTTAAAGAACAGTGACGCATTCTCGGGGTAGGCAGGCGCCGTGCCACCAGCCAAGGTCCAGTTGCCCTCGAACCACGGGTTTGCCGCGTAGGAATCCTGGCGGTAGATCGGTGTTGCCAGGGCGGGATCCCAGTTGATTAGCGATCCCCACAGCGGATGCCGATCGAGCACCAAGTGCGGCGAGAAATCGCACGATAGGTTGCGCATGAACGCCGGCACCCAGCCCCCAGATGTATACACGCGTCGATGTGAAGGCGGCAGCGGCGCCGCAGGATTTGGATCGTCCGGCACGCCCAACGTATAGTTGGTGAACCCGGGTCCGGCTGGGTTCGGTTGGAGATGGACGCCGGACTGGACATTCTCGAACCAATCAATCCCCATAAGGCTCGACCCGACTACACTCCCGGCGATTACGATGCCGGCCACTGGCCGTGGCGACGACGTACCGGGTTGGTCAAAAAACACCACCTGGTCATAGACCAGCGGCACAAACTCTACAGCGCCCAGATCCGCCGCATACATCCTGGTGAAGGGAACATACCGCGCCATGATCAACCGGCCGCATTGGTCGGCGCCGAGGTCGATGGGGCCATGTGTGCCGAACCCAGGCTCCGCTGCCCCCAACGAGCTGGGCTGCGTCACACCGGACGGGATCGGCCGCAACTCACGCCTGGGGTTGCCGTATCCCTCGCAGTCCACATCCCACCCGTGCAGCATCGCCCGCTCCACGCCAGCCGGCAGACCAGGCGGTCGCAAGAGCCGAGTGCCACTTCGGTTGCCGAGCCACAACTGATCGACGCCGCGACCGATCATCGGATTGAACAGCAGTGGGCTGTAGGATCCGGGCGCCTGAGCGGGATTGTCGCTGACGAACGGCGTGAGCCGGAAGTCGTGGGGCGCAACCTCGGTCGCCTCGACGTTGCGAAACACGTCGTTGACGTAGAGAGTCCCCTGGCGAGCCGGCGTTGTCGCAGAGAAGGCCGCCAGGTCGAATCGCGGCAGCAGCCCGGCCGTCATCACGGCGCCCGTGTTCGACTTGTACCAGTTCCACCAGACGTTCTGGCGGGGCAACCCTCCTAGGTTCCTCAGACCCATGACCCAGGCATTGAAGTCGTGCCCGAGCAGAGGTACCAGGGCCAAGCCACCGATCGTGCCAAGCTCCAGGTCGTCGTCACCCACGCCTTCGAAACACGAGAGGCCGGCCAACGGCCATCCAGCAGGCGACCCCGGGTCCACGATGTTGTTGACCAGCAACGGGGCGTGGTTGTTGATGTATTGCGTCTGTGGAAAAGGTTCGATCGTGTCTGCGGTGAGGTTGCCGGCCCAGACGCCCACTTCGTTGTAGGCCAGAGTGTTGTTGACGATCAGCGGGTTGTGTGCGCCGTTTCGAATCGTCGTGCCGCTCCCGGCTGCGGGCACTGCCTCGTGATGCGAGTCGAGCGCGATGCCGACGACGTTGCTGACGATGAAGCAGTTGGTGATCGTCAGCTCCACGCTGCTGCCTGGCATGTTGCCGGTGATGAACACCCCACAGCCATGAGGGGTACGCGGTTGGTGGGGCTGGTAGGCGGTGATGCCTCGGGCACCACGGATCGTGATTCCATCGATGAATGCCTCACCGTGATCGACGAGACCGGTGTAGAGGCCCATCCCTCCGTCGTCGGGCCTGCCTGCAACATGGAAGATGTAGCTGTACTGTTCGTTTGAGGTCAGCGCCGGATCGTCGCCCCGGGCATCGAAGATCGTGTCCAGAGCCGAGGTCCCCTGGATGCTGATGCGATCGCAGACCGGGAACTGCCCGTCGGGTCGCTCACCCAAGAAGATTGGGAAGTGCTCCCCGTTCCAGGGTAATCCCGACCGAGGATCGATGTCCGGCTGCCCGGGAAGCAGGCCGCCGGCCCGCGGCCCATAGAGACCGGGCAAGCAGTGGATCACGACATGCGTGACCGACCGCGTGCTCGACGCATGCTGCCATGGCAACTGCGTGCGATAGCCAATGATGACGAGGTTGGGCAGCTGGATCGGGTCATAGATCGGAACCGTGAACAGGGTGTTGACGTACCACATCGCGCCCCTGGCACCACTGATCGTGCGGAAGCTGTACGGCGCATGCTGCAGGTAGCCGGCCACATGGATCGGATCACCGGCCGGGGCGATGGCGGCGCGGGTGTCCAGAGGCCGCCCAGGGCCGGGCAACATGGGGGCGTTGTTGTTGCCGGGATCCGGCAAGGGGTTACCCGGATTCTGTGCCCAGGCTCGATCGTCGTCGCCGAAGATCGGATCCACATAGACGTGGAACACGAACTCGTTGGGCGGCCCCTGAGCGACGAGACGCACGCTCGTCAGCAACAGGCTTGCAACAAGAGAGAGAGAGAGAGAGAGAGAGAGAGAGAGCCCTGCTTCATGGAGGACCGTCCTTGCTGCCCTGAGACGAGCAGGATTGGTGAATCCAGTCAAGCCCCGGGCCAGTCTGGAGCCATCTTCGCTCCTGCCAGGACAGGCAAGGCGAGGAGGAGGCCGCTGCCCTAGCCGCAAGTACCATCGAACACCGTGCGGCGCCGCACACCAGCACTGCTTGGTTCGGGTCGCACAGCCTTCTTGCCAACCGACACCCATGGAGAAACGAGCGACCCAGGCGGCATGGCGGACACGTCCCGCCCTGTGCCAAGCAACCGTGCCCCCGTTAAATGATGTGGAACAAGCTCCAGGTGGCGGTACCTCAGGTGGCATGGCCAAGTGGGCCTCGGTCCGGGCGGCGCCTCGGCATCGAGTCACGGCATGGGACCTCGGCATGGCCGAACCTGACCTTGGGACGTGGATCCGGAGTCCGGGCTTGGACATGCTGCCCGGTCAGAAGCCAAACGGGGATGAGCAACCTGCCCATCCTCCGAGCACATCATGCGTAACGTTGTTATTTGCAGCATGTTACGATGAGTCTCTCCAGAGTGTCGAGTTTGGTCGACACTCCATTCTTGTCGACCAAACTGATCACCATGGGCCCGGCAGACCTCAGCCCCGGTTACCGTCGGCGCCGAGCGGGCTTGGTCCCGCGCTTGCCTGCCCACCACGCCGCGGCACCTCTCCCGGCCGACCCATGCCCCTGCCCAGAGCCCTCGCCTGCGCCCTCCTGACGGGGCTGGCCGCCGCGCAGACCTGGATCGCGCCCGCCACCGCCGTACCCACCACCGCCGTCGCCTGGGATGCCACGCGCCATCGCCTGCTGCTGGCCGGCGCCGACACCGGGCAGCGCATCTACGAATGGGATGGCAGCGTCGCCCGCGAGCGCCTCGACGAACTGCTGGGCCAGAAGACCGTCCAGCATCTGGTCCACGACGCGGCCACCAGCCGGATGCTGGCCCTGTCGACCGATCGCTGGGTCGGCGCCTGGAACGGCGGCGCCTGGAGCTGGCAGCGCGGCGGCACCGCACCGCCTGGCGACACGGTCACCTCGGTGGCGCTCGACGCGGGCCGGCGCCGCCTGGTCGTGGTCAGCGGCCTTGGTCAGGTGCACGAGTGGGATGGCCAGCAATGGTGGGCGATCGGCAACGCCACGCCCGCGGGCATCGAGGCCGGCGCGCCGTTCGCGTGGGACCCGGTGTCGGGCCACTGCCTGCTGTACGGCGGTGTCACCGCGGCGTCGGCCGACACCTGGGCCTGGAACGGCTTCGCCTGGCTGCGGCTGCCCACCGGAGGGTCGCCGGGACCGCGCGCGGGGGCCGCGCTGGCGCTCGACCCGGGCAGCGGCCGGCTCCTGCTGTACGGCGGCGATGCCACGGCGACCGACACCTGGCAGTGGAGCGGCAGCGACTGGCTGCGGCTGCCGACCAGCGGCGATCCCGGTCCGCAGGTCGGCGCCAGGCTGGTCGCCGACGACCTTGGCGTGCTGCTGCTGGCCACCGCCGGCGCGCGGCAAGGCGACCTGTTCGCGCTGCGCCAGGGCGTCTGGCGGCAGCTCGGCAACCTGCCGGCGCGGCCCGCCTCACGGCAGCAGACCGCCTGGGCCCATGACCGCGTGCGCGGCACGCTGGTCGGCTTCGGCGGCCACGGCAACGCCGGCGTGGTGCCGCCCGACCAGACCATGCTGTTCGACCGCGGCTGGCTGCCGTGCCGGCCGGCCACCAACCCGCCGCTGCGCCATTCCGCGCACCTCGCCTGGTCGTCGGTGGAACAGGAGGTGCTGCTGTTCGGCGGCCTCTACCGGGGCTCGACGCTGCGCGGCGACACCTGGTCGTGGAACGGCAGCGACTGGCGCAACCGCCAGCCGGCGCATGCGCCGCCGGCCCGGCTGGGGGCGGTGATGACCGAGGATCCGGGCGGCGGCGTGCTGCTGTTCGGCGGCACGGACAACAGCAGCTGGTTCGGCGACACGTGGCGCTGGAACGGGGTCGACTGGCAGCAGCTGGCGCCCGCGACCGCGCCGGCGCCCCGCGCCTTCACGGCCTTCGCGTCGGATCCGGGCCGCGGCCAGGTGGTGATGGCGGGCGGCTACTCGCTCAGCGGGCTCTACGGCGGCGAGACCTGGGTCTGGGACGGAACGACCTGGACGCGGCAGGCTGCGATCCTGCCGGTGTCCAGCTACGTCGCCGCAGCCTTCCGGCCGCGCAGCCAGCGGATCGTGGCGATGGGGCCTGGCGCCGCCTTCGAATGGACCGGCAGCGACTGGGTGGCGGTGCCGGGCCCGGGACACCCGGGCGGGTCGTTCCCGCGGCTGGTCACCCACCACGGGCGCCGCCAGCTCTGGTCGCTCGACCCGTCGCCCCTGCTGCTGGTGGAACAGGTCGCGGCCCACGCCACGGCCTACGGCGCCGGCTGCGCGATCGGCCCGACCCCGGCGCTGGCCGCCCTGGGTGTGCCGCGCCCCGACACGCCCTTCGAACTCGAACTCACGGCGCGCACCGGCTCCATGCCCTGCCTCGTGGTACTGGGCTTCGCGGCCCAGAACGAGCCGATCGGCAACGGCTGCCGCTCGCTGGTGGCGTTGCCGGGCGCGGTGTGGTTCGCGCTGGTGGATGCGGGCGGCTTCGTCCGCGTGCCGCTGCCGATTCCCAACCGGAGCGCCCTGCACGGACTCCAGGTCACCGCCCAGGGGGCGGTGTGGAACCCGGCGGCGAGCCTGCTCGGTTCGCTGACGCTGACCGCCGGCCTGCGGATCACGGTGGGCGAATGAGCGGCCATCCTGCCATGCGATCGGGCTGCCTCGCGGCGTTCCTGCTGGCCACCGTCGGGCTGCCCGGCCAGAACGCCAGCTTCGCGCCGTTCGGAACGCAGCCGCTCGCGGGCGGCATGGTGCACGACCCGGACCGCAACGTGGTGGTGGTGTTCGCGGCGCGCTCGTCCGAGGTCTGGGAGTGGGACGGGCTGCAGTTCCGGGCCCGGCTCGGCGTCTCGCACACGACCGGCAGCGGCGGGGTGTGGGATCCGGTGCGCCATCGGATCCTCACGCCGGACGGCGGCTGCTGGGACGGCGCGCACTGGACCTACACGTCGATCCCGACCGGTTGGAACCTCGGCGCAATGGCCTTCGACGCGCGGCGTCAGAAGCTGGTGCGGCTGTTCCCACCCGGCGAGGTGGCGGAATGGGACGGCGGGCAATGGCAACGCATCACGCCGCCGGCCAGTCCCGGCCCCGGCGGCGCGTTCGCCTGGGATCCCACGCTGGCCCGGTGCGTGCTGGCGGTCGGCGATCCGCTGACCCTGTGGACCTGGGACGGCTCGCAGTGGGAACTGCTCGATCAGGGGGGGCCGCCGGGCATCACCGTCCACGGCATCGTGTCCGATCCGGCCGGCCGGCGGCTCGTGCTGCACGGCGTCACCGCGTCGCCGTTCGTCCCGGTGACCTGGGCCTTCGCCGGCGGCACCTGGCGCGCGATCGCCACGCCGCCGTCGCTCAGCACCGTCCGCGCCAGCCTGTGCTGGGATGGCAGCGGGCTCCTGCGGCTCGGGGCGCGCGATCCCCTGCCCGAGGGCCTCTGGCGTCTCGAAGGCGACCAGTGGCGGCAGCTGCCCGACCGGCACCCGCCGTTGCGCGACGCGGCGGCGCTGGCCTCGACCCCGGCGCGCTCCGGGATCCTGCTGTTCGGCGGCCGCACGGGCAGCAACGCACCGCCGCTCGACGACACCTGGATCTTCGCCGGGGCCTGGACGCGCCTGCAGCCCGCGCACGTCCCGCCGCCGCGCCGCAGCGCGGGCCTCGCCTGGTCGCCCGTGAACCAGGCCTTCGTCCTGTCCGGCGGCATCGACGCGCAGAACGCCCGGCTCACCGACACCTGGCTGTGGAACGGCAACGACTGGCTGCGGCAGACGCCGGCGACCGCGCCGCCCGGCGACCTGCAACTGGTCACCGATCCCGCCGGCGGCGTGCTCGGCCTCTTCCCGAGCACGACCGGCGCGACCAACCGCCAGTGGCAGTGGAACGGGACCGGCTGGGCCAACACACTTGGTCCCGGCGCCGCCTACACCGGGGCGCCGATCGCCACCGGCCACGACCCGCGCCGCAACGTCGTCGCAGCGGCGGTCGGCTACGAGCTGTGGGAATGGGACGGCGCGGCCTGGACCGCGCGCGGCGCGTTGCCGTCGGGCGCGCCGGGCAGCGTGGTCTACCGGCCGGACACGCAGCGCATGCTGTTCGGAGGTGCCGGGCCGGTCGAATGGGACGGAACAACCTGGTTCCCGGTCAACCTCGGCTTCCAGCCGTTCGGCAACGCACCGGTCCTGGCGCCCGACTTCGACCGCAGCCGCGTCTTCAGCTTCCAGCACCAGCAGACGCCCTACGGCAGCAGCATCTGGAACGGCGTCTCGGCGTGGCTCACGCCCACCCCGGCGAGCGCGGTCCGGTTCGGCTATGGCTGCGCGCTCGGGCCGGCACCCGGCCTGACCAGCGACGGCCGCCCGTGGCCCGGCGAGGCCGACTTCGGCATCCACGCCGCCATGCTGGCGCCGCGGGCGCCCTGCCTGATCGCCATCGGCCTCGTCGAGCAGCCGCAGCACCTCGGCGCGGGTTGCGTCCTGTGGCTTGGGCCGCCGCTGGCGGTGCACTTCCTGGCCACCGACCCGGCCGGACGCGCGCGCGCCGGCATCGCGATCCCCAACGACCCGCGCCTGCGGGGCGTGACCGTCCTCGCCCAGGCGGTCGCCTTCGATCCCCAGCGCGGGCCGTACGCAGGCCTCACCTTCAGCGAAGGGCTGCGCCTCACGGTGGGCGATTGACCGCGCCATGGAGCCGCCCATGACCAGGATCCGCCTGTCCGCCGCGCTGCCCTGCCTGCTGCTCGCCGCCGCGCCGCGTGGGCAGCAACCCGCCGAGGATTGGGCCCTGCGCCTGCCCTTCGCCAGCCCGGGCGCGGCGATCGCCCTGCACCCCCAGACCGGCCGGCCGACCCGCTTCGGCGGCTGGAGCAGCTCGATCGGTGGGCTGCCCGACCTCTGGGAGTGGACCGGCGCCACGTGGGCTCGGCACGCGACCTCCCCGGGCCCCGCCGTACGCATCGACCACGCGATGGCCACCGACGATCAGCGGCGCCAGCTGGTGCTGTTCGGCGGCCGCTACCAGGCTGGCGACACCTGGACCTTCGACGGCGCGCAGTGGACCGCACGCCCGACGCCGTTGCTGCTGACGGCACGCTCCGGGCACGCGATGGCGCACGACTCGCGCCGCGGTCGCATCGTGCTGTTCGGCGGCGACAACGGCCTCAACGACACCTGGGAGTGGGATGGCAGTGCCTGGCTGCTGCGCCAGCCCGGCGCGCCGCCGCCGGCCCGCCAGGGCCACCGTCTCGCGTTCGACGCCGCCCGCGGCAACATGGTCCTGTTCGGCGGCCGCTCCGGCACCACCGCGCTCGGCGACACCTGGACCTGGGACGGCACCTTCTGGCGGCAGCACTTCCCGGCCCATGCTCCGGGCGCCCGGTCCCATCCCGCCATGAGCTGGGACCCGGCCCGGCAGCGGGTGGTCCTGTTCGGCGGCAGCAGCGTCATCTTCCCGATCGGTACGGACGACACCTGGGAGTGGGACGGCGCCGACTGGGCACGCGTGTCGACGCCGCACCGCCCGCCGCCGTTGCTCAACCCCTCCCTGGCGTTCGACCGCACCCGCAACCGGACCGTGCTGTTCGGCCCCAACGGCACCGACGCGATCTGGGAGTACGACGGCATCGACTGGACGCAGGTGGTCCGCGCCTCGGCACCCCTGCCACGCATCCAGTCGGCCATCGCCGACGATCCGGTCCGCGGCGAAGCCGTCCTGTTCGGCGGCATCGGCGGCAGCACCAACCACGGCGACACCTGGCTCTGGAACGGCCAGCGCTGGTCCGAGGCCCGTCCGCCGCTCGCGCCGTCGGCGCGCGCCGGTCACGGCCTCGCCTTCGACCCGGCGCGCAGCGTGACCGTGCTGTTCGGCGGCTTCGCCTACCCGAACGGCGGAAGCCTGACCAGCCACGACGACACCTGGACCTGGAACGGCAGCGTCTGGCGCGAGGTGCTGCCGGCCCACCGTCCACCGCAGCGCAACGGCCATGGCCTCGCCTTCCACGTCCCCACGCAACGCCTCGTGCTGTTCGGCGGCCGCGACAACGCCACCTTGTTCGGCGACACCTGGACCTTCGACGGCGTCGACTGGACGCAGGCGGCGTCGGCGAACCCGCCGCCGGCACGGTGCTGGCCGGTCCTGATCGGCACCCGCCAGCAGGTGGTGCTGTTCGGCGGCAGCACCTGGACCACGAGCCCCTACCAGAGCCAGGAACTCGATGACACCTGGACCTGGGGCGGCACCACGTGGACCCGGCTGCAGCCGACCACTTCGCCCTCGGGCCGGCACCTGGCAGCAGCGACCTACGACGGCGACCGCGATCGGGTGCTGGTGTGCAGCGGTTCGCCGACCCCGACCAGCGCCACGGCGCCGGCCGATACCTGGGCCTTCGACGGCACCACCTGGTCGCCCGTGGCCACCGCCACCGCCCCGCTGGTCCGCACGGGCGCCGTGCTGGTCCACGACCCGCGCCTGCACCAGGTGGTGTTGTTCGGCGGCCTTCGCGCCGGCTACCAGGACGACACGTGGACGCTGGCGACCGCCGGCGGCCACGAGGCGTTCGGCGCGGGCTGCGCCGGCTCGCTGGGCGTGCCGATGCTGCAGGCCTCGCCGCACTCGGTGGCCGAACCGGGGGGCACCGTCCTGGTCCTGGTGCAGAACCTGCCGACCTCGATGGCGGTGATGGCCATGGGCTTCTCGGACACGACGACCGGCGCGGTGTCCCTGCCGCTGGCGCTGGATCCGTACGGGATGCCGGGCTGCCGGCTGCTGGTCGCACCGGACGCCGCACGGGTCCTGGCCGGCAGCGGCAACGCGGCCACCTGGGTGCTGGCCCTGCCATTCGCCACGCGGTTCCTGGGCGCCGAGTTCTTCTACCAGGCGTTCGCGTTCGATCCCGGCGCCAACGCCGCCGGACTCACCGCCAGTGAAGGTGGCCGCTGCCGCATCGGCAACTAGCGCGGCAGCCTCACGGCCGCCGGCCCTTGCCCGGCGCCGCCGCCGCCGCATCCGCGGCCAGCAGGTCCGTCACCGCCGGCGCCAGCCGGCTGATGAGCCCTTGGCACAGGAAGCCCTTCTCGAAGCCGACGATCGTCGTGCTCAGCTCCCGCGGCAGCCCTTCCGGCGCCTGCATCAGCCGCGGCCGCAGCACCGCCAGCGCCGCCGCCTGATCGAGGTGGGCCGGTTGCAGCGGCACCGACACCATCGCCACCAGCCCCGGTCGCGCCACCACCTCCGCCGCGTGCATCGGCAGCGCCCGGGGCGCGGCCAGCGCGATGCGCTCGCCCGCCACCGGCAGCGCCTCGTAGAGCCCGTGCTCCGCCGACACCGCGGTGACCAGGACGTCCTGCTGCCAGAGCAGCGCGGTGACCGCGTCCTCGAACGCCAGCGCGTCGAGTTCGCGTTCGGTCTCCACCTTCACCGGCTTGCCGGCGAGTTCGAGGTCCAGGGCACGCAGCAGGATGTTGCGGCCGAGCTCCCTCGCCAGCAGATCGACCAGCTCCCGGGCGGAGAACGTCCCCGCCGGCAGCCGGTGGCGGCTGGCCGGCAGCGGCCGCGGCCACGCCGGCGGTGCCGCCGGCGCCAGCGCCTTCTGCAGCTCCGGATCGGCCGGCGCCAGCGACCGCAGGCACTGCAGCACCTCGCCGTTCAGCCCGGTGAGCGTGCAGCCGCCCTCGGCTTCGGCGAGGTCGAGCATCGGCGCATCCTTCATCGCCATCATCGGCCGCAGCATCGTGGTGGCCACCACCAGCCCGGCCGCGAACGGCACCGTCACCCGCACCGGCCGGCAGCGGGCCGGCCGTGCCAGCAGTTCCGCCAGGGTCACCGTCTCGGCGCGCTCGGCGATCCAGGCGCCGCGGCCGTCGCCGACCGGCAGCACCTCGATGCCCTTCCTGTCCGGGCTGCGGGTCAGCACGAGGCCGCGCGCGAACAGCAGCGCCGACAGCACGTCCTCCCAACCGGTGGCGTCGAGGCGCAGGCCCGCCTGCAGGTGGACGCTCGGCTCCACCGCGGCGTCGAGGGTGTCGCGCGAGCAGGCGATCGGCACGCGCAGCGCGTTCTGCGCCTGGTCGATCAGGTGCGCCAGCGTGTGCTCGCCGGCGGGCACGTGGAAGGTCGGCGCCGGCGGCTTCTGCTGGGCGGGCGACGGGGAGAGCGAGAGGGCGGACGCGAGGGCGAGGACGGACGGCAGGCGGGACGACATGGCAGCCACCTCCGGGGCCCCGGGATCCTACCGGGGCCGGCGCCGCGGGCCTCGGTCGGAGGCGCCGGATCGGGTTCCGGTCCGGCCCGCCGGCCGGCGTCCCCAACCGCGCGATCGGCACCCACTTCGGCGCCGTCGTGGGTGCGCCAGTGGCCGAGATCGACCTGCTCCGCCAGCCAGTCGACCACCTGGGCGGCGGCAAGGTGGGCACGGACCGTGTCCAGCGAGCGGCGCGAAACCGTCTTGCGCAAGGGACCTACGGTGGCCATGACATGTGTCAGCCGATCCAAACCTCCCGATTTGGAGGCTGCTTTTCTCCCTAATCCGAGGTGTCTGGAAGCCCAGATCCGAGGGCCTGGCCCGCCATCCCGGCTCAGCCGCGGACGCCAAGCAGGTGCTCGATCAGCAGCTGATCCAGCCGCTCGTAGCCGAGCCCGCGCCTGCTGATCTGCTCCGGATCCAGGTCCAGCCCCAGCAGCGCCCGGGCCTTGTCCTTGCTGTAGCCGCCGCGCAGCAACGGGTCGCAGCGCGCGTCCTTCTGCTCGGCGATCAGCTGCCGCACCTCCGGGTCCTGGTCGAAGGCCACCGCGCGCGCCTTCAGGATGTTGTAGGTGCGCATGCAGCCGCGGGCGAACTCCCACACGCCGGCCTCGTCCTCGCTGCGATACGCGTGCGCGTCGAAGTGGCGCATGCCCTCCCAGCGCGGGGCTCCCATCGTGCCCTCCAGCAGCCGGATCAGCAGGAACGCGCCCTTCGGGTCCTCGCTGCCAAACCGCAGGTCCTGGTCGTAGCGGCCGATCTTCTGGCCGTTGAGGTCGATGTGGAACAGCTTGCCGCACTCCAGCGCCTGCGCCACGTTGTGGGCGAACGACAGGCCGGCCATGGTCTCGTGCGCCACCTCGGGGTTCACGCCAACCATCTCGTGGTGCTGCAGGGTGGCGATGAACGCCAGCATGTGGCCGGTGGTCGGCAGGTAGATGTCGCCGCGGGGCTCGTTGGGCTTGGCCTCCAGCGCGAACCGCAGGTCGAAGCCCTGCTCCTTGCACCAGCCGCACAGGAAGTCGAGCGCGTCGCGCATCCGCGCGATCGCGGTGCGCGGATCGCGGCAGGCGTCGGCCTCGCTGCCCTCGCGGCCGCCCCAGAAGACGTAGACCTTCGCCCCCAGCTCGACGCCGAGTTCGATGGCGCGCATGGTCTTCTGCAGGGCGAAGGCGCGCACCTGCGGATCGTTGGCGGAGAAGGCGCCGTCCTTGAAGACCGCGTGCGAGAACAGGTTGGTGGTGGCCATCGGCACCACCATCCCGGTGTCCTTCAGGGTCTGCTGGAAACGGCGGACGATGCGGTCGCGTTCGCTGGCAGAACTGCCGAACGGCACCAGGTCGTCGTCGTGCAGGTTGACGCCGTAGGCGCCGCACTCCGCCAGCTTGCGCACCAGGTGGTTCGGATCCTGCACCGGCCGGGTCGGCCCGCCGAACGGGTCGCGGCCCGGGTTGCCCACGGTCCAGAGGCCAAAGGTGAAGCGGTCGGACTTCTGCGGCGCGTAGGGATCCATCGGCCTGGGACTCTACCGGGAGCGGTCAGGCCTGCGCCACCTGGTGCAGGTGCACGTCGCGCTGCGGGAACGGGATGGAGATGCCCTCGCGGTCGAAGGCCTCCTTCACCTGCCGGATCAGATCCCAGTAGACGTTCCAGTAGTCGGCGGTCTTGACCCACGGCCGGACGATGAAGTTCACCGAGCTGTCCGCCAGCTCATGCACCTTGATCACCGGCGCCGGGTCCTTCAGCACCAGGGGATGGACCGCGACCACCTGCCGCAGCACCGCCTCGGCCTTGGCCAGGTCGTCGCTGTAGCTGACGCCGAACTTCAGGTCGACGCGGCGGGTGTCCTTGCCGTGGGCGTTGGTGATGACGCCGCCCCAGATCGAGCTGTTCGGCACGATCACCAGCTGGTTGTCGCCGGTGCGCACCGAGGTCGACACCAGGGTCATCGCCTCGACCGTGCCCTGCACGCCGGCGACGGTGACGAACTGGCCGATGTCGTAGGGGCGATACAGGAGGATCATCACGCCGGCGGCGAAGTTGCTGAGCGTGCCCTGCAGGGCGAAGCCGATGACGAAGCCGGCGGCGCCGATGGCCGCCAGGAACGGGCCGATCTCCACGTCCAGCATCGACAGCGCCACCACCACGCCGATGAACATGATGACGCGGCGGGTGCTGTTGACGAGGAACTCGCGCAACAGGTCGCTGGCGTGGCGGAAGCGGCCGAGCGCGCCGCTGCACAGGCTGCCGGCGAGGCGGGACAGCAGGCGGAAGGCCAGCAGGGTGAGCAGGAAGAAGATGACGTTGCGCAGGAGGCGCAGGCCGCCGTCCGGCGACTGCAGCCAGCCGACCACCGTGGTCCACAGGGCGCCGGCGTCGGTGACGTCGAGCTGCACGCCGCCCACCGCGGCGGCGTACTTGCGGTACACGTCGACGTCGTCGGTGCTGCCGCCCTTCTCGGCGAACGCCGCCACCGCCGCTTCCAGCCGTTCCAGGCGGCGGTCGCGCTCGGCCCGCAGGGAGGCGATCTCGGTCGCCAGCGCCGCCTGCTGGTCGGGGGCGGCGGTGCGCTGGCGCACCTGACGGTCGGCCAGTTCCTGGGCGGTGGCCCGCACCTGGCCGAGCCAGCCATCGGCCTCGACCTTCAGTTCGGCGCGGGTCAGCGGCAGCAGCCGGTCGGCGAGATCGGCCACTGCGATCCGCGGATCCTGGGTGGTGGTCGGGTCCTGGGCCGCGGCCGCGGGCGGCAGGGCCAGCACCCCGAGCAGGAGAGCAACGAAGAGACGAAGTCCGTTCATGCCCGCATGGTCGGTGTGAGATGCGGCCGGGGCCAGGGAAACCCCGGCGCTCAACCCCCCATGGCATGGGCGCCGATGAACCGTGCGTGCGCATCGGCATGCTCGATCCGGCCGGCACCGGCCTCGCGGTGGCGCTCGGCCTCGTCGAGCTGGGCCACACCGTCGCCTACGTGCCCGCCGAGCCGACGCCGGGCGGCGAACCGGGCGCCGCCGGCCACTACGCCCGCGAACTGATCGAGCGCTGCCTGGGCGGGCCCGCGGGCGGATCGGCGCTCGATCGCGCCGACCTGCTGGTGCTGTGGGACGGCTTCGCCGACTCGCTGCGCTCGCTGCAGCAGGGCCACTTCTGCGAGACGCCGTTCGATCCGGCGCACCCGTTCCGCGCCACCATCAATCCGCTGGCCTACCCGCTGCGCCTGGAGCGCTACCTGCGGCTCGCCGGCCGCGGCCAGCCGACGGTCATCGTCGACTGCTCGGACCGGCAGGGCCCGCGGGAGCCGGCCTTCGAGGCCTGCGGCGCCACGCTGCTGGCCCGCGAGGTGTCCGTCGGCGACCCCGGGCCGTGGCGGCCGTTCCCGTTCCTCTACCACCCGCTGCTGCTCTGGCTGGAATGGACCCAGCCGCGCGCGCGGTGGTTCCTGCCGCAGGCCGAGCGGCGGAAGCCCTGGAGCTGGGTGTTCTGCGGCACCATCGACCACCCGCGCTACGGCGGTCGGCGCATCGCCCTGCTCAACGAGGTCGTGCGGCGGTGGCCCGGGGTGCCCTACGTGATCCCGCCGCCGGGCTCGCCGGTCGGCGACGTGCTGCGCATCCTGCAGTCGACCGGTTCGGGCCTGGACCTGCCGGGCGCCGGCGAGATCTGCTACCGGCTGCACGAGTGCCTGGCGCTGGACGTGCCGCTGTTCCGGCCGTGGGACTTCACGGTGCAGGTGCCGGCGGCGCTGGCCGCGGCCTGCGTGCGCGATCCGGCGGACCTGGCGGCGGTGGCGGCCGGCGCGGCGCGGGCGCTCTACGAGGAACACCTCTCGCCGCGGGTGGCGGCGGCGGCGCTGCTGGCGGCGGTGCGGCAAGCGGCGCCGGCCATGGCCGGCTACCAGTAGGCGAGCAGCAGCAGCGCCGCCAGCAGCACCGCGGTCCAGAACATCATCCACTCGGTGGGCCACTGGCCGCCGAGGCGCCCGGCGGGGCCGTGCCGGCGACCCAGCGACTGCCACAGCGCCATCGCCGCGCGCCGCAGCCGGCCGGCCACGCCCTCGCCGAACGGCCGCCAGAGGCGGTCGATGGCGCGACCGCTGGCCGGCAGCACCTTCCGCCAGGTCCAGTCGGCGTCCAGATTCACCGACGGCAGCTCCGGCGGATACAGGCCGGTGCGCTGCAGCCAGGCGAACGCCAGCGCCGACCAGAACAGGAGCTGGAGCTGGCCGATGACGTGGGTGGCGTCGTAGGGCTGGTAGTCGAAGCGGTAGGGCAGCACCGAGTAGAGCAGGCCCGGCCAGACGCCGACCAGCACGCACAGCAACGACGCCAGCCCCATCGCCCAGAGCATGTTGGCCGGCGCCTCCTTCGGCCGCAGCCCGGAGTCGTGGGCGAAGAAGGCGAAGAACGGGATCTTGATGCCGGCGTGGTGGAACACGCCGGCCGAGGCGAACAGCAGCAGCAGCCAGACGTGGCCGTGGCCCTGCTGCAGCGCCGCGGTCATCACCATCGACTTGCTGACGAAGCCGGAGAACAGCGGGAACGCCGAGATCGACGCGGCGCCGACGCAGCAGAACGCGGTGGTCTTCGGCATGCTGCGCCACAGCCCGCCCAGTTCGTTGCCGCCGATGCGGCCGGTCTGCTGCAGCACCGCCCCCATGGTCATGAACAGCAGACCCTTGAACACCACGTCGTTGCAGGCGTGGGCCACGGCGCCGGCCAGGGCGAGATCGGTGCCGAGGCCGATGCCGGTGACCATGAAGCCGACCTGGTTGATCAGGCTGTAGGCCAGCACCCGGCGCAGGTCGTTCTCGATCACCGCGTAGAAGATCGGGAAGCAGGCCATCGCGGCGCCGACGTAGACCAGGGCCTCGGTGCCCGGGAACATGCGGGCCAGCGCGAACACGCCGACCTTGGTGGTGAACGCCGACAGCCAGACCGTGCCGGTGGGCGTCGCCTCGGGATAGGCATCGGCGAGCCAGCAGTGGGCGATCGGGAACGCCGCCTTGATGCCGAACGCCAGCAGCAGCACGAGGCCACCGGGGTCGTCCACGCCGATCGGCGAGATCACCGCCGAGCCGGTGGCGTGCAGCCGCAGCAGCGCGCCGGCGAGCAGCAGCAGGCCCGAGGCGAGCTGCCACAGCAGGTAGCGCCAGCCGGCCCGCAGGGCCCGTTCGCCGCCGCGCGCCCAGATCAGGAACACCGAGGCCAGCGCCATCAGTTCGACGAACACGAACAGCGAGACCAGGTCGCCCGCCCCCACCGCGCCCACCGCCGCGGCGGCGTAGCCGAGGCCGGCGGCGCCCTGCACCCGGTCCTTCACGTGCAGCGCGAAGAGGCCCGACAGCAGCGCCGCCACGCAGAACAGGCCGCTGAACACCGCCGCCAGGCCGTCCAGCCGGCAGACCACCAGGTCGGTGCCGAGCGCCTGGATCCGCCAGAAGGCGGTGTCGAGGCTGCCGACCCGGGGCCAGACGGCGAGCGCCCAGCCCGCCAGCAGCGGCCCGAGCAGCAGTGCGGCCTGCCGCAGACGCGGCCCGCCGGCCCAGGCGACGATGGCCGCCAGCAGCAGCGGCGCGAACGGCGGCAGGTCAGGAGGCATCATCGTAGTAGTCCTCCTGCCGCATCAGCACGCGCCGCAGGGCGCGCGCCGCCAGCACCAGCACGACGCAGGCGACGAAGCCGTAGAAGCCGTAGAAGCCGAACCACGCCTCCCACGGATGATGCACGTGGCGGTGGTAGAGCAGGTCGATCAGCAGCAGCAGGGCGCAGGCCGCCGCATACCACCAGAAGCCGCGGCCGGTCATGAAGCGGTGGTGCTGGTGGCCGCCCGGAGGCTGGGATCCGCTCATGGCATCACCGCCGGCCAGAGGAGGCGCAGGGCCGGTTCGAGAACGACGAACAGGAGCAGGGAGCCGCCGGCGGCGATCGCCATGGCGATGCGGCAGCCCAGCGGTTCGCCGTGGTAGTCCGGCGGCGGGCCCTGGTCGGTGCCGGGCGCGGGCCGGAACGCGCGGAACGCCACCGGCAGCAGGTAGCACGCCGACAGCAGCGAACTGAGGAGCCACAGCCCGAGCAGCCAGGGCCGCTCGGCCTGGGCCAGCCCCTGCCCGAGCCACCACTTGCTCCACATGCCGCCGAGCGGCGGCAGGCCGACGATGCCCAGCGAGCCGATGGTGAACGCGACGAAGGTGAACGGCATCGTGCGGCCCAGCCCGGCCATCGAGCGGATGCCGGTGCGGTGGGCGGCGACGATCACGGTGCCGGCGGCGAAGAACAGGGTGATCTTGGCGAACCCGTGCGCCAGCATGTGCAGGCCCGCGCCGAGCACGCCGGCGCTGGTGGCGGTGGCGACGCCCGCCGTGATGTAGGCGAGCTGGCCGATCGTCGACCAGGCCAGCCGTTCCTTCAGGTCGTCGCAGCGCAGCGCCACCAGCGACGCCAGCACCATGCCGACGCCGGCCAGCCAGGCCACCGCGGTGGCGGCGCCGGTGTCCGCCAGCGTGTCGAGGCCGAACACGTAGACCGCCACCTTCAGCACGGTGAACACGCCGGCCTTCACCACCGCCACCGCGTGCAGCAGCGCGCTGACCGGCGTCGGCGCCACCATCGCCGCCGGCAGCCAGCGGTGCACCGGCAGCAGCGCCGCCTTGCCGATGCCGAGCCCGAACAGCGTGAACAGGACCAGCAGGCCGGTGGCGGACACGCGCCCCGCCGCCAGCGGCTCGCCGAGGATGCCGCCGGGCACGAAGTCGAGCCGGCCGGCCAGGACCTGCGTCGCCACCAGGGCCGGCAGGAACAGGCCGATCGAGGTGCCCAGGAGGATGCCGAGGTAGAGCCGGCCGCCGCGCCGCGCCTCCGGCGTGCCGGCGTGGGTGACCAGCGGATACGTCGACAGCGTCAGCAGCTCGTAGAAGAAGAACAGGGTGAGCAGGTTGCCGGCGGTGGCGATGCCCATCACCGCGTGCAGCGCCAGCGCGAAGCAGGCGTAGAAGCGGGTCTGCTGCTGCTCGCCGTGGCTGCGCAGGTAGCCGATGGCGTAGACCGTGGTGCAGAGCCACAGGAACGACGCCAGGCAGGCGAACGCCGCGCCGAACGGTTCCAGCCGCAGTTCCAGGGCGAGCCCCGGCAGCGGTTCGAGCAGGCGCAGGGCGGGGGCCGCGCCCTCGCCCAGCGTGCCCGCCAGGGCGAGGCAGCAGGCGGTGAGCACGGCGCCGGCCAGCAGCGACGCCGCTTCCCGCAGGTCCGGCCAGCGGCCCAGCAGCAGCACCAGGACCACCGCCACCAGCGGGGTGGCGAGCGCCGCCAGCAGCAGCCCTTCGCCGGTCATCGCCGGCCTCCCTGCAGCAGGACCGTCGCCGCCTCGCGGGCCAGCCCGACGTTCCAGTCGGTCCAGACCCCGAGCGCCAGGATGCCGCCGCACAGGATCGCCAGCACGGCCCAGGCCAGCGCGCCGACCCGCGGCCCGGGCGGCGGCGGCAGGGGCGCACCCTCCTCCTGGCGGCGGAAGTACATGACCTCGACCAGCCGCCAGACGTAGACCACCGCCAGCAGCGAACTCAGCACCACCAGGGCTGTGGCCCACCACAGCCCGGCCTCCAGGAGGGCCACCAGCAGCAGCCACTTGCCGACGAAGCCGGCGGTGAGCGGCACGCCGATCAGGCTCAGCCCGCCCAGCGTCACCGCGGCGGCGGCGAACGGCGACTGCCGGCCGAGCCCGCGCAGGTCGGCGAGGCGCAGGGACCGGCCGCGGACGCCCTTCCGCACCACCACCACGCCGAGCGCCAGGAACAGGGCGGTCTTGGCCACCGCGTGGTTGAGCAGGTGCGACAGGGTGGCGGTGGCGCCGGCTGTGTTGGCCAGCCCGAGCCCGGTGACCAGATAGCCCACCTGGCCGATGCTCGACCACGCCAGCACCCGCTTCGGCTCGTCCTGGAACGCCGCCGCCAGGGATCCCATCACCGCGCCGGCGAGGCCCAGCGGCAGCAGCACCTGCTCCATCGGCAGATCCGCGATCGCCACCGACGGCGCGAACACGCCGAAGAAGAACCGCAGCCACAGGTAGACCGCCACCTTGGTGGCGGTGCCGGCCAGCAGGGCCGACACCGGCGACGGCGCCGTGGCGTAGGCCGCCGGCAGCCACACGTGCAGCGGGAACACCGCGATCTTCAGGCACAGGCCGACGCTCAGGAAGGCGAAGGCCGCCCGCACCGCGCCGGTGCCCGACACCGCCGGCAGCTTCGCCGCCAGGTCCTGCATGTTCAGCGTGCCGGTCATCGCGTAGAGCAGGCCGATGCCGATCAGCACGAAGGTGGCGCCGATCGTGCCCATGATCAGGTAGCGGAACGCCGCCACCAGCGCCCGCCGTTCGCCGCCGCCCGCCACCAGCACGTAGCCCGACAGCGACGACACCTCGAGGAAGACGAACACGTTGAACGCGTCGCCGGTCACGGTGATGCCGTAGAGCCCGGTGAGGCACAGCAGCCAGGTGGCGAAGAAAAGATCGCGCCGCGCCCGGCCGAGTTCGTGGGCGGCGGTGCAGGCGGCCCAGATCGTGCTGGCGGCGCCGACGATCGCCACCACCAGCAACACGTAGGCGTTGAGCTGATCGAGCCGGTAGCCGATGCCGAACGGCACCGGCACGTCGCCGAGCCGGTAGGTGAGCGGCCCCGTGGCCCGCACCGCCGCCAGCAGGTCCAGGGCGTTGTAGAGCCCGAACACGGCCACCAGCGCCGCCAGCAGCGCCGCCAGGCGGCCCGAGCGCAGCAGCAGGCACAGCGGCGCACCGATCAGCGGCACCGCCACCTGCAGCACCAGCCCGTGGTTCACAGCGGCTCCTCCTCGCGGTCCTCGGCGTCGACCTGGTCCTCCTCGACCGTGCCGTAGGCGGCGTGGATCCGCAGCACCAGCGCCAGCCCCAGCGACGTGGTCGCCACGCCGACCACGATGGCGGTGAGGATCAGGACGTGCGGCAGCGGGTTGCTGTAGACGGTGGCGCCCTCGGTCAGGATCGGCGCGGTGCCGCCCTCGACCTTGCCCATCGAGATGTAGAGGATGAACACCGACGTCTGGAAGATGTTCAGCCCGATCAGCTTCTTCACCAGGTTGCGGCTCTGGATCAGCACGAAGAAGCCGAACATCATCAGCAGCACGAAGACCAGGTGGTGGTAGCGCGCGAACAGGTCCACCTCAGGTCTCCTCGCCGCCGGGCCGCCGCCGTTGTTCCGCCAGATCGACGAACGCCAGGAAGATGGTGACGATGGTCGATGCCACGGTGATGCCGACGCCGAGTTCGATCAGCAGGATGCCGAGGTGCTGGCCCGCCACCGGGTCGGCGGCCAGGGCGTCGTAGTCGAGGAAGCGGCCGCCGCGCAGGATGCAGGCGACGCCGATGCCGGCGTAGAGCAGCAGGCCCAGCGCCATGCCGCGTTCGAGCCACGGTTCCGGGGCCGCCCGCCGGGCGGCGCTGACGCCGAACACCAGGGCGTAGGCGACGAAGCCGGCGGCGAAGATCACGCCGGCCTGGAAACCGCCGCCCGGGCTGAAGTCGCCGTGCGCCTGCACGTACATCGCGAACATCAGGATCAGCGGCAGCAGGATCTTGATGACGACCCGCAGGACGAGGTGATGCGGCATGTCCTGGTCCTCCTACCGCTCCGCCGCCGGCCCGGTCGCCGGGGTCCCGGTCTTGCGCGGCAGCGCCGCCAGCAGCGCCAGCACGCCGATGCCGGCGGTGAAGATCACCGCGGTCTCGCCCAGGGTGTCGTAGCCGCGGTAGCTCGCCAGCACCGCGGTGACGGTGTTGGGGATGTCGATCTCCACCGGCGTCTGCTCGAGGTAGTGTCGCGCCACCTCGCCGTGCACCGGCGCCTGCGGGTCGCCGAACGCCGGCAGGTCGTGCAGCCCGTAGAGCAGCGCCGCACCGGTGACGAACGTCACGGTCAACGCCAGCCACGGCTGGGTGGGCCGGCGCGCCTCCTCGCGGCCGACCCGCGCCAGCGTCGCCAGCATCAGCACGGTCGACACGCCGGCCCCCACCGCCGCCTCGGTCATCGCCACGTCCGGCGCGTCCATCACGGTGAACAACGCCGCCGACAGCAGGCTGTAGACGCCGAACAGCATCGCCACCGCCGCCAGGTCGCGGATCCGCACCGCCGCCAGCGCCACCGCCAGCAGGCACGTGAACAGCAGCAGGTTGACGACGAAGGTCACCGGCCGGGCTCCTTCGGCGGCGCTTCGCCCTTGGTGTCGCCGATCGGCCGCTCGCGGGTCCAGGGCACCAGCCCGGCGACGTGCGCGGTCCGCGCCAGCGCGTGACACGCCGTCGGGCTGCTCAACCAGACGAAGGCCAGCACCATCAGCAGGCGCGTCACCGTCGTCCAGGATCCCGCCGCCAGCGCCACCAGCGCCAGCCCGACCAGCACCGAACCGGCGCCCAGCCCGTCGATGACGCCCGACGCGTGCATCCGCGTGAACAGGTCGGGCATCCGCACGAGGCCGACGGCGCCGACCAGCACCACCAGGGCGCCGACCAGCGCCAGCGCCCAGCCGAGCCACTCCAGCACGATCACGACCGGTCCTCCGGCCGCTGCGGATCCGCCCCCAGGTCACGCCGCTCGGCGAACTTCAGCAGCGCGACGGTGCCGACGAAGCTGATCAGCCCATACAGCATGGCGATGTCCACCACGTCGTGCCGGCCGCTGACGAAGGCGAAGGCCGCCAGCCACAGCACCGTCACGGTGCCGAACGCGTTGCCGGCGAGGATGCGGTTCAGCACCTTCGGCCCGCGCAGGACGCGCACCAGCACGACCGCCAGGGCGACGGTCAGGATCAGCAGGACCGCCGCCGCCATCAGTCGCCCGCTCCGACGACGGCGGCCACCCGCCGGTTGGTCTCGCCCTCGTGCAGCGACGCGGCACCCCTGGCGGTCAGGCAGTGCACCACCAGATGGTCGGCCGCGACCTCCAGGGTCACGGTGCCGGGCGTCAGCGTGATGCAGTTGGCGACGATGGCGCGCCCGAGGTCGTGCGGCTGCGTCAGCGGCACCCGCTGCACCGACGGCGCGATCGGCAGCGACGGCATCAGGATGATCCGCACCACGCGCCAGCTCGACTTCGCCACCTGGCCGATCAGCCAGCCCCAGAAACCCAGCGCCCGCGGCACGAGGTGCGTCGGGTGGCCCTCCTGATCGAGCACGCCCAGCCGCCGCGACAGCAGCACGACGATCGCGCAGGCCACCACCATGAAGCCGAGCAGGAGCGCCTCCGTGTGACCGGAGGACACCCACCAGAAGCCGCACAGCACGAGGGCCAGGCTGAGGACGCGCATGATCCGTCGAGGGGTCGGGAACGGGTCGCCGGGACGGGGGCGACGGCGGAAAACGCTACCGGTGGGGCGCGCCGTGGCAATCAAGACCGGGGCCCATGGGCCGGAATTCGGAGGGCCCGCGTGCCTAGTGTCCGCGCAACTCCGGCCCCGACCACTGCCGGTTGCGCGGCCCCGCCAGCCGGCGTTCCGCCGCCACGTCGGCTTCGCTCACCACCGGCGCCCGCTGGCCCCAGGCGTTGCGCACGTAGGTGACCACCGCGGCGAGGTCGCCGTCGCCGAGCGCGCCGAACGCCGGCATGTCGAGGTCCCAGCGCTCGCCCCGGACCTCGATCGGTCCCGACAGGCCGTGCAGCGCGATCCGGATCGGCACCGCGGCCTCGCCGAGCACCCACTCGGACTCGCGCAACGGCGGCGCCAGTCCGGGCAGGCCGCGGCCGTCGGGCTGATGACAGGCGGCACAGTTCTGGCCGTAGACCCTGGCGCCGCGGGCGAACGACGCGCGACCGGCGGCGTCCAGGCCCGACTCGTCGCCGGCCGGGCCTTCCGGCTGCAGTTCGATCGCCGCCAGCAGTTCCTGCACCAGCGGCACGATGGCCGGATCCTGCTGCCGCTGCAGCGCCGGCAGGGCCTGCGGCAGCGTCGCGAACCGCCACGCCCCGCGCCGCCGCTCGCCCTTCGGCAGGCCGTCGACCATGCCCTGCAGCAGCGCCTGCTGCTGCCAGACCAGCATGCGGGCACCGGCGAAGTCGAGCGCCGCCAGCCGCTCGCCGCTGCCGCCGGTGGCCAGCCGCGCCAGCGACCGCAGCCATTCCCGCGCCGCCGGCGCGTCGGCGGCGAACGCCGGCCGTTCCACCAGTTCGCGCAGGAACGCCACCTCGCGGCGGTGCAGGCCGCTGGCCACCGCCGCCCGCACGGCGGCGTCCGCGGGCCGGGCCGCCGCCACCGCCGCCAGGGCCGGCAACGGCCGCGCACCGGGCACCTCGCCCAGCGACAGCGCCGCCTGGACCGCGACCTCGGCCGACGGATCGGTGGCGCCGACGTGCCCCATCAGGTGCGCGAGCCCGCGGTGGCCGGCGGCAGCGAACGGCTCCGCCAGGCGCAGGCCGGCCAGCCGGATCAGCCATTCGCCGTCGCGCAGGGCGATGAACGCGTCGCCGAAGCCGAGCGCGCCGAGCCCCTCCAGCGTCCACAGCGCGTGCAACCGCGCCAGCACGGGCCCCTGGCCCCGCGCCAGTTCCCGCAGCGCCGGCACGACGTCGGCAGCGCCGCGCGCGATCAGCGCCTGCTGCGCCGCATCCCGCACCCAGCCCGACGCGTCCGCCAACGCCGCCACCAGTTGCAGCGGCGGACGCCCGGAAATCGTCCACGGCGCGCGCGCCGCGCCGTCGGCCGGCACGATCCGCCAGATGCGCCCCATGCCGATCGGCCGTTCCAGCCCGCGCGCCAGCACCTGCTTGCGCAGGAAGGTCGTCACGAAGTTGCGGTGCTGGATCAACCCCCGGTACATGTCCACCACGTACAACGCGCCGTCGGGCCCGTTCTGCAGGTTCACCGGCCGGAAGCGCTCGTCGGTGGACGCCAGCACCTCCGCCCGCGGATACGGATTCTGGCCGGTGGTGACGTGCTCGCCCTCGGTCAGCACGAAGCGCCGCACCAGGTTGCCCGCCGGCTCGCAGACGAACGCGTCGCCGTCCATGCCCGGCAGCCGGTCGCCGCGGTAGATCGCCGGCCCGCAGCACGCCGTCGTGCGCAGGAGGAAGCCGTCCCGCAGCATGCCCTTCTGGTAGCCGCGGTTGATCCCGGGCGTCACCCGGATCGGATACGTCGCTTGGTCCTTGACCACCTGCTGGTTCAGCCCCAGGGCCGGGCCCTGGTCCGGATGCCGCACGCCGTAGTGGCCGGCGAAGCGGTCCAGCCGCAGCCAGTCGCTGTTGTAGTCGAAGAACAGCCGGCCGCGATCGTCCATCGCCAGCCCCCACTGGCCGCCGCCGAACGCCTGCTGCTTCGCGAACGTGCCGTCCGGCCGCCAGCGATAGCGGAACGGGTGGTTGGCGAAGTGGATCCAGTTGTCGAGCCCCCACAGCGGCCCGTTGCCGGCGTGCTCGGGATTGCTGATGCCCGCCGCGAAGCCGTCGCCGAGTTCGACCCGCTCGTCCATGCGCAGATCGCCGTCGACGTCGCGCCCGAACCACAGCCCCGGTGGCTCGACGAACAGGGCGCCGCCGGGCACCGGCAGCACCGCCCGCGGCAGCACCAGCCCCTCGGCGAACACCACCCGCGTGTCCATCCGGCCGTCGCCGTCCCGGTCGGTCAGCACGGCGATGCTGCCGACCTTCTGCTCCTCGCCGGTGGCGTCGACGTCGGGCATGTAGCCGCGCATCTCCACCACCCACAGCCGGCCGTGGCCGTCGAAGACCACCGCCACCGGATCCATCACCAGGGGCTCCGCCGCCACCAGTTCCACCCGCAGCCCCTCGGCGACGCGGAACGTCGCCAGTTCGTCCGGCGGCGACAGCGGCGGCGCCGCGGGCACCACCAGGTCCGCCGGCAGGTCCGGCTGCGGCTCGCCCGCCTTGTCGCCGCGCTGCGCCGGCAGCGCCAGCGCCAGCAACGCGGCCACGGCGCCAGCGCGGAGGACTGCGACAACGGACGGCATCGCATCATCCTGGCCCGGACCCGTCTCCCGCGCCAACATCTCCGCCGATGACCGCCCCGCCCGCGCCCCCCGCCACCGCCGCCCGCCTGCGGCCGCTGCCGGCCTCGGCCTGGGTGCTCTACGACCTCGCCAACACGATCTACGCCGCCTGCCTCACCTTCCTGTTCACGCCCTGGTTCACCGCGCCCGAACGCGGCTTCGGCACCAGCGGGCTCGGTCTCAGCAACACCCTCTCGATGGTGCTGGCCGCCGCCCTGGTGCCGATCCTCGGCGCCCTGCTCGACCGCACCGGCCGCGCCCACCGCTACCTCGCCGTCACCACGCTGCTCTGCATCGCGGCGATGGCCGGCTGGAGCCTGCCGGGCAGCCCCGCCTGGCTGCTCGCCTGCTTCTTCGTCGCCAACGTCGCCTACAACCTCAGCCTGCTGGGCTACAACGCGCTCCTGCCCACGGTGGCGCCGGACCACCGCACCGGTCTGCTGAGCGGCATCGGCACAGGCCTCGGCTACCTCGGCACCATCCTGGTGCTGGTGCTCCTGCCGGTCGGCAGCGCCGGCGGCACCGATCGCTTCCTGCACGCCGCCCTGCTGTTCCTGCTGTTCGCCCTGCCCTGCCTTCTGCTGGTGAAGCAGGGCCCGCCGCCGCGACCAAAGGCCGCCGGCCTCTGGCGCAGCAGCCTCGGGTCGCTCGGCGAGACCTTGCGCAGCCTGCCCCGCCACCGCACCCTCTCCTGCTTCCTGCTGGCCAACTTCTGCCTGGTCGACGTGCTGAACACCGCCATCCTGTTCTTCGCCGGCTTCACCGGCGCGGTGTTCCGTGACCTGCACCAAAGCGGTGACCTGCGCCTGTTCGGGCAGCACTTCGCCGCGGACGAGGCCGGCATGGGCTCGTTCCTCGTCGTCATGGGCCTCGCCCTCAACGTCCTGGCCCTGCTGGCCGGCGTGCTGCTCGGCCTCTGCACCGACCGCCGCCCCCTGCTGGTCATGCGCCTGTCCGGCCTGGCGCTCCTGCTGGCGCTCGCCGGCGGCACGCTGTTCGGCGGCCGTTCCGCCGAAGGCTACCTGCTCACCCTGGTGCTGCTCGGCGCCATCGGGCTCGCCGGCATCTGGACCGCCGGCCGCAAGATCGTCCTGCGCCTCGCGCCGCCCGACAGGGTCGGCGAGTTCTTCGGCCTCTACGGCATCACCATGAAGCTGTCGGTGGTCGGCAGCGCCGTCTACGGCCTCGTCGCCGACCGCGCCGGCGCCCGGCCGGCGATGCTGGTGCAGGCCGTGCCGCTGGTGCTGGGACTGCTGCTGCTGGCCCGCGTGCGCCTGCCAGCGGCAGCGGAGGCGTCGTGAGCCGCCGCCCCGCCCGCGTCCGCGACCGCCTGCACCACCGCCTGCTGGTCTGGCTCCTCCTGCGCGGCTGCGCCCTGCTGGCCTTCCTGCCCGAGTTCCTGGCCTACGCCATCGCCGACCTCATGGCCGTGCCGTTCGCGCTGCACTGGACGTTCGCCGACCGCAAGGGCCGCCGCACCAAGGGCTATCACCGCAACGCCCGCATCGTCTTCCGGCCCGGCAGTCCGCTGCCCGAACGGCCGCGCCGCCACCTCTGGCGCTGGTCGCGCCACCTGGCCTGGCTGGTGGTCGACTTCTGCCGCGCCCGCCGCATCCACCCCGGCAACCTCGACCGTCACGTCGACACCAGCGAGGTGCCGCAGCTGCGCGAACTGATGGCCCGCGGCCAGGGCGTGATCGTCGCCACCGGCCACGTCGGCATGTGGGACATCGCCGGCCACGCCGCCGGCCTGGTCGGCATCCCGCTCACCTCGGTGTTCCGTTCCTCGCA
Source organism: uncultured candidatus Brocadiaceae bacterium (assembly GCA_964565715.1). Lineage (GTDB taxonomy): Bacteria > Planctomycetota > UBA1135 > UBA1135 > UBA2386 > CAZMGG01. Next base: position 11,475 of record CAZMGG010000043.1, on the reverse strand, counting down.
CATCCCGGCGCTCGATCGCGGTATCGAACGCCTGCGCGGCAGCACCGGCCAGTCCCTGCTGGTGCGCGAGGGCGCGATCTGGCCCCTCAAGAAGGCGCTCGGCGAGGGCAAGATGCTGGGATTGCTGGTGGACGGCGGCAGCAAGGGCAGCCGCACGTTCGCGCCGTTCCTCGGCACCATGGCCGCCTGCACGCCGACCCCGGCCCTGCTGCAGCACGCCACCGGCGCGCCGGTGGTGGTGCTGAGCTGCCAGCGGACCGGCCGGATGCGGTTCCGGGTGCGGTTGTGGGACGTGATCGAGGCGGTGGAGGGGGAGGACCGCAGCGCCTGCCTGCAGCGCGTCTCGGCGCGGGTGAACGACGGGCTCACGCGCGCAATCGTGGCGGCGCCGGAGCAGTGGTTCTGGCAGGGCAACCGCTTCCGTCATCGGCCGCCGGGCGAGGTGGAGGGTCCCGACGGCCTGCCGCCGCTGGCCGGGTGAGTATCGTGAATCCACCTGAGAAGCGCACCGCTGATTCGAACCTCCTTCGGCCCGCAGAAAAAGTCAATGCCTGGTGAGTTCCGGCTCCACTATATCTTCGACACCAGCGCCATCTTTGATCTCGGCGCCCTGGATGAAGTGTCATGGAGAGCAGTGGAGAATGAGTGGAACCGCAGAGCTCTCAAGACGACCTGGCTGCCTACTACATTGGCGGAAGTGGCGTGCACAAGCCTTGCGAACCGCGCCGACGCAGGATGGGTTGGCCAGAGACTTGTTGCCATCCAGCGATTCAACAGTCTCGCAAAGAGCCAGTTTCTTCCTGACATTCGCGAGCATGTTCGTAGGTCATTCCACGAGCTCGGCGGCGAGCCACTGCCTCCAGCCAGCGACATCGGGCTGTCGTCCGTGCTGGACGTAATTCTGAGCAACTCGTCTCGGCCGACCTTCAAGACATCTCCTCGGGAATGGTCAGCACATTACACATCTACCGACGGAGGGGAATGCCGCATCACCGTCCCCATGACCTTCAGCGCGGGAGCGAACTTGGAGATTGAGCGCCGGAGCAGGACAACAAGCCTCACGGATGGGGCGGACCACACCCGGTTGATCCAGGAGATTGCACCACGACTGGAGAGAGCCATCCTCGAACTCGGAATCCTCTTGGAGGTGCCCCAAGCCATCATTAGCAGAGCGATGGCGCAACCATCCGCAAGGGTGATGTGCAGCGCCTTCGCGTACGGCGCCGCGGCGTGGCTGACCTACATCGAGAAGCGAGCGACCGGGAGCAAGTCGAGGGTCAAGGAGAACGACAGCCGCGACCTTGCAGTATCCTGCTATCTTTCCGACGCCGAGCGAGTCGTAGTGTGCGACAAGGACCTCGCAAAGCTGCTCAAGGCCATTCTCAAGGCAGAAGCGCGCGTGGTGTCGTTTCCCGAGTTCCTCGCGCAGCTCGGCGTTCGCGAAGGGTGAGGGCCGATGCTCTTGCAAGGACCGAACTGCAGCGGCCGGGCCTGCCCGCCTACCGCAGGTGCACCACCACCGATTCCGCCGACAACGCCACCTCGCCGCGCGGCCCCTCGTCGGCGACCACCGTGAGCCGGGTCGCCGCCGCAGTCCGGGCGAGGGACACCTCTTCGCCGTCGGAGCAGACCTCACGCCACCACACCAGCTCGGTGCCGGCGGCGTCGTGCAGCGCGAACCGCAGATCGCTCCCCTCGATGTCGACGGGCAGCCGCACGGTCACCGAGCAGGACGATCCGGTTTCGATGTCGAGCACGAGCCGCGCCGGCTGCCCCGCCACCAGGGTGAACGACAATGCCGCCCGCGGCGTCGTCGGCCCCCACACGACCAGCCGATAGCGGCCAGGACCCAGCGGCGGCAGCAGCACCCGGTCGCCGTCGATGGGTGTGTAGGCCAGGCGACCACCGTCGTCGGACGTCAGATCTCCGCGCAGCCGCGCGGCCGGGCCGCCGCGCAACTCGATCGTCACGGCGATCGCCCTCGGCAGGACCATGTCGCCGAGTTCGTTCCGCGCGCCGGCACCGAGGTCGACGCGGTGTCTCGCCGGCGGGGCTCCCTCGCTGCCGCATTCCAGATGCCAGGCGCCCGCCATCAGCCCATCGACGACGAACCGTCCCGCGCCGTCGGAACGGACCTCACGGACCACCGCGTACGGCCCGCCGCGGGCCAGCACACGCTGTGCCGCAGCTGGCCGACCGTCGGCAGTGAGCAGCCGACCCGACAGCGCGGCGTCGGCAGGCGGCAATGCCGGCAGCTGGAACTCCAACGGCGGCCCATCGGGTTGCACGTCGGGCGCCAGCAGGAGCCAGCGCCCACCCGCAACCGGCGCCACGCGCAAGCGATGGCTGCCTGGCTGGCAATGCGGTACCGCGAAGTGGCCCGCGGCATCGGTTCGCACCTGTCGGGCCCGGCTGCCCGCACGGGTCGCCGCCACGTCGATTCCAACCGCTGGCGCGCCGTCAGCCCATCGCAACTGGCCGCGGATCGTCCCGCCCGTCGGCAGCACCGGGTCCCAACGCGTCGCCTGGCGATCGGACACTTCGATCCCCGTCTGCACGACCTGGTTCGGTGCGGTGGAGACGACCGCGCGGTGATGGCCGGGTTGCAGCAGTTCCAGGACATAGCCGCCGCTGGCGTCGGTGCGTGTGGCCCGTGGAACGTTGGCCATTGAGCTGGCGACGACCAGGGCATCCGGGACCGGCCGACCCTGGTCGTCCTTGACGGTCCCGACCAGCCGGCCGCCCGTCCCCAGCACGATCTCGATCCAAGTGCATTCACCCACCGCGACGGTCGCCTGCGCCGCTCCGTCGGCGAAGCCCGACGCCGCGACGCGAACGTAGGCGGCTCCGGGCGGCACATCGTCTACGACGAACCCACCGGCCTCGTCGGTCACGGCCCTCTGCAGCGGCGCCACGTCGGTGCCACTCTGGAACGCAGCCGAATCGGTGCCGAGCGGCGGCAGGCTGCGGCGGCTGGGGTGGACCAGCACGGTCGCAGCAACCACCGGAGCGCCCTGCGCCGTCGACACCCGACCGTGCAGGCCCCCGGTGGCCTCGCCCATCACCAGAGTCGTGTCGATCACCCCAGGCGTTGTCGGCACGCGCACCATCGCCACCCGCGACGACACCCGGCCCGGGCGGCGCGCGAACAGGTGCAGGAAGGGACCGTGATGCACCGTGAAGGCGAACCGGCCGTCGGCCCCGGTCGTGGCTCGGCGCGCCGCCGCCACCAGGGTCCGGGCGTCGTCCGCACTCCATACTTCGGCGTCTGCCAACGGCCGCCCTTCCCGATCGGTGACGATGCCGACGATCTCGCAGCACTCCCGCACGGCCACGGTCAACTCGTTGCACTCGCCGGAACGGAGCGCGACCGGGTCGATTGGCAGGGTCCACAGCCGGACACGCGGCCAGACGACGTCCTGCCAGTGCACCTCGCCGGCCGCGTCGGTGACGGCGGAGCGCGCCTCGGCCGTCAGATCGCCGAACTCCGCCGCCAGGGCCACCGGCACGCCGGCCAGCGGTGCACGGGTCGACTCGTCCACCACGCGCAGGCGCACCGAGGTGGTGGACGTCGGTTCCGGTCCGAGGGGGACCGGAGTCCGCTCGTCCCCCGGAGCGGACGCGTCCACGCCGCCCACGGCGCCCGGCTCGACGCCCGTCGATGCTGCCATGCCCGGGCGCGCCGGCGCCAATCCGGGCTCGCCATCCCGCGGTGCGGTCGACCAGGGCAACAGCAACCACACAGCGACACCGAGGAGCACCAGGGCGAGCCCACCGAGCAGGCGCCGGCGCCAGCGACCGTCCCGTCCCCCGCCCGGGCCGCGCGGCTCCGAGCCCGATGATCCATCGTCAGCGCGCATGCCGCTCATGGGGCCGCGCAGAAGGCGCGGTGCTCGGGGCCTTTCATGCCCACCTCGAGGCAGTCCAGCACGGCCTTGAGGTCGGAACGCTGCAGCGCCGGCACATCGAGCCACAGGCCGGGGCAGCACGGACTGCGGACGATTCCCGCGGCATCGGCAACCAGGGGCCGGTAGTCGCTGCCGTGCAGGCACAGCCAGTCGAACGCGCCGTCGTCCACGCGCCAGACCAGGTACTCCCGCACCCCGTTGCGCCGGTAGGCCCGCAGCTTGTCGTGCAGGTCGTAGCTGGCGCGGCTGGCGGTGACCTCCACCACCAGCTCCGGCGCGCCCTCCACGTAGCCTTCGGGCCCGAGCCGGGTCCGGCCGCCGCGTTCGCGCAGCAGCCGCAGATGCAGGTCGGGCTGCGCCTCGCTGTCCAGGTCCAGGCGCACCGTGGCGTTGTCGCCGAAGTCGAAGCCGGGCGTGTGCGCCACGTAGTGGCCGAGCCAGGTGGTCAGGCGGGCGTGCGGCCCGCCGTGGCGGGCCTGGGTGACCGGGGACGGCATGTAGACCACTCCTTCGATCCGTTCGGCCTTCTTGACCCGCGGCATGGCGGCGTAGCGACGCTCGAACTCGTCGCGCGAGAGCCGGTCACCGGCAGAGAGCTGGGGCACGCCCGCGGTCATCGAAGAAGGCGCCATCGACAGGAGTGGAATGGCGGCGCGCGATTCTAGCGGGGCGCGTCAGGATTCCTGGCCACGGCGGGCGCACCGCTTCGGGCCACGATTCGATATAACTATATGTAATATAAATACTTGCGAATGCCCTCCCGCCCACTCGACAGCATTCACGCGCTCTTCACGGTTCCTTCACGGGGCGACCTACCTTGCCGGCCAACCAAGAAGCCCAGGACAACACCCCATGAAGATCCGCGCCCTTTCCCTGGCCGTCACGGCCACCCTCCTCACCGTCGGCCTCGGCGCCTGCAAGCGCAGCGACCGGGTCAGCATCAAGAACGAGGGTTCCGACACCATGCTCGAGGTGGCGCAGGCCTGGCTCGAGGCCTATGCGCCGAAGCACCCCGGCATCGACATCAAGGTCAGCGGCGGCGGGTCGGGCGTCGGCCTCAGTTCGCTGATCGACGGCAAGGTCGATCTGGCCAACTCCAGCCGGGCGATCAAGCCCGAGGAGCTGGCCCGGGCCAAGGAGCGCGGCGTCGAGCCGAAGAGCCATCACGTCGGCTACGACGCGATCGCCATCTACGTGCACAAGGACAACCCGATCCAGTCGATCAGCCTCGAGCAGCTCGCGGCAATCTACGGCGACGGGGCGACCATCAAGCACTGGTCGGACCTGGGCGTGAAGATCCCCGGCAGTGCGGCGCCGAAGGACGCCGCCGACGAGATCATGGTGATCAGCCGGCAGAACAACTCCGGCACCTACGAGTACTTCCGGGAGTCGGTGCTGCACAACCACGACTTCCGGCTGGGCACCCAGGACCTGAACGGCTCGAACGACGTGGTGCAGACCGTGGCGACGACGATGCGGGCGATCGGCTACTGCGGGCTCGCCTACGCCACCGACAAGGTCAAGCTGGTGCCGGTGTCGGGCAAGGACGGCAAGCCGGTGGCGCCGTCGGTGGAGCACGTGCTCGACAAGACCTATCCGATCTCGCGGCCGCTGTTCATGTACACGCGCGGCGAGCCCACCGGCGCCACCAAGGAGTACCTGGACTGGATCCTGAGCGACGAGGGCCAGGGCGTGCTGATGCGGGCGGGCTACCCGCCGCTGCGCAAGCTGCCGGGCTGAGCCTCGCTTCCGCACCGCCGACCTGCGACAGTCACCCGCCCCCCGCTCCCCCCACCCCACCTGCCCGGAGTCCGTCGTGCCGCACTACCAGGACCGCCTCGAGAAGGACCTCGCCTGGATCGATCAGTTGATGATGCAGATCGGCAACCACACCGAGAAGGCGATCGACGCCGCGGTGCGGGCGGTGCTGCAGCAGGACAAGGACCTGGCGGCGGCCACGGTGGTCGGCGACTACCTGGTCAACCGGCGCACCCATGAGCTGGACCGGCTGTGCCACGCGTTCGTGGCGCGGCACCTGCCGAGCGCCGGGCACCTGCGCTTCATCTCGTCGGTGCTGCGGCTCTCCGTGCAGCTGGAGCGGATCGGCGACTACGCGGCGACGATCTCGCGGACGGCGGCGCAGCTGTCGACCGAGCCGCCGCCGATCGTCGCCCGGGACATGCAGATGATGTCCGAGCACGCCCGGCGGCTGCTGCGGGACGGGCTGAAGAGCTTCCATGGGCGCGATCCGGGGCTGGCGCAGAGCACGCTGGCGGCGGCGGCGCAGTTCACCTCGCACTTCGACAAGGTGTTCGCCGATCTGGTGCAGGAGGGCGAGAAGCACTCGCGGCCGGTGGCGGACCTGTTCTCGTTCCTGGCCACGTTCAACCGGCTGGAACGGGTGATCCACCAGGCCAAGAACATCTGCGAGGAGACGGTGTTCGCCACGACCGGGCGCACCAAGGGCGAGAAGACCTTCGAGATCCTGTTCGTCGACGAGCACAACAGCGGGCCGAGCCAGCTCGCCGAGCACTTCACCCGCAAGGCCTTCCCGCAGAGCGGCCGCTACCGCAGCGCCGGCTGGAACGCCGCCGAGGAGATCGATCGCGGCTACGTCGACTTCGGCGGCAAGGTCGGCCTCGACCTGGCCAGCGCCTGGCCGACGCCGCTGGCGACGCTGACCGAGACGCTCGCCGACTTCCAGTTCATCGTCGGCCTGTCGCCGAAGACCCGCGAGGTGATCGGCCGGCCGCCGTTCCACACCACGGTGCTGCAATGGGACCTGGCCGGGGCGACCAAGCCCGATGACGTCTACCGCGAGGTGACGCCGCGGATCCGCGACCTGATGGAACGGCTGCGCGGCGAGGCGGCGAGCTGACCGTGGCCGGCTCCCCCGCCACCCGCCCGCCGCCGGCCGGCGTGCATCCGTTCGATCGCCGCGATCGGGCGTGGCTCTACGACGCCGTGGCCCGCACCCTGGTGCTGGCCGGCGGCATCTCGACGATCCTGTTCCTGCTGGCGATCCTGGTGTTCATCCTGGGCGAGGGCCTGGAGTTCGCCACCAGCCGGCTGGATCTGGCCGAGTTCTTCACCAGCGAGGCCTGGCGGCCGACGTCGGCGCGGCAGCCGACCTACGGCGCGCTGGCCCTGATCGTCGGCACCGCCATCGTCACCGGGCTGGCGATGCTGGTGTCGGTGCCGCTGTCGCTGGCCGCCGCCATCTACGTCGGCGAGTTCGCCCGCGGCAAGCGGCGCGAGTGGCTGAAGATCCTGATCGAGCTGCTGGCGGCGGTGCCGTCGGTGGTGTGGGGCTTCGTCGGCGTCTACCTGCTGGGGCCGCTGCTGGTGAACTGGTTCGGCGCGCCGAGCAACTACAGCGTGCTCAACGCCGGCCTGATCCTGGGCCTGATGGCGGCGCCGATCATGACGACGATCGCCGAGGACGCGCTGAAGCAGGTGCCGGACACCTATCGGGAGGCGGCCGAGGCGCTCGGCGCCACCCGCTGGCAGGTGGTGCGGCGGGTGGTGCTGCCGCACGCGCGGCCGGGCCTCAGCGCCGCCGTGCTGCTCGGCATCGGCCGCGCCTTCGGCGAGACGATGGCGGTGCTGATGGCCACCGGCCACAGCATCCACATCCCGAAGTCGCTGCTCGACCCGGCCCGCACGCTGACCGCGACCATCGCCGCGGAACTGGGCGAGGCCGGCGAGGGCACCGACCACTACCAGGCGCTGTTCGTGCTCGGCGTGCTGCTGTTCGCCATCACGTTCGCGGTGAACGTCACCGCCGACCTGATCGTGCGCGGCCGGAGGAAGCAATGACCGCCGTGCCCGAGTCCCCGTTCCTGGTGACGGCGCGGGAGACCCGCGCGCTGGGCGTGCAGAAGCTGGTCACCGCGCTGGCGCTGCTGACGACGATCCTGCTGATCCTGCCCGGGCTGGCCATCGTCGCCGCCCTGGCGGTGGAGGCGGCGCCGGCCCTGTCGTGGGACTTCTTCACCACCTTTCCGCGGGACGGCATGCGGCAGGGCGGCATCCTGCCGGCGCTGGTCGGCACGGTCTGGCTCACCGCCATCACCGTGCTGCTGGCGGTGCCGCTGGGCATCGCCGCGGCCATCTACCTCAACGAGTACGCCAAGGACAACTGGCTGACCCGGACGATCCACATGGCGATCGTCAATCTCGCCGGCGTGCCGTCGATCGTGCACGCGCTGTTCGGCTTCGGCGCCTTCGTGCACTTCGCCCGCTTCGACAAGTCGATCCTGGCGGCGAGCTGCACGCTGGCGGTGATGACCCTGCCGGTGGTGATCGTCGCCACCCGGGAGTCGCTGCAGTCGGTGCCGGTGGCGTTCCGGGCGGCCTGCTGGAGCATGGGCGCCACCCGCTGGCAGACCATCTGGCGCATCGTCCTGCCCAACTCGGGCAGCGGCATCCTGACCGGCATCATCCTGGCGGTGTCGCGGGCGGTCGGCGAGACCGCGCCGATCATGTTCACCGGCGCTGTGGCCATCTCGCTGCACCTGCCGGAGACGGTGTTCGACCAGACGATGGCGCTCAGCTACCACCTGTACGTGATCTCGACCCAGGCGAGCCAGGTGCCCCGCGAGATCCCGTTCGCCGTGGCGCTGACCCTGATCGTGGTGGTGCTGGCGTTGAACTCGGTGGCCATCGGGCTGCGGATGTACCTGCGCGGGAGGAAGAAGTGGTGACCGGTTCCATGCCAGCCGCGGCGGCCACCGCCGCCGACCCGGCCGGGGTCCATCTGCGCGTGCGCGACCTGACGATCGCCTACCGCGGCAACGTGGCGCTGCAGGGCGTCGACCTCGACGTGCCGCGCAACGAGATCTTCGGCATCATCGGCCCGGCCAACTCGGGCAAGACGTCGTTCCTGCGGGCGATCAACCGGATGAACGACATGACGCCGGGCATGCAGGTGACCGGCTCCATCGAGCTGAGCGGCCGCGACGTGCGGGGCGTGCGCAACGTCTACGCGCTGCGGCAGCGGATCGGCGTCGTGTTCCCGCTGCCGGTCGGCCTGCCGCTGTCGATCTACGACAACGTCGCGCTGTCGCCGCGGCTGCGCGGCATCCGCCGCCGGGCCGACCTCGACCCGATCGTCGAGCGCTGCCTGCGCCGGGCCGCCCTGTGGGACGAGGTGAAGGACCGCCTGAAGAACCTCGGCAGCCTGCTCAGCGGCGGCCAGCAGCAGCGCCTGACCAACACCCTGGCCCTGTCGCAGGATCCGGAGCTGCTGCTGCTGGACGAGTTCACGATCGCCGTCGACCCCGTCACCACCAAGCGCATCGAGGAGGTCCTGAAGACCCAGCGCGCCGAGATGACCATCGTGCTGGTCACCAACCTGGTGCAGCAGGCGCGGCGACTGGCCAGCCGGACCGCGTTCTTCCTGAAGGGCCGGCTGGTCGAGGTGGGCGCCACCGAGGACCTGTTCACCGGCGGCGCCCGCGACCCCCGCACCACCGACTACCTGGAGGGACGCTTTGGCTAGCCCCGCCACCCCGGCCGCGGTCCCGCCCGCCGCCATCGCCCAGCCCCACGCCGTCGTGGCGCGCAACGTCAGCCTGTGGTACGGCACGTTCCAGGCGCTGTTCGACGTGTCGCTGGACATCAAGCAGGGCCTCGTCACCTCGATGATCGGGCCGTCGGGCTGCGGCAAGTCGACGCTGCTGCGGGCGATGAACCGCATCATCGAGCGCCTCGACTACGTCAGCACGTCGGGCTCGATCCGCGTGTTCGGCCACGACATCTACGGCAAGGACGCGTCGGTCATCCAGGTGCGCCGGCAGATCGGCATGGTCTTCCAGCGGCCCAACCCGTTGCCGATCCCGATCCGCGACAACATCCTGTTCGGCCATCGCCTGCACCGCAGCGCGGCGGTGAGCCGGGCCGAGGAGGACCAGCTGGTCGAGCAGGCCCTGCGGCAGGTGCTGCTGTGGGACCGGGTCAAGGACCGGCTGAAGCACAACGCCATCCGGCTCGGGCTGGAGGAACAGCAGAAGCTCTGCATCGCCCGGCTGCTGCCGCTGAAGCCGTCGCTGCTGCTGATGGACGAGCCCTGCTCGGCGCTGGATCCCGAGGCCACCGCCGCCGTCGAAGAACTGATCTGGAGCCTGCGCGGCCAGTACACCATCGTCATGGTCACCCACAACATGGCGCAGGCGCGGCGGGCCAGCGACGAGTGCGTGTTCATGCTGATGGGGCGCCTGGTGGAGCACTCCCGCACCGAGGACATGTTCGTCACGCCGAAGAAGCAGGAGACGGCGGACTACATCGAGGGCAAGTTCGGCTAGGCGGGCCCGTGGGGCCATCGGGGCATTGCCCCGGGGGCTCCGCTTCCGCATTGTTGCGCCCTTTCCGGCCGGGACCGCCCGGCGCGATGACTGCCGATGACCGACCCCCGCCCGCTCCTCCAGTCCCGCCTCGGCGCCGAGGCCCCAGCGTTGTCGCAGCTGGTCGCCGAGGTGCGCGCCGACCGCGCCCGGCTGCCGGTGCTGTTCCCCGGCCTGCCCCGCCGGTTCGGCAAGCAGGCGCTGGGCGGCGGCCCCGCCGACCTGCCGGCCGCCATCGAGGGCTGGCGGCGCTGCGATGCCGCCGCGGCCCTGCTGCTGCTGGAGGCCGCCGCCACCGACCAGGAACTGACGACGCTGCACGCCCACGGCGACCTGGAGGAACGGATCATGGTGCTGCGGGCGCTGGCGCTGCTGCCGCTGGGCAGGGCGACCGCGCAGCTGCTGGGCGAGGTGCAGCGGACCAACATGGTGCTGCACCTGGAGGCGGCGGTGTGCGACAGCGACCTGCTGGTGCGGGCCGTGCGGCTGCCCGACTTCGGCGCCGACGCCGGCAACCGCCTGCTGCTGAAGGTCGCCTTCCTCGACCTGCCGCTCGCCCGCCTGCACGGCGCCGCCGCGCTCGCCAACCCCGAGCTGTCGCGGATGCTGCAGGACCTCGCCACCGAGCGCGAGGCCGCCGGCCGCGCGGTCTGGCGCGACACCTGGCGGATGATCGGCCGGGCGCCGTGCCCCGGCAGCACCGCCCGCCTGATCGGCGGCCTCGAACACGGCGACGACGGCGTGCGGCTCGCCGCCGCCGAGGGCCTGCTCAGCCTGAACCGCCCCGACCTGGTGCCGTTCGCCCGCGAACGGCTGCCGCGGGAGCCCCGGCCCGCCATCCGCGCCGTCCTGCAGCGCCTCGTCGCCGCCTCCGGAGACCCCCGATGCTGATCTTCGAACCCCACGCCCACATGTTCAGCCGCGTCACCGACGACTACGAGCGCATGGCGCTCGCCGGCGTCCGCGCGGTCCTGGAGCCGGCCTTCTGGCTCGGCCAGCCCCGCACCTCGGTGGGCTCCTTCGTCGACTACTTCGACACCTTGATCGGCTGGGAGCGCTTCCGCGCCCAGCAGTTCGGCATCCACCACTTCTGCACGATGGCGCTCAACCCGCGCGAGGCCAACGACGACCGCGTCAACGACGACGTGATGGCGGTGCTGCCGCGCTACTGCGAGAAGGACAGCTGCCTCGGCGTCGGCGAGATCGGCCTCGACGACCAGACG
>CAZMGG010000042.1:0-41576 GCA_964565715.1 uncultured candidatus Brocadiaceae bacterium | reverse complement strand
TGGGCCGGGCGCTGCGCTGCGCGCTGGACCTGACGATCCTGCCGGAGCTGACCCTGTGGGTGGACTGCGACGTGATCGCGGCGGATGGCGGCACGCGGACGGCGGCGGTGAACGGCGCCATGGTGGCGATGTACGACGCCCTGCTGTTCCTGGAGGAGCAGCGGCGGCTGAAGAAGTGGCCGCTGCTGGGCATGGTGGCCGCCACGTCGGTGGGGCTGGTGAACGGCGAGGTGATGCTGGACCTGGACTACCAGGAGGACAGCTCGGCGGACGTCGACCTGAACCTGGTCTACGGCGACAACGGCAAGTTCGTCGAGGTGGGCGGCGCCGCCGAGAAGCGGCCGTTCACGCCCGAACAGCTCCAGGAGATGCTGACGATGGGCACGGCCGGCTGCACCAAGGTCCTGGAAGCGCAGAAGAAGGCGCTGGGGCTGTAGGGGAGCCTGGCCATGCCGGACCTCTGGATCGCCACGGGCAACCGCAAGAAGCGGCACGAGCTGGAACGCCTGCTCGGGCCGCTGGGGGTGACCCTGCGGACGCCCGACGAGGCGCCGGGGGTCTACGCGCCGGTGGAGGACCAGCCCGACTTCGCCGGCAACGCCCGGGTGAAGGCGCGGGCGCTGGCGCGCCTCACCGGCGGCGTCGCCCTGGCCGACGATTCGGGCCTGTGCGTCGATGCGCTGGGCGGCGCGCCGGGGGTGCACTCGGCGCGCTACGGCGGGCCCGGGCTCGACGACCGCGGGCGGATCGAGCATCTGCTGCGCGCGCTGGCCGGGGTGCCGGCCGGACGCCGCGGCGCCGCCTTCCACTGCGCCCTGTGCCTGTGCGGTCCGGACGGCGAGGTGCGCGCCACCGCCGAGGGCACCTGCCCCGGCGTGCTGCTCACGGCCGTTCGGGGCGAGGGCGGCTTCGGCTACGATCCGCTGTTCATCGCCAGGGCCCACCTGGAACTCGACCCCGCCCCGACCTTCGCCGAACTGGACGCGACGCAGAAGGACGAGGTCGGCCATCGCGGCCAGGCGCTGCGGCGGCTTCTGCGCACCCTCCAGGACGACCCGAGCCTGCTCCTGCCGTGACCGACATCCAACTGATCCGCAACTTCAGCATCATCGCCCACGTCGACCACGGCAAGTCGACGCTCGCCGACCGTCTGTTGGAGCTGACCGCCACCATCGAGAAGCGGCAGATGCGCGAGCAGATCCTCGACGACATGGAGCTGGAGCGGGAGCGCGGCATCACGATCAAGGCGCGGGCGGTGGCGATGCGGTTCGCCCACAAGGACGGCAAGACCTACCTGATCAACCTGATCGACACGCCGGGGCACGTCGACTTCAACTACGAGGTGCTGAAGGCGCTGCAGGCCTGCGAGGGCGCGCTGCTGGTGGTGGACGCCAGCCAGGGCGTCGAGGCGCAGACGGTGGTCAACGCGCACCTGGCCGAGCAGGCGAAGCTGGCGGTGATCCCGGTGCTGAACAAGATGGACCTGCCGCACGCCCGGCCCGACGAGGCGGCGCAGGAGATCGAGGACGCCATCTGCATCCCGGCCGACGACGCGATCCCGATCTCGGCGAAGACCGGGCTGAACGTCGAGCAGGTGCTGGACGCGGTGGTGGAGCGCATCCCGCCGCCGAAGGGCGACCCCGCGGCGAAGCTGCAGGCGATGATCTTCGACGCCCAGTACAACGACTACCGGGGCGTGGTGGTGTTGGTGCGGGTGTTCCAGGGCACCATCAAGAAGACCGATGTGATCCGCATGCTCGGCACGCTGACGACCTACGAGGTGCTGGAGGTCGGGCGGCTGGCGCCGGCGATGGTGGCCGAGGACCTGCTGCACGCCGGCGAGGTCGGCTACGTCATCGCCAACATCAAGAAGCTGCAGGACGTGGTGATCGGCGACACCATCACCCACGAGGACGAGAAGCTGCGCGGCAAGGCGCTGCCGGGGTTCCGGCCGCCGAAGGCCATGGTGTTCTGCGGCTTCTACCCGACCAACACCGGCGACTTCGAGAACCTGCGCAAGGCGCTGGAGAAGCTGCGGCTCAACGACAGCTCGTTCACCTTCGAGCCGGAGACCAGCGACGCGCTCGGCTTCGGCTTCCGCTGCGGCTTCCTCGGCCTGCTGCACATGGAGATCATCCAGCAGCGGCTGGAGCGGGAGGAGGACATCGACCTGGTGCAGACGGCGCCGACGGTGCGCTACCGCATCAAGCGGCACGGCGGCGAGGTCGTCGAGATCCACTCGCCGAGCGAGCTGCCGGAGCTGGGCACCATCGAGGAGTACCAGGAGCCGATGGTGCGGGTGAACATCGTCGTGCCGACCGAGCACATCGGCGCGGTGATGAAGCTCTGCACCGACCGGCGCGGCCAGTACAAGAAGACCGACTACTACGGCAAGGAGCGGGTGATGATCTCGTTCCTGATGCCGTTCGCCGAGATCATCTTCGACTTCCACGACCGCCTGAAGTCGGCGACGCGCGGCTTCGGCACCATGGACTACGAGCTGGAGGACTTCCAGGCCGCCGACCTGGTCAAGGTGCGCATCCTGGTGTCGGGCGACGAGGTCGACGCACTGTCGATGATCTGCCACCGGCAGCAGGCGGAGAGCCGCGGCCGCAAGATCCTGAAGCAGCTGCGCACGGAGATCCCGCGGCACCAGTTCGAGGTGGCGCTGCAGGCGGCGATCGGCGGCAAGATCATCGCGCGCGAGTCGATCAAGGCGGTGCGCAAGGACGTCACCGCCAAGTGCTACGGCGGCGACATCACCCGCAAGCGCAAGCTGCTGGAGAAGCAGAAGGAAGGCAAGAAGCGCATGCGGCAGGTGGGCCGGGTGGAGATCCCGCAGGGCGCCTTCCTGTCGGTGCTGCGGTCCGGCGACGACGACTAGACCCCGAGGCGAACACGATCATGGCCAAGCTGAAACCGCTCAAGCGGGGGTTCATCCGCGACAACCTGGAGGCCTTCGGGGTCGCGATCCTGGCGGCGGTGCTGCTCAAGTACTTCGCCATCGAGGCCTACCAGATCCCGACCTCGTCGATGCAGCCCACCATGATGGGCAGCAACGAGGCCGGGGTGTACGACCGGATCCTGGTCGACAAGATCACGCCGCTGCTGCGCGAGCCGCAGCGCTGGGACGTGACGGTGTTCCGCTACCCCCTGCAGAAGAACCAGAACTACGTGAAGCGGCTGGTGGGGCTGCCCGGCGACATCCTGCGCATCGGCGGCGGCAACCTGCACACGGTGACCGAGACCGGCAACGACCGCACCTTCCAGGTGCTGCGCAAGCCCGAGCACATCCAGCAGGGCCTGTGGAAGGAGGTCTATCCCCTGCGGCGGCTGGTGCGCGGCGACACCCGGCTGGTGGGCAGCGGCGCCTCGTTCCGCGGGGCGCCGGCGCGGCCCTGGAGCGAGGACGGCGAGACGCTGCAGGCCGAGCTGGAGAAGGGCCAGATCGCGCGGCTCTACTTCGAGGACGTCGACGGCGGCATGGTCGACCGGGTCTGGGACGGCTATCCGGTGGGCATCGCCCACGACATCCGCGCGGCGCAGATGAACAGCCCGCTGCCGATCGGCCAGGAGATCGTGCCGGACGTGCGGTTCGACTTCGTGGTCGAGCCCGCCGGCACCCTGGAGGAGCTGGCCTGCGAGATCGACGTGACGCGGCCGGGCCGCGACCGGCTCGTCTACGCGCTGCAGGTGAAGGGCGGCCAGGGCCGGCTGGTGGTGCTGACCGGCGGCGACCGGCGGGAGGCGCTGGCATCGCCGCCGTTCCCGTTCGCGGTGCAGGCCGGCACCCGCGTCACGTTCTGGCGCCTGGACGACGAGCTGGTCGCCTGCCGCGACGGCGCCGAGCTGCAGCGCCTGGACGCGGCGGCGTTCCCGGTGCGGGACGGCTGCGAGATCGACCCGGCGACGGGCGACAACCGGCCGCGGGCGGCGGTGCTGATCGCCCTGCAGGGCCAGGGCCGGGTGGCGCTGCGCGACCTGCGGCTGTGCCGCGACCTGCACTACACGAGCAGCACCTTCCTGCCGCCGGACCACCTGATCCGCGTGCCGGCGGGCCACTACTACATGATGGGCGACAACACCCAGCAGTCGGTGGACTCGCGCGGCTGGACCGCGATCCGGGTCGGCGTGACCGCCGACGGCGAGGCGGTGCCGCCCACCGCCGCCGACGCCGTGCGGGTGATCCGCGGCAACCTGCGGCCGGTGCCGTCGGTGAAGGCGCCGGACCGGGACGAGACGCCGGTGCTGATCCCGAGCCGGCAGACGATGGTGATGATCGACGAGTACGGTGAGATCCACCGCCTGCGGACCGGCGTCAGCGAGGCCTTCGCCCAGGGCCGCGAGTCGACCCTGCGCCTGGAGCCGGTCGGCAGCACCGAGGGCCGCCAGGACTGGGTGCCGCCGGAGGAGAAGGTGCCGTTCGTGCCGCGCGAGGACATCCAGGGCCGCGCGCTCCTGGTGTTCTGGCCGGTGTGGCCGATGCGACTGGGCTTCATCCGGTGACCACGGCCGCCGACCCGCGCCCGGCGATCCTGCGCACCGAGGGGCTGGTCAAGGCCTACCGCGGCCGCCGCGTGGTCGACGGCGTCAGCATCCGGGTGCACGAGGGCGAGATCATCGGCCTGCTCGGGCCGAACGGCGCGGGCAAGACCACCAGCTTCCGCATGGTGGTCGGCATGATCCGGCCGGACGCCGGCCGGGTGATCCTCAACGACATCGACGTCACCCAGATGCCGATGTACCGGCGGGCCCGGCGCGGGCTCGGCTACCTGTCGCAGGAGGCGTCGGTGTTCCGGCGGATGTCGCCGCTGGACAACGTCGCCAGCGTGCTGGAGGCGCGCGGCGTGCCGCGCAAGGAGCGCTACCGCATCGCCCGCGAGCTGCTGGCGGAGCTGCAGCTCAGCCACCTGGCCGATTCGCTGGGCGAGCTGCTGTCCGGCGGCGAACGGCGGCGCCTGGAGATCGCCCGCAGCCTCGCCACCGAGCCCCGGCTGCTGCTGCTGGACGAGCCGTTCGCCGGCGTCGATCCGATCACCGTCGAGGAGATCCAGAAGATCCTGGCCAGCCTCAGCGAGCAGGGCATCGCCGTGCTGATCACCGACCACTCGGTGATCGAGACCCTGCGCATCACCGATCGCGCCTACGTGATCCACCAGGGCCGGGTGATCGCCGAGGGCGACGCCCAGACCATCATCGGCAACCAGCAGGTGCGGCAGGTCTACCTGGGCAGCAGCTTCGGCGAGGGCATCACCGAGGAAGAGGAGCGGGGCCTCGAGCTGGACTGACGGCGGCGCGTCGCCCACGGCCGCCCAAGACCCGAAAAACCCGGCCGGTCACGGGACCGGCCGGGTGACCGGGGCGCAGGCCCCGGGCGGCAAAGGAATGCCTGGATCGCGTGGTGCGGCGCCGTCCGCGGGTCAGGCGGCGGCGGCCGTCACCGTTACCTGCCGAGCAGCGACAGGGCGGCCTGCGGCTGCGCGTTGGCCTGGCTCAAGATCGAGATGCTGGCCTGCTGCAGGATCGAGTTGCGGGTCAGCTCCGCCGTCTCGTAGGCCACGTCGACGTCGCGGATGCGGCTCTCGGCGGCCGACAGCGACTCGAACGTGACGCCGAGGTTGGCGATGGTCGACTGCAACCGGTTCTGCAGCGCGCCGAACCGGCCGCGCAGCGACGACACCTGGTTGATCGCCGTGTCGATCGCGGCGATCGCCGTCGAGGTGCTGCCGCCCGACCCGACGTCGATGCTGTTCAGGCCCAGCGTGGTCGCCAGGGCCGGCGTCAGCGAGACGTTGAGCACGTCGACGTTGGCCGTGCTGTTGATGCCGACCTGGAACAGCACCGTGCTCGACGAGCCGTCCAGCAGGCGCACGCCGTTGAACTCGGTCGACTGCGCGATGCGGTTGACCTCGTTGATCAGGCTGTCGAACTCCTCCTTGATCGTGTTCCGATCCTGGTTGGAGGCCGAGCCGTTGGCCGACTGGATCGCGAGTTCGCGCAGCCGGACGAGGATGTTGCTGACCTCGTTGAGCGCGCCCTCGCCGACCTGCACCAGGGAGATGCCGTCGTTGGCGTTGCGCGAGGCCTGCCCGAGTGACCGGATCTGCGAACGCAGCCGCTCGGAGATCGCCAGACCGGCGGAGTCGTCCGCGGCGCTGGCGATGCGCAGGCCCGTCGAGAGCCGCTGGTAGTTCCGGCTCAGCCGGGAGGTCACCTGCGAGGTGTTCCGCTGAGCGTTGATCGAAGTGATGTTCGTGTTGACACGAAGACCCATGTCCTTTGCCCCTTTTCGATTGCCGACTTCAGCGACCCTGTGCCCGAGCACCGGCCGCCAGGATGATCCTTCGGATCGATGCCATGGGGCTTGAGAGGAAGAAGCCCCGAAAACCCCGATGTTTCTTGGGTCGCGATCGTAAGACGATCATTTACAGCTACTTACGTCGCTCGTCCCGCGGCTCGAAAACCCCCGGATCCGGCCCCGTGGTGCCCTTGGCAACGGCCGGACGCGGGCAGCCGGCCCTAGCGGCCCGGCAGCGCGAGCGGCTGGCCGCTGGTCCGGGCCAGCACCTGGTCGCGGTCGACGGCGTGGTAGAGCGCCTCGTCCTGCGTGATCAGGTGGCGAGCGAGCAGCCCGCGCAGCGCCAGATCGGTGGTCTGCATGCCGAGCCCGCGGCAGCGCTGCATGATCGCCGGCAGGTCCTGCAGCTGGCCGGCCCGCACGGCGGTGCGCACCGCCGAGTTGTTGATCAGGATCTCCACCAGCGGCACGCGGCCCTTGTGGTGCGAGCGCTGCAGCAGGGTCTGCGAGGCCACCGCCCGCAGCGCCGACGCCAGCCGGGCCCGCACCCGCGGCCGGTCTTCGGCGGGCACCAGCGCCAGCGTCTCGGTGAGCGACGAGACCACCGAACTGGCCTCGATCGAGGTCAGCACGAGGCAGCCCGCCTCGACCGCATCCAGGATCGCCAGCAGGGTCGCGCCATCGCCCAGGTCGCCCACCATGATCACGTCGGCGCCGAGGCGGACGGCCTGGACGATGCCCTCGGCCGCGGTCTCGACGTGGACGCCGACCTCACGCTGGTGCAGCAGCGCGCTGCCCACCGGATGCAGGAAGTCGATGGGGTCCTCGATGGTCTCGACGTGCCGCAGCGACTCGTGGTTGATCTTGTCGACCAGCGCCGAAAGGGTCGTGCTCTTGCCCGAGCCGAAGAAGCCGGCCACCAGCACCAGCCCCGAACGGAACTGGGTGAAGCCAGGAAGCTGCGGCGGCAGCTCGAGCTTGCCGAGTTGCGGCGGCTGCGCCGGCACCGGCCGCATCAGCAGGTTGACGCCGTCGCCCTGCCGCATCACCGTCGTGCGGAAGCGGTGGCCGCTGCGCGACGAATAGAGCACCTCGACCTGGCCGCGCTCGCGCAGCCGCCGGCGGTGGTCCTCGAACAGGAAGTCGCGGGCCAGCTCCTCGATCGCCCGGCTGGTGACCGGCAGGTGCTCGGACTGCACGAAGCGCCGCTGCACCCGGATGCAGGGCGCCCGGCCCGGGATCAGGTGCAGGGACGCCGCCCCGGCCCGCAACATCGACGCCAGCAGTTCTTCCAGTGCCGCCTTGTCCATGATCGCCTCTACTGCTTGTTGCCGCGCACGCGCTCCAGGATCCACGCCTTCTCCTCGGCGCGGCCGAACACCTCTTCGAAGCGCACCTTCCCCTGCTGCAGGAGCCCCAGCAGGCTCCGGTCCAGGGAATGGCCGCACCGCGAGTTCTCCATCCGCATCAGCAGGTTGAGGTTCGGCAGGTCGCCGCCGCGGATCACGTCGCGCACCGGCTCGTCCACCACCAGCAGCTCGGTGGCCGTCACCTGGCCCTGCCGCGCCTGATCGGGCAGCAGGTGCTTCACCAGGACGCAGCGGAGCACCGACGCCAGGGTCGTGCGGACCCGCGGCACGTCGTAGCTCGGATACAGGTTGAGGGCGCGCTGCAGGGCGCCGACCACGCCGGGCGCCCGCAGGCACGCCACCACCAGCCGGCCGCCCTCGGCGGCGCGCAGGGCGAGGTCGAACGCCTCGGGCTGGCCGATGTCGCCGACGAACACCACGTCGGGGTCCTCGCGCACCGCCGTGCGCAGCCCGGTCGGGTAGTCGGCGACGTGCTCGCCGATCCGGCGCCGCACGACCAGGGCGCCGCCCTGGGGCAGCGGATACTCGAGGTTGTCGTCGAGCAACAGCACGTAGCGCGACGGATCGCGGGCGGCCTCGTGCAGCAGGGCGGCGAACGCCTCGGTGAGGCCGCCGCCCCGTTCCCCCACCAGCAGCACCAGCCCGCGCTCGGCGCGGACCTGTTCCACCACCGACGGCGGCAGGCCGGCTTCGCCAGGCGTCCGCACCTGTTCGGGATGCAGCCGCGCCACCACCGCGACGCCGTCGAACTGGCGGAAGGCGGTGATCCGGCCCCGGCCGACGCCGGGCCGCAGGAAGTCACGGCTGACGTGCCGGCGATCGGCCAGGTCCTCCAGCACCTCGGTGCCCATCTCGGAGCGCACGAAGTCCCAGACCTCCGGCCCCGCCAGCGGCTCGCTGCCGAGGCTGCGCCATTCGGCCGCCACCCGCATGGCCGGCGGCCGGCCCTCGCTGATCACCAGTTCGTTGGCGCCGGCCTGCGCCGCCGCCCGCAGGAAGTCGCTGCCCGGCGGCAGCTCGGCGGTGGCCTGGCGCTGCCGCTGGCGGCTCTCCTGCAGTTCGAGCAACTGCTCGAGGGTGGCCTGGTCGAGCAGGCCCTGCTCCACCAGGATCTGGCCGATCGGCCGCATGCCGCCGGTCAGGGCCTGGATCTGCAGGCACTTCTCGAGGTCGCTCTCCGCGATGACCCTGCTCTCCAGCAGGATGGTTCCCAGCCGGGTGTCGTCCATGATTTCGCCGACCGCACCCGGTCGGGGTGCGTCACGGCTGGGATCGGCGCGGGGCCCGCAGGGCCTTGAGCGGAACCGGCGTGGATCAGCCGATGCGACCGAGCGCCTGCTGCGCCAGCGAGGCCAGGAACGGCAGGCCCCAGGCCCCGGCGCCGGCCGCTACCTGCCGGTAGGCGAGGCCGGCCGCGGCCCGGTCGCCGCGCGCCTCGGCCAGCCAGCCGCCCAGGTAGAGGACCAGCATCGGCTCGCCGAGCGCAGCCGTTTCGAGCGCCGGACCGTCATCGACTCCGATCGGGACGGATCCTGGCCCCAGCCGGGCCGTGAGCCGGCCGTAGGCGGCCTCGTCCCCCCGGCACACGGCCGCCATGGCGCCCGCCAGCACGCGCATCCGGTCCGCCGCCGGGGCTGCGTCGCCGGCTTCCTGCACCTGCTGCCACAAGTGCTTGCGTTCGAAGCCCTCGAGGTCGCCGTCGGCGAGCCGCTGCACGCTGGCCTGCCAGTCGGCGCCGAGCAGGCGCGGGAGGGCGCAAACCCCGACCACGACGCCGACCGCCACCAGGAACACGGCGAGGGGGCGGGTGACGATGGGGCGGGCGGACATGACGGGCAGCAGTCTGGCCCCGGCCACGGTCCCTTGCAATTGCGCAGGCTGGCGGAGCTTCCGCAGCGGACCCTGCCCCCCTTTCGCACCGGGCGGCGGTCGCTAGGATCGCTTCCTTCACACCCCCCGGAGGGGGATCCAACCCAAGACCCAGAGCCGGGCGGAGTTGCTGCTCACCTCGTCGCACCCGCCGGCTCGCCACGATGGCGCCCAGCCTGCGCCCCGCCCCTGTTCCCATGGCATCCAAGACCCCATCCAAGTCCGGCAAGAAGCCCAAGGCCAAGACCACGGGCAGTTCCGGCAAGAACCCCGGCAAGACCGCTCCCAAGCCGACCGTCAAGACCGCCACCGCCACCCTGGCCCGGCCGTCCCGGCTGACCTCGGTGATCGACGACGACGACAAGCTGATGGCGGTGGGCGCCGGCGGCGGCGCCGGCTTCGGCCGCTGCGGTGGTCGCGTGCTCGGCAGCCGGCTCGAGCAGAACCTGTGCGATCGGCTGTCCAACGCCGGCGTGGCCCACAGCCATGCGCCGCGCCGCTTCGAGGTCCGCCTGGGCGAGAAGCAGGTCGGCGCCTACGCGCCGATGGTCGTGCTGCGGGGTCGGGGCCGCGAGGGCAAGAGCGTGGTGGTCGAGGCGGCCGAACACGCCGACAGCCCGTCGCTGAAGAAGGTCGAGGCCTTCCGGGCCCAGTATGGCCAGGAGTTCTACGTGATCATGGTGGCCTCGGAGGAGGTCCTCGACGACGTGGCCCTGGCCACCTACGACGAGGCCTGCAGCACCACCGCGGTGCACGCCCTGATCAGCCGGCTGGCGGAGTAGCGGCGGGGGGGCGAGGGACCACGCTGGACCCTGGCTCCGGAGGGGGCGGGCCGCTATCCTCGTCCGCCCTTTTCGCTCTCGGACCCCCCTGGGACCCCAGCCTCCACCTGTGCAAGACCTCCTCCACCTCGCGCGTTCCCTGCAACTCGAAACCCTGGAGCAGGCCTGGTCGGCGGCCGCCAAGGCCCCCCGGGCGGAAGACCTGCCGCGATATCGCGCCACGGTGGAGGCGCTGTGCGGCAAGGACATGGTCGGCAAGGCGCTCAGCCTGTGCACGACGATGGTCGAGGCGCTGAGCTCGAACCGGCTGCAGCCGGCGGCGATCGACCTGGCCCTGGCGCTGCTGCGCCGCGGCGCCCACAGCGACGCCCTGGTGGCGCAGCTCGCCGAGCTGATGAAGCAGAGCTTCGCCGGCGAGGCCTGGTTCGACGTGCTGGCCGAGCGTTCGGGCCTGGCGGCGGCCACCGACTCCGCCACCCTGCTCGAGTTCGACCGCCTGCGCCGCTTCACGCCGCGCCACGCGGTCTACCACGCCGCGGGCTGGGGCGAGGGCGTGGTGGAGGGCTTCACCGCCGCCGACTGCGAGGTCACGGTGGTGTTCGCCACGGGCCGGCGCGGCGAGTTCCCGCTGCAGACCGTGCTCGACACCTTCAAGCCGCTCGACGCCGACGACCTCCGGGCCATGCGCCTGCTGCAGCCCGACGCCCTGGCGGCGATGGCCGAGAACGAGCCGTCGCACCTGATCCGCAAGGCCGCGAAGATGTATCGCGGCACGATCACCAGCACCCAGCTCAAGCAGGAGCTGTGCGGGCCGGTGCTGCCGGAGAAGCAGTGGGCGAGCTTCTGGAAGCGGGCCAAGTCGGCGGCCACCAAGGACCCCTGGCTGAAGGTCGAGGGCACGCCGACGCGGCCGGTCTTCGTGCTGCGCGACAAGCCGGTCGGCATCGCCGAGGAGGCCAACACCGCCCTTCGCCACGCCCTCAACCTGGGCGAACGGGTCGGCGTCCTGCGCGACTACCTCGCCCGCAGCGAGGACCCCGACGTGCAGGCCCAGGTGCTCGACCTGGCCGAGGAGGTGGTCAAGAACGCGATCGAGAAGAAGGACGTGGCCCACGCCCACCTGCTCGACTGCATCCTGCTGCTGGAGGAGAACGGCCGCACGCCGCCCGCCTCGCACTGCGACGAGCTGCGCGCCCTGATCGTCGACGAGAACGGCGCCCTGCAGCCCCAGGCCCTCGACCAGATCGCCACCCAGCAGTCGAAGGAGCGCGCCGTGCGCCTGCTGCCGGAGACCCTCGGCGAGGGCTGGGCCGAGACGGTGATCGCCAGCCTGCTCGACTTCCCCGACTCGGTGCTGGAGTCGGTGGTCCACCTGCTCGGCGAGCACGGCCTGCAGCCGCGCCTGCTGGACGCCTGGGAGAAGGTCGCGCCGTACCCGCGCCGCTTCCCGCTGATGACCTACCTGCTGTGCCGGCTCTACGCCGACGGCGCCTTCGCCGACCAGGCCGGCGCCCCCGATCCGGTGTCGGTGGGCCGCGTCAGCCTGCACCTGGCGCGGGTGCTGACCGCCGACAAGCGCGGCAACAACACCCACGGCCGCCTGCTCAGCCGCGTCGCCAGCCTGCTCGCCGGCAAGCGCGGCTTCCTCAACCGGGCGATGGAGGACATCGAGAAGGACGATCTCGCCACCTACCTCGGCATCACCGAGCGCGGCGGCGAGGAGTTCCCCCAGGAGATCATCGACACCGTGCTGCGCGTCGTCGCCCGCCGCCACCCGGAGCTGACCGCCAAGCCCGAGAAGCCCTACTGGGAGCGCGACGAGGTGATCTACACCAGCCGCGAGGGCCTGAAGAACGTCAAGGAGCTCTACCGCGTGCTGGTGGAGGAGAAGATCCCCGCCAACTCGAAGGCGATCGGCGACGCCGCGTCGCTGGGCGACCTGAGCGAGAACAGCGAGTGGGAGTCCGCCCAGGAGGAGCAGCGCAACCTGACCTCGCGGGCGACGATCATGGACAAGGAGATCAAGGCCGCCCGCCTGATCGAGGACCAGGAGCTGCCCGAGGGCGTCGTCGCGCCCGGCGTGAAGGTCGGCTTCGTCGAGGTGGACACCGGCAACCGCCGCCACCTGACCATCCTCGGCCCCTGGGACTCGCTCGACGACCACACCATCAACTACCGCGCGCCCCTGGCGCAGAAGCTGCTCGGCCACGCGATCGGCGAGGAGGTCCAGATCCCGTCGTCGGGCGGCCCGCTGCCGGTGCGGATCGAGACCATCGAGCGCGTGCTGTAGCCCGGCGCGTGACCCCGTTCCGCAGCGGCGACCTGGAGCCCGAGCCGGGCCTGCGGGTCCGCTACGACCAGCACGACGGTGACGGGCCCGCCTACCTGTTCCTGCACGGGCTCGGCTCGGTGCGGCAGGGCGAGAAGAGCGAGGCCCTGCGCCGGCACGCCGCCGCCCGCGGCCGGGCGTTCGCCCGCTTCGACTTCCGCGGCCACGGCGAGTCCGGCGGCCGGATCGGCCACGCCACCATCAGCGAACTGATCGCCGACGCCGAGCGCATGCTGGGTCTCACCGGCCGGGCGATCCTGTTCGGCTCCAGCCTCGGCGGCCTGGTCGCCGCCTTCACCGCCACCCGCCGCCCCGACCTGGTCGCCGGCCTCGTCCTCCTGGCGCCTGCGCTCGGCTTCCTCCAGCGCATGGAACGCCGCCTCGACCGGGATGGCCGGCTGCGCGCCGGCGAGGCGCACTTCACCGTCGATCCCCGCGTGCTGGCCGACGCGATCCGGCTGGACGAGGCGGCCCTGCCGGGCCGCATCACGGCGCCGACGCTGGTCGTGCACGGCGCCCGCGACGACGTGGTGCCCCCGACCCTGAGCGAGGGTCTCTTCGCCGGCCTCGCCGCGCCCCGCAAGGAGCTCTGGATCGTGCCCGACGGCGACCATCGCCTCAACCAGCCGATCGCCGAGATCCTCCGCCGCATGGACCGCCTGCTCGGCTGAGCCGCGGGAACGGCGCCGACCGCCGCTATCCTCTCCGTCGATGCCCGCCCCCCCGCGCCGCCCGTCGGAGCTGCAGACGCCGACCCTCCTGATCCGCCTCGATCTCGTGCGCCACAACCTCCGCCGCATGCGGGAGCTGCTGGGCACGGACCTCGGCCGCTGGCGGCCGCACGTGAAGACCGCCAAGGTGACCGAGGTGTTGCGCGAGGTGTTCGCCGCCGGCGTGCGCAAGTTCAAGGTCGCCACCACCCGCGAACTGGAGGTGCTGCTGCGGGTCTGCGACGAGCCGGTCGACGTGCTGGTGGCGATGGCGCAGCACGGCAGCAACCTGGACCGCTTCGCGGCCCTGGCCAAGGCCCACCGGCCGCATCGCTTCGCGATGCTGAGCGAGGACCCGGCCCACACCGCCGAGCTGCGGCGCCGCGGCTTCGGCGTGTTCGTCGACCTGGATCCCGGCTACCACCGCACCGGCATCCCCATCGCCGACCGCAGCCGCGTGCAGGCGGTGCTGGCGGCCGCCGGCCCGGACCTGCGCGGCCTGCACTTCTACGACGGCCATCTGTACCAGCCGAACCCCAACGACCGCGTCGCCGCCTGCCGCGGGCTCTACGCCGACCTGCTGGCCCTGTCGCGCACCATCGACCGGCCGCACGAGCTGATCACCAGCGGCACGCCGACCTTCCCGATGGCGCTCGCCTACGAACCGTTCCGCACCGTCGACCACTGCGTCAGTCCGGGCACCGTCGTCTACTGGGATGGGCGCAGCGAGGCGCTGGGCATCCCGGGCTTCCAGGCGGCGGTGACGGTGCAGGCCCGGGTCGTCAGCCGGCCGGCGGCCGACCGCGTCACGCTGGACGCCGGCAGCAAGGCCCTGGATGCGGCGTGCGGCGATCCCTGCGCCACCGTCGAGGGAATGGCCGGGCTGCGCGCGCTGCGCCCGAGCGAGGAACACCTGCCGCTGCTGGTGGAGTCCGGCGAGGCGCCGCCGCTCGGCGCGCTGCTGCGCCTGATCCCGGCGCACGTGTGTCCGACGGTCAACCTCGCCGACGAGGCGGCACTGCTGGAAGGCCCCGACGAGGTCGTGTCGATCGTGCCGGTCACAGCCCGCGGTCACGAGACCTGCGTCCGCTCCTAGACCACCCCCGTTGCGGCGCGAACCACGGCGCGGGAAACTGCCGCGTCGCGTGATCCCCGTCCCTGCTTCCCTGCAACGCCTGGCGCTCGAGATCGATGGCTGGCTCGACCTGCGCTGCCCCGACAAGGCGCTCGAGCGCGTGGCGCCGCTGCTGGCCGATCCGAAGGGCCGCTCCGCCGGCCTCGCCTTTCGCATCCGCGCCCTGATCGAGCAGCGGCAGTATCCGGCGGCGCTGGCCGACCTCGCCGAACTGCGCCAGCTCAAGCACGACGCCGAGTGGATCGAGCTGACCGAGGCCTGGTGCAAGAAGCGCATCGCCGACCTGCCCGGCGCGATCGCCTGCATGGAACGGCTGGTGCAGAAGGTGCCGCGCTCGGCGATCGGCCACTTCAACCTGGGCTGCTACCTCGCCCTGTCCGGCGAGCGCGAGCGCGCGCTGGACGAGGTCTCGGTGGCCTGCGGCATCGACCCGCAGTTCCGCGACCTCGCCCGGGGCGAACCGGACCTGGACTCGCTGCAGGACGACGAGCGCTTCCGGCAGCTGCTCGGTCCGGCCAAGGACTAGGGCCAAGTTCCACAGTTCAGGTCGGCGAACGGCGCCCGCTCGGTCGCCTCGGTGCCGGCATCGGTCGGATGATGCGCACACAACGTCTATGGCGACTGACAGCTCGGGCTGAATTCTGAGCACGTGAAACACTTGGCCTGATATGTGCAGCTGCACAGCAGTGACCCGCCACACAGCCCCTCGTACACCTCGATGTCAACAACCTCACCGAGATCACCGCAGCCCGAGGCACTACTCGCGCCATAGCCGACTTCATAGAAGCACTCACCATCAATGAGGATCCAGTGGTTGGCCGATGACACAGTGTAGACTTCGACCACCTCACACTTGTTGCCATTCTGCGCAATCTGACAGACCGACCCCGAGCACTCGCACTCACCGGCAACCTTCGTCAGGCGATACACCTCGACGGAAGCACAACCACACTGCCCGCCCAAGACCGTGGCATAGTGACACCCAATCGCAGTGCAGTTGCTGACTTCTGCGACGTACGACTCCACTTGACCCGTGGCGAAGAAGCCGCTGATGGCAAACAGGAAAAAGACAGCAGACTTGACAAGCATCGTCATTTGCTCCTTTGGCTTGGCTTTCCCTCGAACAGAAGAGACATGTTGTTCCTGTAGCCATCTTCACCGAGCATCCCGTGCACCATGAACCAGTGCAACACCGAGGTGCCCAGCGTCAGGCCCACGAATCCTTGATACTCGATCACCTCTGTCGTCAGCGGAAGGTCCTTGCTCGAAGCTGACAAGGCCACGCCATTCTCTATCAGGATGTGCTCGCCCTCCAGGATGACCAGGTTACCGGCGACATCCCTGAATGTCCGAGCAGGCACGGCTCTCCCGTCACGCACAGCCGCGGCCATCTCCTTCTTCATGGCGGCAGACTTCACAGAGACCAGATCACGCAACGTGGGTCGGACAACCGCCAGGACGCATTCCAACTCGTATCGCAATGGGGCCGAAATGTACCGGTCCTTCTCATTCAAGGCAGGATGCCTGAACAACTGGCTCGCCCGGATTGTGGCAGGAGCAGCTCGGAAGCGGCGCATGAGCTCGGCAGCATCCAGACCAATCGTGGGATAGTCGCGCCAGACCGGATCCTTCATCGCGTCCTGGGTCGCGTCCGAGGCAGCGACCTCGGCGTGTCTGGTGTCTGCAGCACCATGCCGCTCGGTGCCGTCGTACTCTCCCAGGCCCTCCAACATGGGCCGGCTCTTGATCTCACGCAGCCGGGAGGACTCGTACTCCAACGAGCCATCCTGGGGGGGCGGCGGCTCGTTGGCTGCCCCGGGCGCCCACCACAACCAAGCAGCCACTCCCGCTGCGATGCCCATCCCGGCCACTGCAAGATACCCGCGTCGGAACATGCACACCTCCAGGTGGGCAGAGGATACCTCCCCCCCCCCCCCTCTGTGTCAACTCACCCTCACCCCACTCACCCCACTCCACCCTGCCGCCGATGCCACCGGCGGCTCCGGCGCCGCTGCCCCCGGACCCCGGATCCGGTCGATGAGGACCCGACCCTCAGGGTGCCGCAACCGTGCCGACCGAAGCCAAGCCAATCGTCGCGCCGGACCAGCTCCGGTCCGTCTTCGCCCACCGCATCGGCCAGGTCGTGGCGCTGCCCGAGACCGCGCTGGAGCCGATCCTGTGCGCGCTCCTGGCCAACGGCCACGTCCTTCTGGAGGGCGTGCCCGGCGTCGGCAAGACCCTGCTGGCCCGCACGCTGGCGCGCTGCGTCGACTGCGACTTCCGGCGCATCCAGTTCACCAACGACCTGATGCCGAGCGATGTCATCGGCACCGCGGTGTGGCGCCAGGACGCCGGCAAGTTCACCTTCGCCAAGGGTCCGTTGTTCGCCAACATCGTGCTGGCCGACGAGGTCAACCGCTCCAGCCCGCGCACGCTGTCGTGCCTGCTGGAGGCGATGGAAGGCGGCCGCGTGTCGGTGGAGGGCCGGACGGTGGAACTCGGCCAGCCGTTCCTGGTGCTGGCCACCCGCAATCCGATCGAGTTCCACGGCACCTATCCGATGCCCGAGGCGGCGCTGGACCGCTTCCTCTGCCGCGTCGAGCTGGACTACCCGGATCCGGCCCAGGAGGTCGGGCTCTACCTCGGCGACGATCCCGAGTCGCGCCTCGCCGCCCTGCAGCCGGTGCTGAGCCGCGAGCAGCTCCTGCGGACCATCGACCAGGTCAGCCGCGTCACCGTCAGCGACGCGGTGGCCGAGTACTGCTACCGGGTGGTGTCGGCCACCCGCGGTCACCCGGACGTGACGCTCGGCCTGAGCCCGCGGGCGGCATTGCTGTGGCTGCGGGCGGCGCGGGCGCGAGCGGTGCTGTACGGCCGGAGCTACGTGCTGCCGGACGACCTCAAGGCCCTCCACCAGCCGGTGCTCGGCCACCGGATCTGGCTGCAGGGCGGTGCCGGCGGCGACGTGCTGCTGCAGCAGATCGTCGCGCGCACCGAGGTGCCGCTGTAGGCGGAGGAGCACGGTGCACCCCACCAGGCTCGGCATCAAGGGCGTCCTGTTCATGGCTGCCCTGCTGACGGTGTTCCTGGCCACGCCGTACTCCAACCTGTTCTTCCTGCTGATCGCCTTCCTCGCCGTTCTGGCGGTGTGCGGCCCGCTCTGGTGTTGGCAGAACCTGCGGGGCGTGCAGGTGGAGCTGCTGACGGCGGGAACGTCGGCCGCGGGCGAACCGCATCCCGTGCGGCTGCGGGTGCGGGCCCGGCGTCCGCGCCTGCACCTCGTGCTGCAGCTCCGGGTGGCCGGCCGCTGGCGGAACGCGGCGGTGCTGGCCAGGCCGTACGGCACCGGCGAGGCCGACGGCGAGGTCGTGGATCTGCCCCGCGGCGTGCACGCGATCGAGGGCGCGCGGCTGGTCTCGCGGTATCCGTTGGGCATCTGCGAGTGCCGGCGGCGGCTGGTGCTCGCCGGCGAGCTGGTGGTGCATCCGCGGCCGGCGCCGCTCGGACGCACAGCCACGCCGCGGGCCGCCATCGCCGAGCTCTGCGGTGCGGCGGTGGGCGGCGAGGACCTCGTCGTGGTCGGCCTGCGCGAGTACCGGACCGGCGACGCCGTCCGGGCGGTGCACTGGAAGGCCACCGCCCGCCGCGGCACGCCGGTGGTCCGCGAGTACGACCGGGAGGCCGGCGAGACGCTGGCCCTGGTGCTCGACCGGCGGCTGCCGGCCCAGGCCTTCGAGCAGGGCCTCGGCGAGGCCACCGCCCTGGTGCTGCGCGCCCAGGCCAACAAGACGCCGCTGCGCCTGCTGAGCCAGGGCCTGCAGCAGACCTTCGGGCCCGACCACGCGCCGTTCGCCGCGGCCCTGCGCTGGCTCGCCGACGCCGGGCCGCTCGGTGGTGGCGACGGGCCGCCGCCGGCGCTGCCGGGCGCCCTGCCGCTGCCGCTGCGTCGCACCGAGGCCGCCGATGCCTGACGCGCTGCGGCCGTTCGTGCTGGCCCTGGTGCTGCTGAACCTGGTGTTCGTGCACCTGACCGGCATCGTCGGCGCGCAGTGGCTGCTGCCGCTCTACGCGCTCACCGTGCTGTCGCCGTTGCTGCAGCGGCTGCAGCACGGCCTCCTCTACCGGCTCGGCTGGAACGGCGCCGTCGTCGTCGTGTCGCTGCTGCTGGTGCACCACGCGCTCACCACCGGACTGCTGCACATGCTGGAGGACGGGCTCGCCCTGGCGGCGGTCTGCCAGGTGCACGTGCTGAACAACTCGGGCGGCCGGCAGAAGCCCGATCTGCTGTTCTTCAACAGCTTCCTGATCGTGTTCGTGACGGGGTTCTTCTGCCAGGACGGCGCCTGGTCGCTGGTCTTCCTGGCGTATGCGGCCCTGCTGCTGCCGGCGTTGCAGCTGCTGACGGTGCTGCGCGACGGCAGGCCGCCGGCGCCCGGGCTGGTCCGGGCGGTGCTGCGCGACTCGGTGCCGCGCACGATCCTGGTGCTGGCCGTCGCCACCGCGGTGTTCCTGTTCTGGCCCCGCGACTTCGAACGGGAGGGCTGGCTGGAGTCGCGGATGGACCTGGGCGGCACCCAGGTGGCGGTCGGCTTCGCCGAGGAGGTGCGCATCGACCGGGCCGGGCGCACGACGCAGAGCGACGAGGAGGTGCTGCGGGTGCTGGTGCGGCAGGGCGACCCGGCGACGGTGCCGACCTACTGGCGGGGCGCCACCTTCGTCGACTTCCGTCGCAGCGGCTGGGTGCCGGAACCGCCGCCGGGTCCGCCCGGCGACGCCACCTTCGATCAGGGCTGGACCGCCGACGGCGACGGCTGGCGGCGCGCCGCCAGCGGCCAGGCGCCCGCGGCGCTGCTGGAAGTGGTCCTGCGCGACACCCGCAGCCAGCGGGTGTTCCTGCCGCTCGTCGCCGCCGACGTGGCCGCGGCCGACGGCGCCGAGGGCCCGGCCGCGCGCCGCTGGAAGCCGCGCCCCGACGGCACCTTCACCTTCAGCGCGCCGCGCGGGCAGGCCCCCGGCCCGCTGCTCTATCGGGTGGCCACCACCGAGCTGCCGGGGACGATGCCGCGGATCCAGCGGCGCGCGCTGCGGCGGCTCACCTTCGTCGACGGCGACCTGCTGCCGGGCGAGATCGAGGACCTGGCCCGGCTGCTGCTGGCGCGGCTGCCGGCGCACGCCGACGAGGCCCAGGTCACCGAGGCGTTCCGGGCCTGGCTCAGCCAGAACCGCCGCTACGCGCTGCCGGGCGAACGGGGCGCCGCCCGCGGCATCGCCGAGTTCCTGGCCGGCAGCGCCGGCGGCCACTGCGAGTACTTCGCCACGACCCTGGCCCTGATGCTGCGCTGCGCCGGCGTGCCGTGCCGGCTGGTCACCGGCTACCTGACCGCCGAGTGGGATCCCACCGGCCGCGAACTGATCGCCCGCCGCCGCCACGCCCACGCCTGGGTCGAAGCCCTGCTGCCGGGCCGCGGCTGGGTCACGGTGGACCCGACGCCCGCCGCCGACCTCGCCGCCGCCCCGCCCGGCGAGTCGACGTGGGACCGCCTGGTCGCCGACGCGGCCGCCCTGTGGCGGCAGGTGACCGGCTTCGACCAGGGCGCGCGCACCGCCGCGCTCGAATGGCTGGCCGGCGTGCCGGCAGCGCTGCTGGCGATCCCCGGCCAACAGCCGTGGCTGCTGGCCCTGGTCCTCGCCCTGCTGGTCGCGTGGTGGCGCGTGCGTCGGCCGGTGGAGCCGCGGGTCGTGCGCCAGCTCCGCATCGCGCTGCGCCGCCTGGGACTGCGGCCGCTGCCCGGGGAGACGCCGCGCGAGTCCCTGGCCCGCGCCGCCGCCGCCGGCCTGCCCGGCACCCGCCTGGCCGCGCTGGCTGCCGCCGTCGACGCCCACGAACTGCTGCGCTACGGCGGCCCGCGACCGGGAGGAACGTCGTGAGCCACGCTCCGGGCGCCGCCTACACTGCCAGCATGCGCGCCCTGCTGCTGCCGTTCCTGCTGTCGCTCGCGCCGTCGCCAGGCTCGCAGGAGCCCCTGCGCGTGCTGTCGCTGAGCCCGCCCTCGGGCAGCCTGTCGGTCGACCCGAGCGTGCGCGACCTGCAGATCGCCTTCGACCGCTCGATGGACACCGGCAACCACTCCGTGCTCGGCGGCGGTCCCTCGTTCCCGCGGGTGCTGGAGACCACCTGGGACGATCCGCGCACCTTCCTGCTGCGCGTCGAACTGGCCCACGACCACGTCTACAGCATGGAGATCGCCAGCCTCGGCGGTCGCGGCTTCCGCAGCCGCCAGGGCCACGTGCTCGCCGACACGGTGCCGTGGCGCTTCGCCACCCTGCCGCCGAAGGCGACCACCGCCGAGGAACGCCGTGCGCTCGGCGCCCAGGTCCTCAGCGCGCTCGGTCGCGCCCTGCAGGACCGCTACTCCTACCGCGACCGGCTCGGCGTCGACTGGCAGCACCGCATCGACACCTACCAGGAACGCGTCCTGCAGGCGCCGGGCGGCGCCGCGGTGACCCTGCTGCTCGCCGAGCTGCTCGAGCCGTCGCGCGACCCGCACCTCACGCTGCGCTGGCGCAATGCCACCCTGCCGGTCCACACCCGGCGCGCCGAGCCCAACTTCCGCGCCCAGGTGCTGCCCCGGCACCTCAAGGAGCTGCGCAAGATCAACGACCTCTGCCTCGTCGGCCGCACCGACGACGACATCGGCTACCTGCTGGTGGCCAGCTTCGCCAACGAGCAGCGCGCGCTGTTCGATCAGGCGATCGAGGCGCTGCGCGGCCTCGCCGGCGTGAAACGCCTGGTGATCGACGTCCGGCCCAACGGCGGCGGCAACGAGCTGCTGGCCCGCTCCCTGGCCGCCTGGTTCGTCCAGGGCAGCAAGGTCTACGCCCAGCACACCGTCCGCGACCCGCAGCGCGCCGATGGCTTCCTGCCGCCGGCCCAGCGCGTCGTCACCGGCAACCCGCCGCCGGACCGCTTCGACATCCCGGTGGCGGTGCTCTGCGGTCCGGTCAACATGAGCTCCTGCGAGGCGTTCCTGCTGATGATGAAGCAGGCAGACAAGTGCATCCTGGTCGGCGACGTCACCTACGGCAGCTCCGGCAATCCGCAGCCCGTCGATCTCGCCACCGACCTGCAGGTCTTCCTGCCGAGCTGGCGCGCGCTCCGCGCCGACGGCTCCTGCTTCGAGGGCGAGGGCATCACGCCCGACGTGCTGGTCCGGACCACGGCCGCCGACCTCGCCGAGCGCGATCCGGTGCTGCACAAGGCGCTCGACACCCTGCGCGGTCGCTGACCCTAAGCGTCCGCCACGGCCAGCGCTGCGAACGCCAGCGCCGCCGCCCCCACCGCCAGCTCGCGCGGATTCACCGCCTCCAGCCGGTCCTGCGCGGTGTGGTGGAAGTCGAAGTAGCGGTGCGAGGCCACCATCAGCCCGAACAGCACCGTGCCGTGCGGCCGCAGCACCGAGATGTCGGCGCCGCCGCCGCCGCCCTCCACCAGCGGCGCCATCCCCAGCCGTTCCAGCGGCGAGAGGCGCTGCCGCATCGCCGCCAGCTCCGCGCCGCGCAGGCTGCAGGTGAACGCCTCCGGCGCGAACCCGCCCGAATCGGTCTCGAACGCCGCCACGTGGCTGCCCCGCCGCAGCGCGTCGCGATGCAACGCCTCGTAGTCCAAGGCCCCGCGCAGCCCGTTCTCCTCGTTCATGAACAGCACCGCCCGGATCGTCCGCCGCGGCCGATCGCCGCCGCTGCTCAGCAGCCGCATCGCCTCCAGCACGTGCGCGCAGCCGGCACCATCGTCGTGGGCGCCGTGGCCCAGGTCCCACGCATCCAGGTGCGCGCCCAGCAGCACGATCTCGTCCGGCCGTTCGCCGCCAATGATCTCGCCCACCACGTTGGCCGACGGCACGTCGCCCTCCATGCGGCAGTCCTGCCACAGCCGCAGCCGCACCGGCCCCTGTCGCAGCGCCGCCGAGAGCCACTCGGCGTCCTCGGTGCACACCGCCTGGGCCGGGATCACAGGCACGCCTTCCCGGTAGCTCAGGCTGCCGGTGTGCGGCCAGCGATCGATCGACGTCGTCAGCGAACGCACCAGCGCCGCCACCGCCCCCACCGCCGCCGCCGCCGCCGGCCCGTCGGAACGCTGCGGCGCCGCGCTGCCGTAGGCCTGGAACGTCCGCCGGAACGCGCGGGGCATCGGCCGGTTGAAGAACACGATCCTGCCGCGCGCGGCCTCGCCCAGCGCCGCCAGCTCCTCGAACGACCGCACCTCCACCACCTCGGCGGTCACCCCCTCGACCTCCGTGCCGATGCTGTTGCCGAGCGCGCACACGGCCAGTTCCCGCCCCACGCCCTCGGCCGCCGCCACCACCGTGCACGCCTCCTTCGCGCCGCGCACCCACCTCGGCACCGTCACCGGTTCCGCCCGCACGTTGGCGAGGCCCATCGTCCGCATCTCCTGCAGACAGTGCGCCACCGCCGCGTCGGCCCCCGCCGAGCCCGACAGCCGGTTCGGCGCCGCCGCCAGCAGCCGCCGCAGGAAGCCGAACGCGCCCTCGTCGATCAGCGCCCGTTCCAGCAGCGCATCGGCGCGCCGTTCGCCGGCATCCCGCGCCGGCGCCGCCACCGGCGCCGGCCGCGCCCGCCCGCCCTCGGTCACCCCGGGCTCGCCGGCGCAACCCGCCAGCAGCACCACCGCCGCCAGCGCCGCCCTCACGACACCCACCCGGGCTGCCGCTTCTCCAGGAATGCCGCCATGCCCTCCCTGGCCTCCGGCGTCGCCCGCAGCGTGGCGATCCACTCGCTGGTCACCGGGATCGCCTCCTCCAGGCTCAGCGCCGCCACCCGCCGGATCAGTTCCTTGGCGCTCGCCACCGCCATCGGTCCCGCGGTCAGCAGTTCGCCCACCGTCCGCTGCACCGCCGCGTCCAGCTCCGCCGCCGGCACCGCCCGATGCACCAGCCCGATCCGTTCGGCCTCGCGGCCGTCGAACCGCTCGCCGCTCAGGAACAGCGCCCGCGCCTTCGCCACGCCGATCTTCTGCAGCACGAACGGCGAGATCACCGCCGGCACGATGCCCAGCTTCACCTCGGTGAGCCCGAACACGCAGTCGTCTGTGCAGAACGCCACGTCCACCGCCGCGGTCAGCCCGCTGCCGCCGCCCAGCGCGTGGCCGTGGATGCGCCCCACCACCGGCTTCCGACACCGGGCGATGCTGAGGAACATCCGCGCCATCGCCTCGGCGCCCCGCCGGTTGTCCGCCTCGGGCAGCGCGGCCTGCTCCTGCATCCAGCCCAGGTCGGCGCCGGCGCTGAACGACTTGCCGTTGCCGCCCAGCACCACCACCCGCACCGCCGCGTCGCCGTCCGCCAGATCGAACGCCGCCCGCAGCTCCTTCACCACGGTGCCGTTGAACGCATTGCGCACGTCCGGCCGGTTCAGCAGCACGTGCAGGACCGCGCCGTCCCGGCGCACCTCCAGGGTCTGGTAGCTCATCGTCGCCGCCCAGGTCTATCGGGCCTCCGCCCGGAATCCAGGCCGCAGAATCCGCCTCCCGCGCCCGGCATGATGCCGGGCCCCATGCGACCCGAGCTGCGCCTCCTGCTGGCCGGCGCCCTGTTCTCCAGCGGCGGCGCCATCATCAAGGGCTGCGCCTTCTCCGCCCTGCACATCGCCGGCCTGCGCGCCGCGGTGGTCGCGCTGGTGATCCTCCTGCTGCTGCCGCAGAGCCGCCGTCTCAATCCCCGCGCCGCCCTGCTACTGCTGCCCTTCTGCGGCGCCACCCTGCTGTTCGTGCTCGCCAACAAGCTCACCACCGCCGCCAACGCGATCTTCCTGCAGGCCACCGCGCCGTTCTGGGTGATGGTCCTGGCGCCGCTGTTCCTCGGCGAACGGCCGCGCCGGCGCGATCTGCTGGTGCTGCTCGGCATCGCCGGCGGGATGACGTTGTTCTTCCTGGAGCCCGCGGCCAGCAGCGCGACGGCCACCGATCCGCGGCTGGGCGATCTGCTCGCGCTGGCGTCGGGGCTGAGCTACGGGCTGCTGCTGCTGGGCTTCCGCTGGCTCGGCCAGCGGCAATCCGGCGAGCAGGCGGCGGTGGTGGCCTGGGGCAGCGTGCTGGCGGCGGTGATCGCGCTGCCGCTGGCCGACGGCGTCCCGGTGGACGGCGCCGTGGCGGACTGGCTGCAGGTGGCGGCGCTGGGCGTGTTCCAGATGGGGCTGCCGTACGTGTTGTTGATGTATGCGATCGGCCGGGTGCCGGCATTGCAGGCCTCGCTGCTACTGGCGATCGAACCGGCGCTGAACCCGGTGTGGGCGTATCTCGCCCACGGCGAACGGCCGGGCACGCTGGCGATCCTCGGGGGCGTGCTGATCGTCGGCGCGGTGGCGCTCGGCAACCTGCGCTGGCGCCCCGTCAGCCATCGGCTGTAGGGGCGACTGGGGCGACAGGCGACTGGGTGCCGGCGCGCGGAAGTCCGGTCAGTCGTAGCGCACAAAGTCCCATGATCGCGGTCAGCATCAAGTGCTGCCTCCGGCTTACGGGCCAATCGCCAAAACACCCACAACTCCAATGCACGCGGGACCACCAATAGCCGACACTCACTGCAAGCAGCACGACGACCAGTAGCACCGCAACGAACCTAGAAAAAGAGGTCCAGATTGCGACTGCTGCTGCAAGTTCAAAGATGGCTATCATGTAGTACAGATCGCGGGACAGCCAGTATTGCAGACTGTATCCCGATCTCAGCTTTGCCATCCCTGTCAACACCAGGATCAACGACAGCATGCAGACGCAGGCCAGCCTCAACAAAGGCGATCGCTTCATTGTTTGACGACTCCAGCATCGATGCGCACAACGCGATCGCTGATCGGAACATGTATCGTAGTTCTGAGCCGCCCTCCTGTCCGCGCGATCACATCCACCGTCAGTTCTCCGACGGGCAGGTGGAGCACCCGACCAGCAAGACCTTGTGTCATGACAACTTGGTAGGACTTGCCGTGCGCTGTGAGCGTCAGCTTGGCAGCATCAATCTCCAGCCCACTGTCCAGCTTGAATACCAAGCAACAGGGCGAGACCTCCAGGGGGACCGGAATCCTCACCCTCTCCTCGTTGCCTATGTCCAATACCAGCCCATCCAAGGCCCTGTTGAGCACAGGTTGCGCTGAGCCTACCTCGTACCGCCCCACGGGCAACATCCGAGATGCACGCCGCGAAACATTGATGTCCAAGAATGAGCGTGCTCCATCTTCCCGCAAGGGCTTGACTGTGATGCCCTCCAAACACTCGATTTCCCGTCCCGACGGAGTGACCAGGCAGAAGCTGATATCGGTCGCGCGCACGCGGCCGACATCGCCACCTAGAGTCAGGACATCCGGGGTCGTAGCCGGAGACAATGGCCAGATCGGAGCCGAGACCTGCGACCATCCGCGTTCGACGGTGAACAAGTCAACCAAGGCCGACGCAGCCGGAGGGATGTATCTCGCACCATCGAACCGGGCCACGCCTGCCACGCATATTACGGGATGGTCGTAAGCACTCTCCCACCGAACCCTGATCGGTCTCAGTCGATCAACAAGATCAGGTCGCAGAAGCATGCCGTCTGGGCAAGAGGCACCCCAAGCCAGCAGCGAATCATTGGCGAT
The DNA here is from genome assembly GCA_964565715.1 of uncultured candidatus Brocadiaceae bacterium. GTDB lineage: Bacteria > Planctomycetota > UBA1135 > UBA1135 > UBA2386 > CAZMGG01. The sequence goes on along the minus strand of CAZMGG010000042.1, from coordinate 15,449 downwards.
AACCGCTATGGCACAATAGACAGGGTCGAAGACGAGATTGACCACCTCGTGGTGCTGCGGATCCAATCTGGAAACACCCTCCGGCAGTCCTTCCACAACAACACAGCTATGATGGTATGGCTGTAGAAATAGCTCGCCTGATGGCAATCCATCGAAATGGGCCGCACCGTCCAGGCCTGTGACTTCGGAGTAGACAGCCACATCCGCATCACCACAAGGTCTTAGGTCGCGAAACTCAGGGATAGCACGTCGTCCATGATCAAGGGGAGATCTTGACAAGGACAACTCGACATCCGCCAGCGGCGTCCCATCCCTTTGCTTGCAAACAACCGAGAGCCTACCGCCCTTCAGAAGGCTCAACTGCAGTTGGGTCTCGGCGTAGCTCTCGGGGATCACAACTTCTGTGACTTGATAACCAGGAGACCATGCCGTTACTACAGAGCCGATGACATCGGCACGCGCGACATCGAGAAAGCCCAACGTCGTTGTGAATCCGAGAATGGTAGCTGAGGAGTGCCTGTAGACTCGCTCGAGCGGCTGAGACGCCCTCCGAGTAGCGAGCTGGACGCGCGCCAGCGACAGGCCCGTCTCCGACACGACTCGAACTCGAATATTGCCGATAGACGGCGCGTCGATGGCAGCCCTGACCATCTCCGAATCGGTCACACGCCCTTGCCTCGCTGCGGCTCTTGGAAGACTCTGACCTGCCACGTCAGGCGCAGCTTCGGGTTCGCCATGCTGACTGGCGATGAAACAGATCGCAAGGACGCCAAGCGCGATGGCCCCGGCGAGTGGTCCAACCACGGCGCTTCTTCTTCTCTGCATGTCTCTAGTCTAGTATGGCTACTGACGGCTTCCGGATGGTTGAGCCACGGCCCTCACACTCCCCGGCCATACATCTTCAATGGACAACACGGCCATAGCCATGTTCGCCGCGTCATGGACAAGGTCCTTCATCAGGCATCAGGACAAGTACACGCCCAAACCGATTCGCCACCTCCGGGCAGACTAGCCTCAAGGCACTCCGCAACACAGGAGCGCTTGAAGCAGATGATGCGCCATTGACCCGACTGGTTCGTGAATTCATCGTAGCATCCCTGGGTCGAACCTGGGGCAATATAGTTCCCACTGCACAAGCAGTAGAACTTGACGTATTCCCCGATGAAGACCTTTGTGGTGCATGGGTCGGCTTGCGGGGCCACGCATTCCCCTTCGCATGCACTCGTTGCGTAGTTGGGCTCGTTTTCCGACCCGCTGTTCGTTACCTTGAGCCTACAGCCCGTGGGCGGCGGTTCAAGCGCTGCAAATCCTACGCTCGCAACGAATAGGAGACCAGCCAAGGACTTGGCGACGGCGACAGCACGACACGACATCAGGGACTCCATTGGGTAGCTGGGAGTAGCTCGGGTTGGGGCGCGTGCATTGGTAGCGGAGTGTACTCATGCATCATTCATCCAGGAATGGATCGCGCGGTTCGGCCAGAACAGAAAAATCTATCAGGGTAGGAAGTACCTACGGGAGCGCGGGTCGGCATGCAGTGCCCGGAGGGACTGGTTGAGCCTCGACTTGACGGTTCCCAGCGGAACATGCTGCCTGGCGGCAACTTGCACCAATGTCAACCCGTCGATGTAGTGCAACGTCACTACGTCGCGTTGCTCCGGTGGCAGCCCCATCAACGCGAAGGTCAAGTCGTCGTGCCGACCCGGTTCCTGGCCCTGATCAGCCAGCTCCGACAGGTTCTTGGCTGCCTGCCGAAGCATGCGCCGGCGCCTAACACCACGGCATAGGTTGCGAACGACCTGGAACAGGACGGTCCTGAAACGCGAACGTAGTTGAAGGTTCGGCATCCTCAGCAAGACCCACATGAATGCATCCTGCATGATGTCGGCCGCGTCCTGCCGGTGTATCCAGTGGGTTGCGAGGCGCGAAGTCCAATCCGCATGCCGGTTGTAGAGGATGGCGAAGGCGCCAGAATCGCCCGCTTGCGCTGCAGCGATCAGTTGGGCGTCGGTCCGCTCCGAGGCTCCGAGGTTCCGAGGCTCCGAGGCAGGACGCTCTGGGCTGATATCCGAGTTCCATGGTTTCCGCGCCATTCCAAGGCTCCTCTGGTCAAACCCCGCCGGCAGCCGCCCACAGCAGGAGTGGGACGGTAGCGCCGCGGGGTATTGAGCACAACCGGTCATCAGGGAATCGTATGGGGGGTCTTCAGGAAGTCGAGTGGGTTGCCCAGGAGCGCCCGGTCGGGGGGACCGCTCTCGGGGGAACCCCACCTTCGGGTTCCCCCTGCCGCTGGGGGACCCGCCTCCTCTTCCCTCCTCTTCCCCTTTCCCGAAGACTCTCCGCCTGGCCGTTTCGGGCCGGTTCTCGGGGTTTCCCGGCGATGTGGCACAGGCGCCCTCGCGGCAGGGCCCTTCGAGCCAGCGTCGTGGGCCTGGGAGGATCGCCGACGGGCGGCCGGGGCCCCCGTTCTACCCACACGAAAGCCTGAAGCGCCCGTATAGGCAGATGTTGCGCGGACGAATGTACTCCTGGTCCTGTTGCCGTGATGCGTCGGCCGCCGAGCCTAAACCTGGCCTGGAACTGCTCGCGACGGCGGTGCAGCAAACCCACACACACCTCTGCGGCAGCATCCATCGAGATCACTCCAGACTCCCACCATGCGCCACGCCCGACTCCGGCCGCTCCTCGTCCTGCTGACCGCCGGCTGCGCCGCCGCTCCAGCGCCGCTCCCGCTCCGCTCCACTCCCGCCGCCCTCGAGGCCCAGGTCACGGCGATCCTGGCCGAGGTGCCGACGGCCCGCGCGGCCCTCTGGCTCGGCCCGGCCGACGGTGACAACGCGTTCGCGCGCGAGGCCGACCGACCGATGCCGAGCGCCAGCGCCATCAAGACCGCGTATCTCCTGGAGCTGTTCACCGCGCACCGCGACGACCTCGACGCCCCGTTCCCCGGCGCCAGCGCGATCCTCGCCGACCCCACCCATCCCGCCGTCGCCCACTTCACACCCGAAGCCAGAGCGACCGCGCTGCGCGATCTCGGCACGGCCACCGTGCGGCGCATCGCCGAGGCCATGATCCGCGGCACCGGCGTCGACAACGCCACCTACAACATCGCCGCCAATCTCGTCACCGCGCGGTTCGGCGGCCCCACGGCGCTCGGCGAACGTCTGCACGGCCGCGGCGCCGCGTTCCGCGAGCTGGCGGTGCGTCGCTACATGCTGGCCGACCGCACCGCGAACGGCGACAACGAGGCCAGCGCCCGGGCCCTGGCGCTGGTGCTGGGCCAGATCGCCGCCGGCACCGCCGCCGGGCTCGACGGGGCAGCACTCCTTGGCGCGCGGGCGATCCTGCGGAGCGGCGACGGCTTCCAGAAGGGCGGCTCATTGGACAGCACGCCGGTGACGCGGGTCGCATCGGGCTGGTGGCCGACCAGGAGCGGGCCCGTGGTCTACGTCGTCATGCTGGCCGACGACCGCCGCGGCAGCGGCGGAGCCCTGCAGCAGGCGGTGGACCGGCTGGTCCAGACGCTGCGGCAGGCGGCGCCGGAGTGAAGGGGCCGCGGCTGCCACCGACCCGGCCGGCGGGAATGCCGGCCGGGAAGCGTCCTGTCGCAATCCCGCTCAGAGCACCGTGAACCAGGCCGACTCCGAGTAGCCGATGTCGCCGGTGTTGCGGTCGGTCACCACCCATTGCAGGAAGGCGGTGGTGCCGATCATCGAGGGCGTCAGCACCACCGGGACGTGGGCGGTCGCGAAGCCCTCGGGCGTGGTCCACAACGTCGTCAGCAGGACCGGATAGGGCAGGTAGAAGGGCGCCGGATTGGAGTCGGTGTTGTCCATCCAGAGCGTCGCGCAGCTGCCGGGCGGGATGATCGGGCCGCCGACGCCGCCGCCGGTGCTGCCGACGCCGACCTTCCACCAGCCGGGGCCGCCGAACGGCTCCACCAGGGCGGGCACGTCGGCGATCATCAGCGGCTGCCAGCCCGGGGCCGCCGGGGTGGCCGCCTGGCTGTGATTGGAGTTGAACGGCTGGACCATCGTGAACAGCGTCGGGTGGTCGAAGGGCGGCGCGCCGGCGGCCACCCGCGGATCGGTGAGGGCGTTCTGCAGGAAGTCGATGACGCAGGCGCGCTCGAACGGCGTCAGGGTCGAGGAGCCGCCGGGGCTGACCAGCTCGAAGGGCGAGCCCGGGCCGCCATTGGCCGGGTCCTGGTCGATGTCGTAGAAGTCGACCACGTCGGCGATGGAGTTCATCGGCACGCCGCCGACGATGCGGCCGTGGCCGTCGTGGAAGTAGCGACCGCGCAGGCCGACGTTGCGCAGGGTCGGCGTCTTGACGCGGCCGACGCTGCGGGCCGGATTGGCGCCGAAGATGTCGTGCTGCTGGCCGTCGGAGAAGGAGTTGTCCCAGGGGTCCTGCAGGGTGCCGATGAACGGCGCCGTGCGGTTGACGAGGACCGGATTGCCCGACGCGGAGTGGCAGGAGCCGCAGCCGCTGTGCACGAACACGTCGAACCCGACCAGCTGCTGGCGGGTCATGGTGTTGGTGTCGATCGGCGCCTGGTCCGGGATCAGCGTCCGCATGTAGGCGGCCAGCGCCATGGCGAATCGTTCGCGGGTGACGCCATTGGCGTTGGCGATGGCCGGGACCGCCGAGGGCGCGAAGACGATGTCGAACACCTTCGAGTAGGGCAGGCTCAGCCAAGCCGTCGGGATGGAGGCCGGGATCGAGGCCGGTGGCACCAAGGCCAGCGGGGCCGCGTCATTGAGCTTGTTCTCGATGACGCCGGTGGCCCACTGCACGTTCTGGTGGCCCATCTCGATGTCGGAGGTCGGCGGACCCACCGCCTGGTTCTCGAGGGAGGCCCAGTCCGGGAACAGCACGCCGCCGCCGGAGAAGTTGAAGACCGGACCGGCGCGCATGTCCCAGAACTGGTGGTTGAACATGTACGCGCCGATCATGGTCGGGACGTGGATCTGGGTGATCATGCGCGTCTCCTGGTTGGAGGGCGGCGCGGTGAGCCCGTAGTCGATGGTGCCCGCCGGGTCGGACTGCGGCACCACGCCGAACGAGCCCAGCACCGGTTGCAGCAGGCTGTTCAGCGTGAGCCCCGCCGGCCGGGGATCGACGCCGCCCTGCCCGGGGATGTGGCAGGTGGCGCAGGCCATGGTGTTGCTGGTCGAGACCTGCTCGTCCCAGAACAGCGCCTTGCCGAGCTGGATGCGGTCGTCGAGGTAGGGATCGGGCGGGACCGGCTGCGGGTTGTCCGGCGGCGCCGCCGGCGAGATCCAGCCACCAGGGGTCAGGATCGACGGGTCACCCTGGAGACCGTTGTTGTTGGTGTTCTGCGCCAGCAGCGGCGCGGCGAGGACCAGCACGAGGCCGGCCAGACGCGGGCAGGAGACGGGCGGGACGAGCCGCCAGACGGATGGAAGCATGGTTTTCCCCGACATGGAAAGGAGAACGAACCGAGCCGGCCCGGCGACCCCGGGCCGCGCGGGCTCACCTACTACCGGGGCCCCTGCCGTTCCACAATGCGCATGACGCTGCTATTAAGATGGTCCCGATCAATTAAGATCGAGCGGGGGCGCACGGATCGGCAGTGGCGCTGCCGATCTGCGGCGACCCTCGGCTCAGCCGTGGACCAGTTCGGTGAAACCGCCGTGCGCCATGCGCTGCACGTCGAAGATCGGCCGCTCCGGGTCGAGCAGTTCCGCCATGCGCGGATCCGCCATGATCTTCTCGTTGGCCGCGTCGCGAGCCGCCCGCGAGGCGAACACGACCCAGGCGAAGACCACCGTCTCGTCGGGGCCCGCACCGGCCATGTCCGTGAAGGTGCGCGAGCACTCGGTCGCGAGGTCGTCGCCGACGCACTCCCAGTAGTCGAGGGCGCCGTGATCCTTCCAGATGCGGGCAGCCTTCTGGGCGATGGTGCGGTAGTCCGGCACGCGGTCCTTGGCGATGGGCAGGACGAATCCGTCGACGTAGCGGGTCATGGGGTCGCATCATCGCCCGCACGCCCTGTCGGACCTCGGACCACCCGGCGTGCAGGTGGAAGATTCGATCTTCATTCTGCACGAATCGTCGCAAGTGTATTACCGATAACATCTTACGTCTTGGGCTCGACCTGGGACCCATCCCTTCGCCGGACCGGCAGACCGTCGGCCCACCGCATCCGCCAAGGTAGCCTTCTGCAGCCGTGACCGACGCCCCGCCCCCGACCCAGCCCCGCGCCGCGGGCGACCTGCCGGCCGTGCTGCTGCTCCTGCTGCTGCCGGTTCTGCTGCTCGGCGACTGCTTCTTCGGCGGCCGGCACTACCTGCCCTACGACCTCGCCGAGTTCCCGCCGGTGGCCACGACGCTGGATGCCGGTCAGGTCACAGCGTTGCGCGAGGGCTCCAACTACGACGCCACGGAGCCGCCGATCTGGTTCGTGCCGGAGCTGACGCTGGCGCGGCAGGCGCTGCAGCGCGGGCAGTACCCGCACTGGGATCCCTACGTGCGGCTCGGCGCGCCGCTCACCGCGCACGGTCACCTCGGGCTGCTCAACCCGCTGCACTGGCCGGCGCTGCTGTTCGACGATCCCGGCGACGGACTGCTCTACCTGACGTGGCTGATGTTCGCGCTGGCCGGCACGCTGATGTACGGGCTGCTGCGCGCGCTGGGGCTCGAACGCGGACCGGCGCTGTTCGGCGGCGTCGCGTTCGCGCTGTCGGGCACGCTCACCGCCAACGGCCACTGGTACATGCGCATGGAACCGCTGGCGCTGCTGCCCGGCATGCTGTGGGCGTGCCTCTCGATCGCGCGCCGGAACGGCCGCGCGCGGGCGCGGCCGACCGTGGCGCTGGCGGTGCTGATGGGCCTGTGCTGGACCGCGGGCTTCCCGCCGTTCCAGGTGCCGGTGTCGCTGCTGGTGGGCGGTTTCGCGCTGCTGCTGGTGCTGCGGGCGTGGCGGCAGGACGGGCGTGCGGCGCTCGGGCTTTGCGGCTGGTTCGCGCTGGGCCTCGGGCTGGGGCTCGGGCTGGCGATGGTGCAGCTCGTCCAGCAGCTCGAGTTCTTCCCGGTGTCGAACCGGCCGCCGGCGCCGAGCCTGCCGAGCCAGAGCCGGTTCGCGTTCGATCCGATGGGGCTGCTGGGGTGGCTCCTGCCCGACGCGTTCTCGCATCCCAGCGACCGCGCGGTGCCCGGCGCCAGCTCCCCGCTGGCGTTCCTCCTGTTCTCGCGGCGCGAGTGGGGCACCGGCGCGCCGCTGCTGCCTAACTACAACTTCACCGAGTACGCGCTGTTCGCCGGCACGCTGCCGCTGCTGCTGGCCCTGGTGGGACTGCTGCACCGGGGGCCGCGCTGGCGGTTCCTGTGCGCGGGAACGCTGGCGCTGCTGGTGGCGCTGGCCATGGGCGTGGGGCCGTTGTCGCACTTCTACGGGCTGCCGGTGGTGGGCGGCGTGCCTCCGTATCGCTACATGGGTCCGGTGTGCGTGCTGGTGGCGCTGCTGGCGGCGCTGGGCGCGCAGCAGCTCGCGCGGGGCGCGTCGCCGGTGGTGCTGCGGGCGCTGGCCGTGGTGGCGCTGCTGGGCGCCGGCGCGTGCTTCTGGCAACGCGCCTCGCTGGGGGGCCCCGAGGCGTGGCTGGCGACGATCACCGACCACTACCGTGAGCTGGCGCCGCAGATCGATCCCAACCTGCGGCCCGAGCAGGTCACGCCGGAGCTGGTGCGGCAGTTCCAGTTCACCGGCAGCGGCGGCGAGGACTACCTGGGGCCGGCGCAGGAACGGCTGCGCCAGAACCTGCTGCGGGCGGGGCTGGCCCTCGGCGCCGGCGGCGTGGTGCTGGTCCTGCTGTCGCTGCGGCGCCGGCGGCTGGGGCCCGTGCTCGGCGCGCTGGGCGTGCTGCTCACCGGTGCGGAGCTGGGCTGCCACGGCCATCGGCTGAACCGCGGCAAGGAACTGCCGGTGCCGCACGATTCGGCGGTGCACGGCTTCCTGCGCGGCGAGCGCGACCGCCTGGCGGCGGAGGGCGGCTTCCTGGTGGCGCGCGGCGATCCGCGCGGCCGCGCCATGCACCTGCCGCCGGGCTCGCTGGCCCAGGACGGCATCCGCGACCTGCACTTCTACACGTTCGTCGATCGCTGGTCGTCGGAGCCGTTCCGGCGGCTCTACGGCGAGCGCTTCATGGTGCGCGACTACATGCCCGGCGGTCTGCTCGACGACGAACGGCTGCGGCTGCCGTGGTTCGACGTGATCGGGCTGCGCTACGTGCTGGCGATCGAGCCGATGCGGCACGCCGGCGTGCAGGTCGGGCCGGAGCTGCGCGGGCCGGGCGGCGCGTTCTACGTGTACGAGCGGCCGTCGGCGCTGTCGCGGGCCTGGACGGTGCCGACGCTGCGGGTGGTGGCCGACGAGGCGGCGATGCTGCAGGCGGTGATCGCGCCGGATCTGCAGCCGCGGGCGGCGGCGGTGGTGACCGCCGAGACGGCGCGGCTGGTGGATGCGCCGGGGCCGGCGCTGCGCGACTACACACCGGGCGCCCGGCTCGAACGTGACGTGCGGTTCGTGGTGGACGACGGCAAGAACGTGGTGCTGGAGGTGGCTGCCGGCGAGGCGGGCTTCCTGGTGCTGGCCGACACGTGGCTGCCGGGCTGGGCCTGCCGGATCGGCGATGCGATCGTGCCGATCCTGCGCGGCAACCTGTGCCAGCGGGTGGTGCCGCTGCCGGCGGGGGCGGTGACGGTGCGCTTCTCCTACTTCACGCCGGGGCTCGGCGAGGGCCTCGTCTGGAGCGGGCTGGCCCTGCTGCTCTGCGTGGTGCTGGTCTGGCTCGGCCGCCGGGGCGCGCCGACCCAGCTATGATCGGCGGGATGCGCCCGCTGCCCACGACGCTGGTCCTGTCCCTGCTGGCCGGCGGCCTCGCGGCGCAGGGGCAGATCGCCACGGGCCAGAACCTGGTCCTGAACATGCAGCCGGCGGGCGACGTCGACGACGACGGCTTCGGCGACCTGGTGTTCGAATGGGCGGGCGCGTGGACGGTACGCTCCGGTCGCCTCGGCACGACCTTCTCACGGCTGATCCGGCCCCGCCTGGGGGTGCAGGACTCGTTCGGCGGTCTGCGCGCCGATCTCGACGCCGACGGCTGCGACGACCTGTTCCACTGCATGCGCAGCACGGGTCGCATCGAGTTCCTGTCGGGGCGCGATGGCCGCGTGCTGTTCGCGTTCGGCAGCCCGTACGTGCTGAGCGTGGCGGGCGCGGCCGACATCGACGGCGACGGCGCCGACGATGTGCTGGTGTTCTACGGCGACGCGCTGCCCGACCGCGCCCACTACGACCTGCTGTCCGGACGCGGCGGCTCGCTGCTCGGCACGTTCCAGGTGGGCAACAGCGCCTGCTGCAACAACCGCATGATGTTCGTCGGCGATGTCGACGGCGACGGCTTCGCCGACCTGATGACCACCACCTACAGCTACGCGCAGACGTTCTACGTGGTGCTGGCCGGCCCGGATCTGCAGCGGCAGATCACCGGCGGGTCGGGCGGCGCGCAGCCCGGGCACGACACCAACGGCGACGGCCGGGACGAACTGCTCGTGCTGGGCGACTACGTCGACGCGGTCACCAACCAGATCGTGTGGCCGGGACCGTTCTGGGCCGCGCTGCCCATGGATCTGGACGGCGACGGCGCCATGGACGTGTTCACCAACGGCGCCGCATGGTCGGGCCGCACGCAGACGGCGTTCGCCGGCACCTTCCCGCAGTGGCCGTTCTGGGGCCTCGGCGACATCGACGGCGACGGCCGCGACGAGGCGATGGAGAACGGCATGGTCTACGAGCTGGTGGGCGCCCCGCCGGCCTCGATCGTGCGGGACCGGGGCGGCAGCGGCGCGACGGCCCAGGGGTCGCGCCCGCGGATCCGCAGCCGCTTGCGGCCGCGGCCCGGCGGCAGCATGCGCGTGGACCTGCAGGGCGGGCCCGCCGGCCAGTTCGCCTTCCTGGCCCTGGGCACGGCCCAGGACCAGGATCTGGGTCCGCTCGGCGCCCCCAGCAACCGCGCCTACGTGGCGCCGCTGGCGAGCCTCGGCCACGTCACCGACGGGCGCGGCTTCGCGCGGCAGGTGCTGGCTGTGCCGCCGAACCCGGCCCTGCTCGGCGCGGCGGTCACCCTGCAGTGGGCCGTGGTGGCGCCTCAGGCCAACGCGCTCGGGCTGGTCACCTCGAACGCGCTGGACCTGGTCGTGGGCGCCTAGCCCTGGCGGGCCTCGGCGCGGGCCTTCTCGCGCTCCTGCCGCTCCCTCTCCTTCGCCGCTTCCTTCTCGCGCTCCTGGGCGCGCCGCTCGGCGCGCGGGAACGGCTTGCCGCGGTCACCGCGGTTGTTGTCGTAGTAGGCGCGGCCGTAGTCGACGAAGGCCTCCAGATCGAAGTCGGCGATGGAACGGAACGGCTGCGCCATCATCCGCTCGCGGGCCAGCACGTTGAGCGGCTTCAGCTCGTAGAGGCCCCTCTCGTTCTTGAGCGGATAGCCCGCCGCCGTGGTCTGCACGGTGTCGCGCGGCCACTCCTGGCAGCGGCGGATCTCCTCCCAGCGGTCGAAACCCTGCCAGTCGCTGCGAGCCACCGTGGCCGGGTCCTGGCGCAGCAGTTCGCGCTCGTGCATCCGCCGCAGCATCATCTCCTTGTCCTCGCGGCTGCGATCGGGGTCGAGCCACAGGCGGTACGCGAGCTTCGCGAAGCGCAGCTCGTGGGCCAGATCCTCCGGGTGCCAGAAGCCCGGCAGCGCGTGCAGCACGACGCCGTCCGGCGACAGGATGAGGATCTGCACGTTGCGGCCGCCGGCGCCATTGGTGGTGCCGACCGCGGTCTGCGCCGGCGCGTAGCCGTGCGACAGGCCGACGTGCTCGGCCTTCTCGATGTTGGACCAGCCGACCACGAAGTCACTGGCCAGGATCTGCAGCACCTCTTCGTTGGGCAGGGACACGCCCCGCAGGCTCTGGGCCGCGCTTCAAGCAAACCCGTCGAGGTCGCCGAGCGCCTGCACCCAGAACACCGGCTTGCCGGCGGCGGCAGCCCGCGCCCGCGCCTTGTCGAGGTCCTCGACCCAGCCCAGCTCGCGCACCTCCTTGACCCGCTTCTTCAGGTCGCGGCCGGCGACGCGCTCGCCGAGGAACGCCTTGGCGGCCTCCTCCTCCGCGGACGGCACCGCGGGGGCACCGGGGGCAGCGGGAACAGCGGGGCCGCCCGGGCCGCCCTTGCGCGGGCCCTTGCCGGGATTCGGCGACGGCGGCGGCGTCGGCGTGGGCGTCTGGCCGTTGCCGCGCGGGAAGTTCGGCTGGCCGCCGTAGACCGGGTGATCCACCGGCGGAGCGACCACCGGGATGGCGGCGGGCGGCATCGGGGCCGGCCTGGGCGGCGGCGGTGCGGGCCGCATCTGGGCCGGCAGCAGGGCAGGCAACAGCAGGATCGTTGCGAGGGACAGGCGCATGCTCACGACTCCCATGGCTCCGACGAGCCGGCGAAGGAAGAGGGGGACGGGCCATGGAAACCGGCCGGGGCGTCTTCGTCAGGCCCCGCCGCCGCCGGCGGGAACATTTCCGCCGTCGCGGGGCGCCAGCAGGGGCTGGCTGCGCCGGCACAGCTCCTGCACGCCGGCGTCCCACGGGAAGCGGCCCTGCCGATCGGGCCAGAACAGCTGCAGCATCGGGAAGTCGGCGTTGCCGTGGAAGCGCACCGCCGGCTCGAACACCGCCACCTTGTCCGGGGTCACGGCGCCGAACGTGACCGGATACTGGTGCAGCAGGCCGTCGCGCCGCTCGCCGGCGGCGAAGCGCTGGCCGTCGTCCACCTCCTCCTGGACCAGGTCCAGGATCTCCTCGGCGGCAGCCTGCTCGAGCCCGAACACCACCACCTCCGGGTGGCCGTTCCGCCACAGGCCCACGGTGAAGGCGCAGAACGTCGTGCCCGGGGAGCTGCCCGGCACGATCGCGATGTGGCAGCCGTGCTCCTGCACGTCCCGCCGGATCCGTTCGTCGTGGGCGCGTTCGTCGTCGTCGCTGGTCATCGGACCAACTGTCGGGCGCGGCCGCCCCCGGCGCAATGCACCGCCTGCCGGGAGCGGCGGCGGATCACGGCGCCACGGCCCGGTAGGTGCGGATGTCCGGCGGCGCGGTGAGCAGGTCGCCGACGTTGGCCAGCACGTGCTGCACGTGTGGCGTGGCCATGTGGGCATCGATGGCGGCCTGGTCCGCCCATTCCTCGACGAAGGTGAAGTCGGTCGGATCGGCGGCATTCTGCAGCAGCTCGTAGCGGATGCAGCCCTTCTCCCGGCGGGTGGGCGCGAGCAGCGAGACCAGCAGGGCGTGGAGCTGCGGCACGCGATCGGGGCGGCCGGCGACCTTGGCGACGACGCGGAGGCTCATCGCCGCATCATGCCGCGCCCGGCGCCGTCATTCGACCGCCAGGGTGAAGTGCGCCGCTGAGGCCCCGACCGTGCGGCGCCAGAGCGGCTCGCCCCCGGCGCGCAGGCATTCGACGGTGAGCGGCCCCTGCGGTACCGCCAGCTCGGCGCCGAGCGCCGGGCGCGGCCAGCCGCCGACGCCGTCCGGCGGCAGCAGGCGCGGCGACAATGCCACCGTGCGCAGGCCACCCTCCCAGCTCACCGCCAGCATCGCCCCGGCGTCCTGCTGCGGATCCCATGTGCCCCAGGTCACCGTGAGCCAGCACGCCGGCACCAGTTCCGCGTCGACCTCGCCTGGCCGCAGGGTCACCGGCGCCCGCGTGCACCAGACGCCGCTGCGGCCGAGCACCGCCAGATCGACGGGCCCGGGCAGCACCGGCACCGACCCCACCGGCTGCGCCCAACTCGGCGCGCCGAGGTAGACCTCGCGATCGTCGCCGAACAGGCTGTCCGCCGGATGCGCCAGCACGCGCAGCGGCACGTCGGCTGGGAACGCCGCGTCGCCACCGAGACGCAGCTGCGCCCGCTCCGGCACGGCGGCGAAGTGCATCCGGATGGGCGCTGGCGCCGGCGCCCGCAGCAGGCCGTCGCCGCCGCGCACCGCCAGTTCGCCGAACGGCACCACCACCGGCTCGTAGCCGCCCGCGGGCAGCAGCCAGACGATCTCCTGCTCCCCCGGGAACAGCATGTCGCGGGGCTCGTGGCGCCGGCCCGGCTCGCCGTCGACCTGGCGCAGCACCAGCCGGGCGGCGGGCGCGTCGGCGGGCCGTTCGTCCACCAGCGCGATCACCCGCAGCGGCGCCCGTTCCGGCGGCCGCACCAGCACGGCGGTGCCATCGCGCCGCGCCCCGGCGGCGCCGACATCGACGCGGGCCACGTGCGGCGGTCCATCGCCGGGCTCGAAGCCCTCGACCCGCAGTACCGCGACGCCGTGCGGCAGGTCGGCGAGCCGCAGCACGCCGTGCCCGTCGGCGCGGTGGCGGCCGCGATCCTCCTGCGGCCTGCCGGCGGGCGCGAAACCGACCTGCACCAGGGCGCCCGGCAGCGGCGTGCGCCAGTCGGGACCGAGGACCAGGGCCTGCAGCACGTTGGCCGCCGGCCCGAGCCGCAGGTCGACCTGCTGGTGGCGTTCGAACGGCGGCACCAGGGCCACCGCCACGCTGCCGGCGTCATCCTCGGCGCGGAGCACCGACCAGCCGCCCTCGGGCACCGCCAGCCGGAGCTCGCCTTCTCGCGCCTCGACGGCAGGCGCCGCCGCCGCCGCCAGCGCCTGCAGGATCGTCGCGCCGCAGCGGACGGTGGCGCGCCCGGGACGCGCCGCGCCGTCGCCCCCCAGCAGGCGCACGGTGAGCTGCGCCGTCGTCGCCGCCGGCGGGTCCGGCACCGTCGGCATGACCGGCGCCGGCGGGCCGGCCAGGAGCCACCAGCCGCCGAGCCCGAGCAGCGCCAGCAGGAGCAGGCCGATCACGAGCCGCGCGTTCATCGCCGGACAACATGGCGTCCGACGCTCGCCGCCGCCAGCCGGCGCCGGCTCAATCCCGCGCCCGGCTCAGCGTGACCCGGTCGTAGTGGACCGGATGGTGGCGCACGACCGGCTGGTTGCCGACGAACTGGTTCTCCGCCTCGCACGAGATCCACAGCGCGCCCTCGGCGAACTTCACCTCCGGCACGATGACGATGTCGCTCAGATCGATGTCCTCGTCGAAGTTCGGCCCGGTGATGCGCACGCCGACGTAGCGATTGGTGGTGAAGTCCACCTCCATCGCCACCGAGTACCACTGCCCGGGCACGACCGCGTGCAATGCGTCGTTCAGTTCGGGCAGCAGATCGACACGCCAGGCGGCGGTGCTGGCCGCCGGCGCCGATTCGGTCCAGATCTGCCACTTGTTGCTGTAGAAGCCGGCGTCGGGATTGGCGATGTACTGCAGGCCGACGATGTGCGTGCGCCACACGCCGGGGGCCACCTCGCGCGTGCTCTGCACGCTCCATTCGGGCCCGGTCTGGCCGACCTGGGTCGGATCGGTGCTGGCCGGCACCAGGAAGTCGAACTCGTAGAGCCATCGGCCGGTGACGCCCTCCTCGAGGATGCGCCGCTGCGCGATCACGTGGTTGCTCTTGCCCTGACCGCCGACCAGGGCCTGCGCCGCGTTCGGCCAGACCCGCAGGCTGCGGCGACCGTGCGAGCGATGCTCGTCGGACCGTTCCACGGCGCCGAGACCGGTCGCGTAGTAGAGCGGGTCGACGATCTCCTCGAACATCCCCCAGTGCTGCAGGGTGCCGGGACCGGGCTGCACCTCGTGGGGCGGCTCGAAGCTGGTCTGGTAGACCTTGCGCCAGGGGCCGGGGAACAGAACAGACGAAACGGCGGCGACGACACCGCCGACGAGCGCGAGCTTGGCGAGCATGACTCCTCCGGGGCCAGGGGACAGGACGGCGCATCATCGCGACCCAGGGCCGCCCCCGGAAGCCCCGGCCCGCCAAACGGCGCCTACATGCGGAACACCGGCGCGCGCCACTCCGCGATCGGCGCGTTCAGCGCCGCCGACAGGCACAGACCCAGCACGTCGCGGGTCTGCCGCGGATCGATCACGCCGTCGTCCCACAGACGCGCCGTCGCATACAGCGGATGCCCCTCCCTCTCGTACTTGGCCAGGATCGGCGCCCGGATCTCCTGCTCCTCCTGCGCCGACAGCTTCTGGCCCTTCTCCTCGAGCTGGTCCTTCTTCACCTGCGCCAGCACGCTGGCCGCCTGCTCGCCGCCCATCACCGAGATCCGCGCATTGGGCCACATGAACAGGAAGCGCGGCTGGTAGGCGCGGCCGCACATGCCGTAGTTGCCCGCGCCGAACGAGCCGCCGACGATGACCGTCAGCTTCGGCACCGTCGCCGTCGCCACCGCCTGCACCATCTTGGCGCCGTCCCGGGCGATGCCGCCGTTCTCGTACTTCCGGCCCACCATGAAGCCGGTGATGTTCTGCAGGAACAGCAGCGGGATCCGCCGGGCGTTGCACA
>CAZMGG010000041.1:0-41686 GCA_964565715.1 uncultured candidatus Brocadiaceae bacterium | reverse complement strand
CGATGGGCGACAGCTGACCGGCATCGAGCGGCAGCTGGAACACGCCGCCCAGCGAGCACTTGTTGGTGCCGAACATCAGCGAGAAGAAGTGGGTCGGCACCGTGGTCGTGATCTGCAGGGAGTGGTTGAGATTGCCGAGGCTCGGCGCGCCGTTGATGCTGCCGAGGCCGACGCTGCCGCACTGGCTGGAGATGCCCGAGGTGAACCGGCCGGAACCCCCCCGCGGCGCGTTCATCAACCCCAGGATCTCGGCCGCCGAGAAGGCCCGGTTGCTCATCACGAACTCGTCGAAGTCGTAGTCCGAGTTGCTGGTGTTGTACTGGCCGAGGGTGAACTCGCCGGCGGCGTTGATCTGCGCACCGGTGACGCCGGTCAGGGTCAGCACCGAGACGCCGTTGATGTACCAGTCGGCGGTCAGCGCAGTGGCATTGACCACGATCGCGACGTGCACCCAGCCGGCGGAAGCCAGGCTCTGGAAGTCGACGGTGGTGGCCGGCAGGTACATGTCGTTGGCGACCGACGCATTGATGCCGTTGCCGCCGCTCGCCAGGATCGTGCGTTGGTAGAGGCCGCGGCCGGCGATGCCGTTGGTGAACAGGCGGAACCCGCCGCTGTTGCCCCAGATGTAGAAGCCCGACGCGGCGGCGCTCTGCCGCAGGAACACCGCCATGGTCAGGTCACCGGTGAACGGCTGGGCGCTCGGCGTCCAGCCGGTGCGGATGCGGTTGTAGAAGGCAGGCGCCACCGAACTGCCGCCGGCGAGGCCCGCGCCCTGGGCGCCGGCGATGCGGAACGGCGCCGCGCTGGTGCTCTCGATGATGCCGTTCTGCGGCAGCGCCGAAGCGCCGGTGGCGAGGTTGATCGCCTCGTTGCCGCAGACCTCTTCGAGGCGGTAGTGGATGAAGTCCTGGGCCACGGCGGGCGCGGCCAGGGAGAGGGTCAGGAGGACGAGGTTGCGCATGGGTTGCCTTCGGATGGAAGGGACCCGGACCACCCGGGGCCCGACCGGCGGAACATTCCGTGAAGCCATGCCGCCGGTCAACCCGACCCGTTGCCGACAGCACAACCCGATGCGGCCATGCGCATGGCGTCAGGGCGCAGGCAGCCAGACGCCGTTCCGTCAGAGTTCCAGGTGGCGCGCGGTGGCCGGTCCGGCCTCACCGCCGCGGTGGTCCAGACGCTTCGCCCATTCCTCGGTCAGGTCGACGAACAGGGGCATCCGCGCCGCCTGCCCGTTGTTGCCGTTGGTGCGCGCCTCGTCGGGCAGATGCAGCCGGAGCCCTTCGTCGATGAGACGCTCGACGGTCTCGGGCGAGTAGGCGATGCCCGGCACGCCATAGCGGCCCATCTCCTCGTTCAGGAAGCTGAGGCACTGCTGGAACAGGAGCCGCCAGCGGCTCTTGAGCTTGCGCGACACGTGGATGAGCCAGCGCGCCGCCATGTCCAGTTCCGCCACCGACAGCAGTCCCTTCGGCGTCACGATGACGCGGAACGGGCGGATGTGCATCAACTCGGCCGGCGCCCCGGGATCGTTGCTGACCAGGATCTGCAGGGTCGAGGTGCGGCGACCGCGGATCGCCCAGACGTGCGAGTGCCACGCCATCAGCAGGCAGTCGGCAGGCAGGATCCCGAGGTCCAGCATCTGCAGCGCGCTCGCCACGTCGTGGATCTTGATCAACTCGCAGTTGGGCAACGCCACGCCCAGGCGCCGCATGTGCGCGAACGCCGAGGCGAGGAACGACCGCGCCGCCGGCGCATCGTGGAGGATCCGCATGCCGTCCAGCCGGCGGGCAAGGTTCTTGGCCGCCTCCAGATCACCGAGCTCCCGGACTTCGCGATGGAAGATGGACTCCGCCGTCGGCTGTTCCTCGCGCCCACGACCGACCACCGCGAAGGTCGCCGGCATCCGCTCCATCGCGAAGTCGTCGAGCACGAGCAGGCCACTGCCACCCTGCTCCTTCAGCTTCTCCTGCTGGCTGAGAGCGAAGCTGACGCCGACGTAGGTGAACGGCGTGGTGACCAGCGGGTGCACCGGCGACCCACCATGGGTGGTGACGAGGTTGGTGCGCAGGGCGTCCAGGCTGCGGACCAGCAACACCATGTTGACCGGGCCGTCGCCCGCTGCCGCGTCGCTGAGCGCCTCGCTGCGCGTGGCAGCGAGCGATTGGGCGGCGTACTTCAGCAGGAAGCCATCGGGGGTGGCCGGCACCAGCATCGTCGGCAGCAGCTCGCCCTTGAACCCCAGTGCCGGCGGGCCAGCCAGCTTGGCGGCCACGAGATCCTCCCACTCCTTCGCTGTCATTCCCTTGACCGCTGCCAACGCGTGCAGGACCTCGTCCTTCATTGCCAGCTTCGGTTTCCCCGCAAGATAGTCGCACAGCGTGCTCTCCTTCACCTTGGCCGAAGCGGCCCAGTCCTTCTGGGTGAGGTGCGGTGCCCGCGCCTTCAGTTCCTTCAACGCTGCAACCTTCGCGGCCATGATCGGCCTGTGATCCGGTTGACGCCTTGGTTTGGCCATGGCGCGCAGCATGCCCAAAGCGATGTCGGGGGCAAGCCCTCCCGGAGTCCGGGCCGGCGCCATCCGGATCGTCGACGACGATTCGCCGAATCGACGCTGATCCACGACGAACAGGAACCATCGCAGCCGTGATGGATGGGGTCCATTCGGACCATCGCGAAGCACGCACGGACCCGCACCGGGCTGCGGTGACCGCCGCGACATGGACACGTAACCGTCCCCGCACGCGGGTGTGTCGCCCGCGGCAGTTCCCGACGGTGATCCCATGATGAACCGCTTCCTCTCCCTCTCGCTCCCCATCTCCCTCTGCGCCGCCAGCCTCCTGGCGCAGTCCCCCTACGGCAACGAGGTCCGGTCGCACGGCAACTCGGTGGCCGGCGTGACCCGGACGGCCACGGCCACCGGCACGCTGACCTCGAGCACGGCCTCGGCCCGCTCGCAGCTCGACCTGGTCGGCAGCTTCCTGCGCCGCGAGCTGACCATCGCCAGCGTGAAGATGACCGCCAACAACACCGGCACGCAGAACCAGATCGTGCTGAAGGTGGCCGGCATCACGGTCCTGCGCGCCAACGGCGGCCACCCGATCCTGCACCTGACCGTCTGGCAGGGGCAGTGGACCATCCTCGACGTGGGCGTCTTCGACATCCGCGCCGAGGCGAGCGCCGGCGGCGGCGCACAGTTCGGCACCACGCTGACCGGACGGATCAGCCCGCCGGAGGCCAGGATCAACGGGGCCGCGCAGGTCTACGGCAACGCCGAAGGCGGCGTGTCCCTCAACATCCTCTACGGGCTCGCCGGCCGCGCCAAGGCCAGCCTGATCGTCAACTTCCTGAACTCGACCCTGCGCGCGTCGCTGCCGATCACCCGCGCCGGCATCGGCTCTGTCAACGCCCACATCGACACCATCCTGTGGGAGCTGTTGGTCAAGGCCAAGGTGGAGGTGTTCGGGATCACCGTGGCCAGCGACACCTTCGTCAATCTGCGCGGGCCGAGCATGACCCGCCGCATCCTCTAGGAGACCGCGCCGTGCGGAAGCCCATCCTCCTCGTGCTCGCCGCCGGCATCGTCATCGCCGCGGGGCTGCTCTGGTCGAGCAGCCCCGCCGGCACCGATGTCGTCGCCGCCGCAGCCACCTCGACCGACACGATCGGCACCGCGGCCGAGATGCCCGAGCGCCGCGATGCCCAGACCGATCAGCTGCCCTGGGCGGGCCGGGTCGGCGACGTCCACACCTACTCCTTCCAGCTCGACCAGGAGTATCGGCAGGCCCCGGGATCGGGTGGCCAGAACATCCTCCGGCCGCAAGCCTTCGGACTGACCGGCAGCCTGCAGACCAGCATCGTCGCCTTGGCCGCCGACGCGTTCGTCCTGCGCGCAACGATCATGCAGGCTCGCGGCGACACGCCCCTCCCTGCGGATGTCGACATCCGCCAGCCGCTGTTCGTCGGCTTGACTGTGGATGGCCGCATCCGGAACGTCGGCCCGATTCCGCAGGAGCCCGCCGGCGCCCGCATCATGTTCACGCTCCTGGCCCGCTCGCATCAGTTCCTGGTGCGGGACGTGCGCCCCGTGCACGAACTGGTCGACGACACCGGCCCCTGCCGCTTCGCGTGCGGCTGGGACGGCATCGCCGCCACCCGGACCAAGGAAACCCTGCTGCGGACGGCGACCGACGCCATCGACCATGCCGTTCGCGTGGTCCGTTCCACCGATCGCGCCGTCTTCGCCGACGGCTGGCTCGATCAGGCCGATATCGACGAAGAACTGGCCCTCGATGTCGGTGGCATCGCTTCCACCGTCACCGTGCAGATCCGCCTGCGTCGGGTCGATCGCTCACGAGAGCCGAACGCCGGCCCCCATGGCGTGCCCGCTCTGCTGGACGTCCACGACTACCTCGCGATGGCGCCCCGACCGGCGGATCCCGTGCGCAGCCTCGGGGCGATCCTCGATGACTTCCTCGAACTGGCCGCCAGAGCCCAGCTGGAGGGCCACGCCGCCCAGCAACTTCACGCCGAACTGGCCCGTCTGCTGGCGCAGGACGCCAACGCCCTGGGCGAACTGCTGGCCGGCCTGCGCAACGGCGCCCTGCGCCGGCCGCGCGTGCCCTTCCTGCTCAGCGCCATGATGCTGAGCGCCATCGGTGCGGCCGCCGAGGCCGACGCCGAGCACTGCATGTTCGCGCTGGCGGACCTGATCGACGGCCCACCCGAGCCCGACCTTCGCCTCAATGCCCTGGCCGCCGGCCATCGCCTGGGCCCCACCCATCAGGTTGCGGCCCAGGCGGTGCAGGCCGCGGCCGCCCGCGTGTTCCACGGCACCGACGACCCGGCCGATCAGTCGGCGGCGGCCCTGCTGCTCGCCTCGTTGCACCATGGCGCCGGGCTGCCGGACAGCCACGGCGTCCTGCAACGAGTCCGCGGCCATCTCCTGGCGACCGATCGGATCGAGCTGCTGGCCGACGTGGCGGGCAACTCGGGCGATCTCTCGATCCTCGGGGATGTCCCACAGGTCGCGGCGCACCCCCGCGACACCGTGCGAGAGGCGCTCGCCGACTGCCTGGGCCAGTTCCCCCTGTCGCCGCAGGCCACGCGGACGGCCCTGGGCCTCCTGCAGGACCCCGCGCCGGGCACCCGGGCCGCTGCCGCCGGTGCCCTGGCGAGGCACCCCGCCGCCCTCGCCGTCCCGGCCCTGGTCCACGCCTCTGCCACCGATTCGTCGGTCGAGGTCCGTCTCCGGGCCCTTCAGTCTCTCGGTCATCACTGGCACGCCGAACCTGGCTCGGCCACCGTTCGCACTGCCATCGTCCGCGCCATGGATGCCGACCCTGATCCGGCCGTTCGCACGGCAGCACAGGACATCTTCCGCGCTGGCGGCCCCGGCCATCTCGCTCGCAGGTAGGGCGAACGCCCGCCGTTGCCGGCCGGCCCGGCGCCATCTACCGTGCGCCACGATGCCCCGTTTCCCTGCCGCCGTGCTCCTCGCCCTGCTCGCGCTGCTCGCGCTGGCGGCGTGTGACGATGGCCGGGCGGCGGGGCGGCTCGAGATCGCCGCGGCCTCCAGCCTGCGGCCGGTCCTCGAAGAGCTGACCAAGGCGTTCGCCCTCGCCCACCCCGGTCACGCGCCGCGCGTCGCCTACGGCGCGTCGGGCACCCTGCTCACCCAGATCCGCCAGGGCGCGCCGTTCGCGTTGTTCCTCTCCGCCGACGCCGAGGCGCCCGCCGTCCTGCACGCCCAGGGCCGCGGACAGGAACCGTTCGCCTATGCCCGCGGACGGCTCGTCGTGTGGACGCCGCACGACTCCGCCCTCGACCTCGCCGGCAAGGGCCTCACCGCCCTGCGCGAATGCCACCGCATCGCCATCGCCAATCCCGAGCACGCGCCCTACGGCAAGGCGGCCCTCGCCATCCTGGACCGCGCCGATCTGCTCGCCGAACTGCGCCCGCGCCTCGTGCTGGGCGAGAACGTCGCGCAGGCGGCCCACTTCGCGCGCACCGGCGCCGCCGACGCGGCCCTGATCGCCGAGGCCCAGGCCCGCGCGCCGGAGATGGTGACGCACGGCCGGTCGTGGCGGGTGCCGGACCATCTCCACCCGGGTCTGCGCCACTGCGGCATCGCGCTCACCGACGATCCCGCGGTCACCGCGTTCGTGCGCTTCCTGCACCTGCCGGAGGCCCAGGCGCTGCTGCGCCGGCACGGCTACGAACCGCTGGACGACTGAGGTCGCACCATGGACGGCCAGGCCCTGCTGCTGACCCTGCAACTGGCGCTGGCCACCACCGCGATCCTGCTGGTGCTCGGGCTGCCGATCGCCTGGTGGCTGGCCACCACGCGCTCCCGCCTGCGGTTCCCGATCGAGGCGATCGTGGCGATGCCGCTGGTGCTGCCGCCCACCGTGCTCGGCTTCTTCGTGCTGGAGGCCACCAGCCCCGGCTCCGTGTCCGGCCGCGTCTGGGCCACGCTGGGCGGTGGGCCGCTGCCGTTCACGTTCGCCGGCATCCTGGTCGGTTCGGTGCTGTTCAACCTGCCGTTCGCGGTGCGGCCGTTCGCCGCGGCCTTCGCCGCCGTCGAACCGCGCCTCCTGGAGGCCGCGGCGTGCCTCGGCGCCGGCCCGGCGCGGACGTTCTGGCGGGTCGGCATACCGCTGGCGCTGCCCGGCATCCTGGCCGGCGCGGTGCTGACGTTCGCCCACGCCGTCGGCGAGTTCGGCGTCGTGCTGATGGTGGGCGGCAACATCCCCGGCGTGACCCGCACGCTGTCCATCGCGATCTACGACGACGTGCAGGCGCTGCAGTACGAACGCGCCACCACCACGTCGCTGATCCTGGTGGCCGCCGCGTTCGCGGTGCTCTGTCTCGTGCAGGTGCTGGCGCGCGGAAGGCGGTTGCCGTGAGCCTCACCGCCACGTTCACCCTCCGGCGACCGGACGGCTTCACGCTGCAGGTCGACGAATTCCTCGCCGACGCCATCGCACCGGTCACCGCGCTCCTGGGGCCGTCTGGCGCGGGCAAGTCGACGCTGCTGCGCTGCCTCGCCGGCCTGGAACGGCCGCAGCAGGGCACGATCCGCTGCGGCGAGCAGGTCTGGTGCGATGCGGCGCGCGGCCTGCACCTGCCGCCGCGGGCCCGACGCGTCGGCTTCCTGTTCCAGGACCTCGCCCTGTTCCCGCACCTCAGCGCCGCGCAGAACGTGGCCTTCGGCCTGCATCGCGTGCCGAAGACCGAACGGCGCGCGCGGGTCGCCGCCGCCCTCGAGCAGGCCGCGATCGGCGAGCTGGCGGAACGGCGGCCGCGGGAGCTGTCCGGTGGGCAGCAGCAACGGGTGGCGCTGGCGCGGATCCTGGCGCAACGGCCCGCCCTGCTGCTGTTGGACGAGCCGCTGTCGGCGCTGGATCCGCCGCTGCGGGCGCGCCTGCGGGGCGACCTGCGGCGGCTGCTCACCGGCAGCGGCGCCCCGGCCGTGCTGGTCACCCACGATCGCGCCGAGGCCCTGGCGCTGGCGGATCGCGTGGCGGTGGTGATCGACGGCCGCATCCGGCAGTGCGGCCCGGTGGCCGAGGTGTTCGGCCGGCCCGCCGACGTCGCCGTGGCCCAGGTGGTCGGCACCGACAGCGTGGTGGCCGGCCGCATCATGGAACTGCAGAACGGCATCGCCCGCATCGCCGTTGGCCGCGCCGAGCTGGTGGCGCCCGCCGCCGGCGTGGTCGGGCAGGCGGTGTTCGTCTGCATCCGCGGCGAGGAGGTGTTGCTGCAGACCACGGCGCCAGGGCCCAGCTCGGCGCGCAACCGGTTGCGCGCCACGGTGACGACGATCACGGGCGAGGGACCGCTGCTGCGCGTGCACCTCGACTGCGGCTTCCCGCTCGCCGCAACCATCACGCCGGCCGCCCGGGCTGAACTGGAACTGGCGCCCGGCGCGGTGGCCTGGGCCCTGGTCAAGGCTTCGGCCATCCACCTGGTGCCGGCCGCCGGCGGCTAGCATCCCACGACATGCTCCCGCGTGTCATCCGTGCCGCGGCCCACCTCCTGGGCGCCGGCTGCCTGCTGCTGCCCGTGTCGGCACAGATCGCCTTCGAGCAGCCGGGACGCCGCCACCTGCCCCTGGACGATGCCCAGAGCCTGCGCGTCTCCCTGGCCGACCTCGACGGCGATGGTCATCTGGACCTGGTGGCCACGTGCCAGACGTCGGCGGGCTGGCGCCAGCGCTTCTACCGCAACGGCGGCGGCGGCGTGTTCGACCGCGATCCGCGCTGGCCGGACGTGCCGAGCCCGAGCCGGCATCTGCTGGCCGACTTCGACGGCGACGGCCGGGTGGACGTGCTGCTGGACGGGCAGGTGATCCGCACGCTGGCCGGCGGCGTGCTGCAGCCGCTCACCACCGCTGCCACGACGTGGCCGATCGCCTTCGGCGACATGGATGGTGATGGCCAGGGGGATCTGCTGGCGCGGCATGGCAGCGGCCGCGGCGTGTCCCTCTGGCGGAAGGTCGGTGCCGACTTCGTGCCTGCTCCAGCGGGCAGCCTGCCCACGGCAGACGTGGTGCTCGCCGACGCCGCCCTGCGCGACTTCGACGGTGATGGCGATCTCGACATCCTCCTGGCCGTGCAGCCGCTGCGCGCGCCGTTCACGCACTGGCCGGGCCACGATCGGCTCTGGCGCAACGACGGCGCGGGCCGCTTCACCGAGGTGATCCTGCCGGGCGCCGGCGACGTGGAGACATCCGCGATGGCCGTCGGCGACTTCGACGGCGATGGCGATCAGGACTGCGTGCTGCGCACGACGGTGTCGTTCTTCCAGGTGGAATGGCAGTTCCGGCGCAACGACGGCGCCGGCAACCTGGTCGTGGTGCCCGGCCGCCTGCCGCCGACCACGCCAGCCCGGGCCCTGTGGCCGTTGGATCTCGACGGCGATGGCGATCTGGACCTGGTCGGCACCGACCTCTGGCTCCGGAACGACGGCAGCGCCGGCTTCGCCCAGCGGCCGTTGACGGCCCCGACCATCGGCACGACCCTCGCCGGCGGCGACGTGGACGCCGACGGCGATCTGGACCTCGTGCTGGGCGGCGCCTTCACCAATGACGGCATGAACCGCCTGCTGCTCAACGACGGCAGGCAGACCTTCGTCGATGCCACCGCGTTCCCCTGGTCGGGCGCCGCCGTCGCCGGCGTCGGCGACATCGATGGCGACGGCGACCAGGACCTGCTCGGCGCCCAGGCCGGGCCGCTGTTCCGCAACGATGGCGCCGGCTGGTTCACGGCCGCGCCCTTCCCCTGGCTGGAGCCGACCGTCAGCACACCGGTGCACTTCGCCGACGTGGACGGCGACGGCGATGCCGACGCCTTGTTCGTGTCCTCTCCCACCGCGGGCTCCTTCCGCATGCGCCTCTGCCGCAACGACGGCCGCGGCGGCTTCGTCGACGACAGTCCGGGCAACGCACCCACCGGGCTGTCGGTCCAGATCCGCGCCACCGCCGTGCTGGACGCCGATCGGGACGGCGATCCAGACTTCCTGGTCGCGATCTGGCAGGGCGGACTGCAGCTCTTCCTCAACGACGGTCGCGGCCGCTTCACCGAGTCCGTGGGCGCCATGCCCGCCCTCGTCGACTGGTTCACGACCCTGGCGGTCGGCGACCTCGATCGCGACGGCGATCTCGACGTGCTGACCGGCGAGAGCAACTACGGCTCGACCCCCGGGACCAGCCTGCGCTTCCTGGAGAACGACGGCACCGGCCGCTTCCTCGACGCCACGTCCCGGCGGCTGCAGGTGCCGACCAGCCTGGTGGTCGCCCTGGCGCCTGGCGACGTGGACGGCGACGGCGACCTCGACGTGGTGGTCGGCTGCTGGGGCACCGCCTCCTACCCGACCTCCGTCGATCACCTGCTGGTGAACGACGGCACCGGCCGCCTGGTGGCGGTGCCGGGCCGCCTGCCGACGACCCTGCCCGCCGGCACCCTGGCGCTCGGCGACCTGGACCAGGACGGCGATCTGGACCTGGTGGCGGGGACCTACCAGCAGGGCGTGCGATTCTGGCGGAACGACGGCGGCGGCGGCTTCACCGACGTCGGTGGCATGCATCCGCCACCCAGCACGCTGGCGCACCTGACGCCGCGTCTGGTGGATCTCGATGGTGACGACGACCTGGACCTGCTGCTGGGCGATCGCCTGTACGGCAACCAGCACTGGGGCCTCGAGGCGCCGCTGCTGGCGCGCATCGGCCGCGACTTCCCCCTGCACCTGCGGGCTCCCATCGGCACCGCGCTGGCGGTGCCGTTCTTCAGCAGCCATCGCACGCAATGGCCGCTGCCGCCCCACGGCACCCTGGCGGTGGTGCCGTCGTCGACCTTCCCGCTGCCGCCGGTGGTGATGGTCGGCGGCCGCGGCGCGGTGGTGCACACGATCCCGGCCACGCCGGCGCTGATCGGCGTGACCGTGGCGATCCAGGCGTGGTTCGCGCTCGGCCCCGGCCACCTGTCGCCGCCGGTGGTCACCACCATCGGCTAGGGCCAGATCCGATCGACGGCGGCCTGCACGAACCGATCGCGCAGCGGCAGGGGATCCGTCGGGTCCAGCACGCCGATGATCACCAGTTCGTGCACCTTCAGCGCGTTGCTGGAATGGATGAACAGACCGAGGTCGCCGCGCACGCGCGCACCGACGTTGGCCAGCTCGGCGGTGCGCTTGCCGTCGAGGAACACCTCCAGGCGCTTCTCGCCGTCGTGCACCACCCGCAGGCGGTGCGTCTGCTGCAGGTAGATCTCCCCCGGCGTGCCGACGTGGTCGGCGATGCCGCTCTTGCGGTCCAGGATCGCCACCGTGCCGTTCGGGTCCACCAGGATCAGGCCGTTGTCCGCGTCGGCGCAGACCACCAGGCTGAACAGCGTGGCGCCGGTGGCCTCGAACGCCAGTTCGATCTCCTGGCGCCCGCGCAACGGCACGGCCCAGCGCAGCACCCCCGAGCCGATCAGCCGCATGCCGTCGCCGCCGTCGGCGAGTTCCGTCGGGCCGTCGTAGCTCAGCTTGCCCACCGCCAGGCTCTTGTCGTCCTCATTGTCGGCCTGCACGGCGAAGTCGGCGCCGGATCCCTTGGCGGGCCCCGGGTAGCGCACCTTGGCCCGACCGTCGGGCAACCGCTCCACCTTGCCATGCACGCCGATCGCGGCGGGGTCGGCCAGCGAGAAGGCGCGCTCCGCCAGGGCCCGGACCAGCATCTCGATCGCCTCGGCGCGCGCCGTGAACAGGGGATGCTCGCGGAACCTGCCGGCAAGGGCCTCGACCCTCGCCAGTTCGGCGCCGAACGCGACGCCAGGGCCCAGCGCGGTGCGCTGCAGGTCGACCAGGGCCTCGGCGGCGGCGCCGATCTGGGTGTCGATCTCGGCGGTCAGCTCCCGCCGGAGCTGCGCCATCCTGGGCTGGTCGAGCTTCAGGTAGACCTGCAGGGTCGACATCTTCGCGCCGCCGAGCCAGCGCACCCACACCTCCAGCCAGCGCTCCTGGCCTTCGAAGCGCTTCTGCTTGCTGCCCTCGCGGATCAGCCAGTCGGGTCGGAGTTCGGCCAGCGGGACGGCCTGCTCCTTGCCGCCCACCTGCAGGATGAGGTCGGGATCCTCGCGTCGCACGAGCTTGCCCTTCACGTCGCCGAAGCGGGTCTTGACCGTCAGGACCGTCGCCTTCTGCGCGTAGTCGGCGAGGATCGCATCGCGCAGGCCGATCACCGCCAGGATCAGCTCGCGCTCCCGGCGCAGCACGCGCTGGGCCTCCTCATCGTTCTCGCCGGCGGCGTCGGGCAGGAGCTGCAGGCCGGCGTCGTACTCGCCACGGGAACACAGGCGGCGGCAGGCCGCGATCCGCTCCAGGCGATCCTCGGGCGCCCAGGCCAGCGTCGCCGGGTCGAAGTCGCGGGGCGGCGGCATCGGGATCGGCACGCTGGCCTTGACCTCCGCGGCGCGGGCCAGATCGGGATAGTTGGCGCCGTGACGCGCGCGGAGTTCGGCGGTGAGCCAGGTCAACCAGTCGCTCTCCACCTGGGCGAGATCGATCGGCCGGCCATCACCCAGCGCGGCGGCGAACACCTCGGCGCCGTGCTCGCCGCGCATCTGGGCGGCGAAGTAGCGCTGGAAGCCGGCGCGGTACTTGCCGTTCATGCCTTCGTGCAGGAAGCGCGCGAACAGCTCGGACTGGGCGTAGAAGGCCCCCAGCGCGTGGCCGGTCTGGACGTCGGCGCCGAGCCGTCGGCCGGCCTGTTCCACCACCTCCTGGTAGGAGCCGGCCTCCACCAGTTCGGCCACCGGCGCCACCAGCCAGCGCAGCCCCTTGCGGCCGCAGATGCCCGCCATGGTGGCCAGGGGCTGCTCGCGGACCGGCGGGTCGCGGAGCGAGCTGGCGATGTGCGTGCAGGAGGCGCGGTAGTTGGCCAGCCCCTCGTTGAACCACGCCGCCTTCGGCATCGCGCCGTTGCCGCTGTAGGCGTGCTGCAGGGCGTGCATGAACTCGTGCAGGATGGCCTGGCGCTCCTCGGCGGCGGTGGAACGCGGCGCGAACGCGTCCTGATAGGTGATCGACAGCCGCAGGGCCGGGTCGTAATGGGCACGAGCCCAGTGCAGCGCCCGATCACCGACCGCCTTGCTGAAGTCGGCATAGCTGCCCGCCGAGGCCAGGATGGCGATGGCGAAGCATGGCGCATCGGCGGAGCGCTGCAGGGAGAGCGGGCCGGCGTACTCCTTGTCGAACACCGAACGCAGCTCGTCGATGAACGGCAGATAGGAGTTGATCATCTTCAGGACGTATTCCGGGTCGTCCTTGGCCGGCCGCTGGATGTAGAACAGGTACGGCGGCCGGCTCGCGTCGATGGTGAAGTCGACCTTGGCGAAGAACGGGTGCTGTCTGAGGGCGCCGTCGAGCCGGGCGCGGAAGGCCGCCACCGGGTCGTCCTGGGCGGGCAGCAGGGCAGCGAGCGCGAGCAACGGGACGCAAGGGGTCCGCAGCATGTTGGGCCTCTCTCCGGAGGCGGGCAGGGTAGCCGACGCCCCGGCCGGTCGGCAAGTCGCCGCCCTTCGCCGCCTAGCGGCCCAACTGCAGCCAGACGCCGTTCGAGCGGCCGTGCACGGCGAGACCGGTCAGGCTGTAGATGAGCTGCGCCGACAACGGCAGGCCCGACAGGGCCGGGTCGTTCGGCACCAGGAGCGACTGGGTCCACGGCCCGTTCGGCGTGGCGCCTACGCCGAACGGCCAGATGACGATGCCGCCGATGTGGTTGCGGCAGCCGCCGCCGAGGTCCACCGGCGGCGGCGGGGCGAGCGACAGGGCGATGGCGTGGAACGACGGGAACGGCGCGTTGCGCACCGTGAAGTCGCAGAACGTGCCGAGGACCGGCGCCGACGCGTTCAGCGCCGGCAGCTGGCTGCTGACCCCGCACGGCCGGTCGATGGTCCGCGCCCAGGCGCCCTGGACCGCCATGTACAGCTCGATGCCGCGGATGCCGTCGTCGGCGGCGAAGAACATGCGGCCGAAGCTGTCCTGGAACATCGGCCGCTCGTTGGTGTAGGCCTCCGGATTGGAGCTGCCGGGGCCCGGATTGATCTCGCCGAAGATGTAGGAGAAGCCGATCGGCGGCCCCTGCAACAGCCACAGCTCGCGGCCATGGATGCCGTCGTCGGCGGCGACGAACAGCCCGCGGTTGCCCATCCGGGTCAGGTGCGACGGCTGCATGTGGTTCGGCCCCGGAACCATGTCCAGCAGCAGCTGCGTGCCGGCGGCGGTGCCGTTGCTGCGCCAGGGTTCGAGGCCCGCGGCCGGCGTGAACGCCAGGAACTCGAAGCCGCCGTCGTAGGGCGCGAACGAATGGGGCGTGCTCGAGCCCGGGCCCGGATCCAGGTCCTTCAGCAGGACCGTGCCGGCCGTGGTGCCATCGGTGAGCCAGGGTTCCACGCCCCAGTTGGGATGCCAGGCCGAGAACACCACGCGGTCGCCGACGCGGGTCATGTCGATCGGGCCGCCGGATCCCGCGGCGGTGATGTCGCGCAGCAGGATCGTCCCGGCGCTGGTGCCATCGCTGATCCATAGTTCACGGTCGCCGCCGACCTCGGCGGCGAACACGAACCGGCCCGAGTAGCCGACCTCGCACAGGTGACGCGGTGTCGAACTTCCCGCCGGATCGATGTCGCGCACCAGGACCGTCCCCGCGGTGGTGCCGTCGGTCACCCACAGCTCGTGGTCGCCGTTGCCGGAACTGGCGCTGAAGTAGACCCTGCCTCGCACCTCGGTGAGGAACGACGGGCTCGAACTGGCGATCGGGTCGATGTCCTTCAGCAGCACGGTGCCGGCCGCCGTGCCGTCGGTGATCCACAGCTCGTTGCCGTTCACGCCATCGTCGGCGGCGAAGACGATGCGGTTGCCGAGGCGCACCAGGCTGCTCGGTCCGCTGCTGTAGGGGGAGCCGTCGATGTCGACGACCATCTGGGTGCCGGCCACCGTGCCGTCGGTGATCCACAGCTCCACGCCGTGCATGCCGTCGTCGGCGGCGAAGCAGGTGCGACCGGCGTCCAGTTCGCAGAAGTGGACAGGCTGCGAGGACGCCGTCCGCGCGGCGCCGAAGATGTCCGCCAGCAGCACGTTGCCGGCGAGCGTGCCATCGATGCGCCACGGTTCGAGCCCGCGCACGCCGTCGTTGCCGGCCAGCACGACGCTGCCGGGGCCGGGGCCCAGCGGCACCAGGCCCAGCGGCCCCTGGAAGCCGCCGCCGGCGGGTCCGACGCCGAAGCCGGCCAGGGAGCCGGTGCCGGCGGCGGTGAAGTCGCTCATCCACAGCTCGTCCAGGGAGGACGACGCGTTCCGCCACCACAGCCGGCCGGCGGCGTACTTCATCATCGTGATCGTGCCGCCGGTCGGACCGCCGGGCAGCGGCGCGGTGCCGGCGACGGTGCCGTTCGTCAGGTACACGTCCTGGCTCGTGCCGAAGCACAGGCCGAGCGGCGTCGGTTCCAGGATCCAGGGGAACGGCAGGCCGGTGGTGAACTGCACGGTGCCGGCGGTGGTGCCGTTGCTGCGCCAGATCTGGTGGTTGCCGCCCGGCAGCGGCGAGTCGTTGCCGCGGAACCACAGCTCGCCATTCCACGCCGCGCAGATGCCGAGGTTGGCGCCGCCGCCGAGGCCGGGCAGGACATCCTTCACGAACAGGGTGCCGGCGACGGTGCCGTCGGTCACCCACAGCTCGGGGCCGGTGGTGTCGGGCTGGTTGTGCGCGGTGAAGAACACGCGGGTGCCGACGGGCTGCAGGAAGCCAGGCGAGAACGGTCCGCTGGCGGCGCTGATGTTCCGGGTGCCGGCCATGGTGCCGTCGCTGGCCCAGAGCTGGTTGGTACCGTTGTGGCGGAACACCACGCCGACGCCGGCGAGCGGCGTGATCTCGTCGGGTTCCAGCGGGCTGCTGGTCGGCGTGACCTGCCAGGTGCCGGCGGCGGTGCCGTTGGTGGTCCAGAGCGTCCAGGTGATGTTGGTCGTGAGCTGATTGCGCGCCCGGAAAGCGAGACGGGTCGGCGAAATCGGCGCGAACTGGCTGGGCCCGCCGCTCTCCGGATGCAGGTCGGCCACGAGCTGGGTGCCGGCGGCGGTGCCATCGCTGGCCCACAGCTCGCTGCCCACCACGCCGTTGTCGGCGCTGAACCAGAGGAGGCCGTTCCAGGCGAACAGGTGGGCCGGGCTCGAGGTGCCCGTGCCAGGGTAGATGTCCTTCACCAGCTGCGTGCCGCCGATCGTGCCGTCGGTGACCCAGAGTTCGGCGCCATGGGCCTCGTCGGTGGCGACGAAGAAGGCCCGCCCGCCGATCACCACGAAGTGGTCCGCGTCCTGGGGTCGGGCGCCGTGCGGATCGGCCGCCGCGGTGATGACGCCGCTGCCAAGTGCCAGTGGCACCGCGTTGATGTCCTTCACCCGGGTCAGGCTCTGGGCGGAGGTCTGGGCGAGGAGCGGGGCGGTCAGGACCAGGGCAACCAGGGCGATGCGGCGCATGATCCCCGACCGCGTCAGGAGCCACCGGGGCCCGCCACGATTCCGTGGGCCACTTCCCAGGTCACCCCGCCCCGAGCCATGATCCCCGCACCGATGGAACGCCCGGACCCAGGGCAGGTGACCACGCTGCTGGCGGCCGCCAGCGGCGGCGACCCGGCGGCGAGGCAGGAGCTGTTCGCCGTGGTCTACGCCGAGCTGTACGAACTGGCCCGCCGGGCGCTGCGGCGCGAGCGGCCGGGCCACACCTTGCAGCCCACGGCCCTGGTGCACGAGGCCTTCCTGCGCCTGATGCGGCAGGACAGCATGGGCTGCCGGACGCCCGCCGAGTTCCTCGGCGTCGCCGCCAAGGCGATGCGCCGGATCCTGGTGGACCACGCCCGCGCGCGCGGCCGGCAGAAGCGCGGCGGCGGCGCGACCGCCACCGGGCTCGGCACCGAGCTGGACGAGATGGCCGACCACTACGAGGCGCGGGCCCTGGACCTGCTGACCCTCGACGAGGCCCTGGACGAACTGGCCGCGTTCGACGCGCCGAAGGCGGAACTGGTCGAGCTGCGCTTCTTCGCCGGCCTGTCGATGGCCGAGGCGGCGACGGTGCGGGGCACCTCGCTGCGAGCCGCCGAGCGCGACTGGACCCTGGCCCGGGCGTTCCTGCGCTCGCGGCTGGGCGGAGCCTGGTCGTGAAGCCCACCGCGGCCGAATGGCAGCGGGCGGAGACGGTGTTCCACGCGCTCGCCGGTCTGCCGGCGGCCGAGCAGGAACGGCAGGCGGCGGCGCACTGCGGCGACGACACGGTGCTGCTGACCCTGGTGCGGCGACTGCTCGCCGGCCACGCCGCGGCCGACGACGGCTTCCTCGACCCGCCGGAGCCGGCGCAGCTGCCGGAGATCGAGGCCGGCGCGCTCATCGATGGCTGCCGGCTGCTGCGCAAGGTCGGCGAGGGCGGCATGGGCACCGTCTGGCTCGCCGAGGACATGACGCTGCGACGACAGGTCGCGATCAAGCTGCTGCGCCCGGGTGTGTCCGGCGCCGCCGCCCTGCGCCGCTTCGAGCAGGAGGCCGCCGTGCTGGCCCGCCTGCGCCACCCCGGCATCGCCGCGGTCCATCGCGCCGGCCGCGCCGCATGCCCGTTCTTCGTGCTGGAGTGGATCGCCGACGCCAGGCCGATCACCGAGCACTGCCGGCGGGCCGCGTTGTCCCGCGGCCGGCGCCTCGCCCTGCTCGCGCAGGTGTGCGATGCGGTGCAGCACGCGCACCAGCAGGCGGTCATCCACCGCGACCTGAAGCCGGCCAACGTGCTGGTCGGCGGCGATGGCCAGCCGAAGGTCATCGACTTCGGCATCGCCCGGCTGCTGGATCAGGAGCGCGAGACCCTGCACACGCGCCAGGGCGACGTGCTCGGCACCCTCTGCTACCTGAGCCCCGAACAGTGCGGCGGCGATCCGGACGCCGTCGACGCGCGCAGCGACGTGCACGCGCTCGGCGTGCTCTGTTACGAGGTGCTGACCGGCGCGCTGCCGTTCGACGTCGCCGATCGGCCCTGGACCGAGGTCCTGCGGTCGATCAGCGACCTGCCGCCGCGGCGACCGCGGGCCGTGGATCCATCCCTGCCGCGCGACCTGGAGGCGGTGCTCTGCAAGGCGCTGGAGAAGGACCCGGCGCGCCGGCACGCCTCGGCGGCGGCGCTGGCCGACGATCTGCGCGCGGTGCGCGAACACCGGCCGGTCTCGGCGCGCCCGCCCGGACCCGGCTACGCGCTGCGCCTGTTGCTGCGCCGAAGCCCGGCCCTGGCGACGGCGCTGCTGGCACTGCTGCTGGCGATCCTGCTGGGTGGTGCCGGCAGCATCCACTTCGCCCTCCGGGCCAGCGACCGCGCCGACGTCGCCGAAGCCGAGCGCATCGCCGCCCAGGAGCTCGCCGACTTCCTGGCCGGCATCATGCGCAACGGCAATCCGCTGGCGGCGGGCGCCGACTACACCATGCGCCAGGCGCTGGACGACGCCGCCGCCAGCCTGGAGGGCCGCACGTGGGAACACCCGGCGGTGCAGGCGCGGCTGCGCATCGTGCTCGGCGACGCCTACCGGGCCCTGGCCCAGCTCGCCCCGGCCGAACGCCAGCTCACGACGGCGGCCATGACCCTGCGCGCCCTGCCCGGCGACCAGCGCACCGCGCTGGCGCAGGCCCATGTCGCGCTCGGCATCGTTCGCTCGCTGCAGGGCCGCCCGGACGAGGCCCGCGGCCTGCTGCAGGAGGCGATCGCCCTGCGCACCGCCCTGCACGGCGACGACCACATCGACGTGGCGGTGGCGCGGGCCCGGCTCGGCGCCGTCCTCACCGAGCCGCTGGCCGCCGAGGAACAGCTGCGGCTGGCGCTGCCCATCGTGCGCCGCGCCACCAACCTGCCGCCGACCGAACTGCCGGAGCTGCTGGCCAACCTGGCGGTCATGCGCTACCAGCGCGGCGACCACGCCGCCGCCGAGGCCCTCTGGCGCGAGTCCCTGACCCTGTTCGAACGCTGCGTCGCCGAGGACCATCCGCACCGCCTGAAGGTGCTGGGCCAGCTGGCCAACGCGGTGCGCGGCCGCGATCCGGCGGCGGCCGTGGCCCTCTGCCGCCAGGTCGTCGCGGCCACCACGCGCCGCTACGGCGGCCCCCACCCCGACGTGGCCCAGGCCCAGTGGTCGCTGGCGTTCGCCCTGCTCGACGGCGGCGATCCGGCGGCGGAGGCGGAGTTCCGCGCGCATCTGCAGCTGCGGCGCGCGCTGCACGGCGACGATCACGCGACCACGGCGTCGGCGCAGACCGATCTCGGCTACTGCCTGCTGGCGCTGGACCGGCCCGCCGAGGCCCTGCCCGAACTCGTCGCGGCGCACGCGGTCCTGGCCGGCAGGCCCGACGGCAGCGCCAAGGCGAGCTGCGAGCTGCTGCTGGGGCTGGCGAAGTGCCGTACCGGCGACGCGGCGGCGGCGGAGCCGCACCTGCGCCGCGCGGTCGCCATGCGCGAGGCGGCGTTCGGCGCCGACAGCCCCCGCACCCACAACGCCCGCAGCGCGCTCGGCGAGTGCCTGCTGGCGCTCGGCCGCCCCGCCGAGGCCGAACCGCTGATGGCCGCGGCGCTGCCGATGATCGAAAAGGCGTTCGGCGCCGGCCATCGCGAGACCCGCACCGCCCAGGCGCGGCTCGCGGCGGCGCGCGCAGCCCTTGGGCGGTGACCCGGGCCTGCCGGGCGTTCTACGCCTCCCGCTTCGCCGCCTCGATCCGGATGAACTCCGGGAGATACGACGGCGTGCAGTTCTTCGGGACCGACTCGTCCTTGTACAGGCCGGTCTTCTGGCCGAGCTTCACGCAGCGGGCGCGGAACGCCGGCTCGTGGACCCCGATCCAGCCGGCGCAGAAGTTCATCGCCCACTGCACCCGGGGCTGTTCCCTGGCCAGGTTCCGCTCCAGCTCCTTCATCAGCTCGGCGGTGTTGTCCGGCGGCGCCTGCCCCGTCCACCGCAGGCGGGCCTGGTGGTACCAGTAGAGGCGGCGCAGGACGGGCGAGGCGTGCCCCTGCCAGGTCGTCAGCAACGCGGCGGTCTTCTTGTCCTTCATCAGCTGGTTGGCCAGCAGCCAGTCCGCCAGCTGGTTCCCCTCGGTCTCGTCGAGGCCCTCGATGTCGGTGGCGAGCGCGTCGAGGGCCGCCTGGTCCAGCAGCTTCCGGTCGAGGATCAGCACCGCGAGCAGGCGCGCCGGGTGGCGGCCCGTGGCCCACAGGTCCATGGCCAACGCATGATCCTTCTGGATCGAAGCCCCGCGCTTCTTGATGTCGCCGAGGGGCGTGCCGTCCTTCAACTCCGCCGCGATCTTCCTGGCTGCCTTCGAAACCATGTCCGCCTCCGCCTGCCGTGGGCCTGCCGCCGCCGACGCGGCGACGCACGCTGCGATCCTGCCGCAAGCCGGTCGACGGGTCCAGCCCGGGGCACCATTCCTGGCGAGAAACGTCCATAACATTGGTTCTACAATACAGTTACGGAATCCGACCGACGCCGGTCGACTAAGCTGCATCTCGCATATATGCTTTCTGCATGCAAGCGGATCCGGACGACGACCTGCGGCGGCACCCGCACCCGTTCGTGACCGTGGACGTGTGCCTGTGCACCCTGCACGACCTCGCCCTGCACGTGCTGGTGCAACGCCGCCCGCGGGCGCCCTTCGCCGACGCCTTCGCGCTGCCCGGCGGCTTCGTCCGCATCGACGAGACCCTCGAGCAGGCCGCCGCCCGCGTGCTGCGGCAGAAGGCCGGCCTCGACGGCGTGTTCCTCGAGCAGCTCTTCACCTTCGGCCGCGTCGACCGCGATCCGCGCGGCCGCGTGCTGTCGGTCGCCTACTACGCGCTGGTGCCGGCCACGCGGCTGCAGGAGATCCCGACCGGCAGCGTGCTCGCGCGGATCGACGTGCCGTGGACCGGGACCGTCGGCGGCGCCGTCCGCCTCCGCGCCGACGGCGACGAACTGCCGGTGGCCTTCGACCACGCCGACATGGTCGGCATGGTCGTGCAGCGCCTGCGCGGCAAGATCGACTACGCCCCGGTCGGCTTCGAACTGCTGCCCGACCGCTTCACCCTGCTCGAGCTGCAGGGAGTGCACGAGGCCGTGCTCGGCACGCCGATCAACAAGGACTCGTTCCGGCGCCGCATGCTGGCGTCGGGCCTGCTGGTCGGCACCGGTCGCCGCCAGCGCGGCGTGGGCCACCGGCCCGCCGAACTGTTCCGCTTCCGGCCGCCGCGTCGCGGCGGTCACAACCCGTGAGGTGATGCCATGGCCGACATCCGCAAGGTCCCGTTCCTCCGCCACCTGCGCGCCGACCCGTCGACGCACGTCCTGCACTTCCACAAGGGCCGTCTGGTCCGTAGCGGCCGCGGTCTCGCCTTCTGGTTCCGGCCGCTGGTCGCGGGCCTGGCCGAGATCCCGCTCGACGATCGCGAGCAGCCCTTCCTGTTCACCGGCCGCACCCTCGACTTCCAGGACGTGACGGTGCAGGGCGCGGCCACCTACCGCGTCGCCGACCCGGAGAACCTGGCCCAGCGCCTCGACTTCTCCATCCACGTCGACCGCGGCACGTGGCTCAAGGAACCCCTGGCGCAGCTGACCGCGATCGTCACCCAGCTCGCTCAGCAGGTGGCGTTGCACTACCTGGCGCACCAGCCCCTGCGCACGGTGCTGCAGGACGGCGTCCACGCCCTGCGCGATCGCATCGAGCAGAACCTGCGCGACGGCGCCGAACTCACCGGCATGGGCATCGAGCTGGTGTCGGTGCGCCTCGCCAAGGTCGCGCCGACCGCCGAACTCGAGCGCGCCCTGCAGGCGCCGACCCGCGAGGCGATGCAGCAGGCCGCCGACGAGGCCACGTTCCAGCGCCGCGCCCTGGCGGTGGAGAAGGAGCGGGCGATCGCCGAGAACGAGCTGCTCAACAAGATCGAACTGGCGCGACGCGCCGAGAGCCTGATCCAGCAGGAGGGGCAGAACGAGCGCCGCCGCCACGAGGAGCTGGCGCTGGCCCGCAAGATCGAGGCGGCGTCGGCGGCGGACACCGCGCGCCTGCAGGCCACCGCCGAGGCCGAGGTCGTGCGCACCAAGGCCGTGGCCCAGGCCGAGGCGATCACCCAGGTGCACGGCGCCCGCAACCAGGCCGAGGCGGTGCAGCTCGATGCCTACGGCAAGCTGCCGCACGGCGTGCTGCCGGGCCTGGCGCTGCGCGAGGTGGCGCGGAAGCTGCGCCGCATCGACCGGCTCAACCTCGGACCCGACGCGCTCGGCGGACTGCTCGGCGACCTGCTCGCCGCCGGCACGCGCAAGCTGGAGCAGGGGTGATGGCGGCGACCCGGGTGGTCCTGGCGACGCGGCCGACGGCGCTGCAGCGGGTGCTGGAGCGCCACGGCACGCTCGGCCAGGCGCGCTTCTTCCTGCACACCCGCGGCCTCTCCCTCGAGGAACTGCAGCTGCGGCAGCAGCAGCAGGACGCGGCGGTGGCCGCGGTCGACGGCGCGATCCCCTCGGACTGGCGCCGGGCACGGGTGCAACGCCACGAGTTCGACCGCTTCCTGTTCGAGCCCGAGGACGTGGTGGTGGCGGTGGGCCAGGACGGCCTGGTGGCCAACCTGGCCAAGTACCTGACCGGCCAGCCGGTGGTGGGCGTCAATCCGAGCCCCGACTGGTTCGACGGCGTGCTCGTGCGGCACCGCCACGAGGTGGCCGGCGAGGTCATCCGGGCCGCCGCCGCCGGCGAGGCGCCCCTCGAGCAGCGCACCATGGTCGAAGCCCGTCTCGACGATGGCCAACGCCTGCTGGCGCTCAACGAGGTGTTCGTCGGCCACCGCACGCACCAGTCGGCGCGCTATCGGATCCGCTTCGACGGCCGCGACGAACGGCACTCGTCGTCAGGGCTGATCGTCGCCACCGGCACCGGCGCGACCGGCTGGGCCCGTTCGATCCACGGCGCGCGCCGGTCGGCGCTGCACCTGCCGGGCCCCACCGACCCGCGCCTCGCGTTCCTGGTGCGCGAGCCGTTCCCCTCCCAGGCCACCGGCACCAGCATCCAGGAGGGCGTGCTGCGCTCGGGGGCGGCGCTGGAGCTGCAGAGCGAGATGGACGAGGACGGCGTCCTGTTCGGCGACGGCATCGAGACCGACCGCGTCGAGCTGCCCTGGGGCACGCGGGTCTCGGTACGCTGCGCCGAGCGGGCGCTGTGTCTGGTGGTCTGAGCGAGGTTCGAGAGCCCGGCCCGGTCTCGGAACGCTCATGCCCCGCCCACAAGCGGCTCTAGCGCCCCTCGCCGTCACTTCCCGCCCAGGGCCGTCGACGATAGACTGCCGCGCCGTGGCCGCGGGTGCGGCCCACACCGGCCGCCGATGGGATGGCGCCGGGCTGCTGCCAGGAGAATCGACGATGCTGATGCGAGCACTCCCCTCCCGCGGCCGACTCCTGCAGGATCGTGCGGCCTCGGTCGCCGTCCTGCTGGGCGCGGCGGTGGCCGCGGCACTGGCGGCGCCTGGCGCGGCGCAGCGCCAGTTCGACGAGTTGGTGCGGGGGCTGCCGCGCGACGCGCTCACCACCACGGCCCTGGTGTCCGGCGATGTCGACGGCGACGGCAACCGCGACGTGATCGTCGGCATCAGCATGCAGCAGGCCCGTCTCTACCTGAACAACGGCGCGGGGGAGTTCACCGATGCCACGGCGACCCGCCTGCCCACCGGGATGGTGGCTGCGGACTCGATGGCCCTCGGCGATGTGGACGGTGACGGCGATCTCGATCTGGTCGCAACGACGAACTACAACTCCACGCGGCGAGACCGCCTCTACCTGAACAGCGGCGCCGGCGTGTTCACCGATGCGACTGTATCGCGCCTGCCGTTCCACCCTGATCTGACGGCTTCGCTGGCGTTCGGCGATGTCGACCGCGACGGCGATCTCGACCTGATCCTCGGGACGTGGCGGGACCTGAACCAGAATCGCAGCTCGGGCCAGGTTCGCCTGTATGTGAACAACGGCGCTGGCACCTTCACCGATACCACATCGTCTCGCATGCCGACCACGCGCGACACCGCTGCCGCCCTGGCTCTCGGCGATGTGGACCGGGACGGCGACCTCGACCTGGTGGTCGGCAACAACACCCACTTCTGGGGCGGTGGTCAGAGCCAGCTTCTGTTGAACGATGGCGCCGGCTCGTTCGCCCTCGCGACCTTCACCAACATGCCATTCCTCTCGTTCAACACGACGGCGGTCGCGCTGGGTGACGTCGACGGGGATGGCGACCTCGACCTGGTCCTCGGCAACACCCGGCAACAGCAGAGCCGCCTCTATCTCAACGACGGCACGGGGGTGTTCACGGATGGCACGCACGGTCGCCTGCCGACCCGAAATGACAACACGAACACCGTGGCGATGGCCGACCAGGATGGCGATGGTGACCTCGACCTGATCTTCGGCAACGGCTACGCAGCGCCACAGACCCGCCTATACCTCAACAACGGTGCCGGGACTTTCACCGATGCCACGTCGAACCGGATGCCAGCAGACAGCGAGGAAACCCGCGCATCGACACTCCTCGATGCGGACCAGGATGGCGACCTCGACCTGTTCCTCGGCAACGATGCCGAGTTTGGCGGGAGCCACATCCGGCTCTACCTCAACAACGGCGCTGCAACGTTCACCGATGCAACGGCCACCCCCCTCCCAGGCAGGATCCAACAAACCCAGGCGATAGCCGTGGGCGACGTGGACGGGGACGGTGACCTCGACCTCGTGCTAGGCAACGGGAGCTTCTATTACGGCACCCAGAGCCGCCTGTACCTCAACGATGGCCGCGGCATGTTCGTCGATGCAACGGCAGCACGCATGCCGCTGCGCAACGAGCATGCCGGCGCCCTGGCTCTCGGGGATGTCGACGGCGATGGCGACCTGGATCTGGTGGTCGGCAACCGTGACCTCGGGCTCCAAGGCGGGGGACAGGCGCGCCTGTATCTGAACAACGGCAGTGGCACGTTCACGGTCGCCCCCGCGACCCAAATGCCGCAACGCACCGATCAGACGGCTGCCCTGGCTCTCGGGGATGTCGATCGGGACGGCGACCTGGATCTGGTGCTTGGCATCGGCGACTGGCGCCAACCCCAGATCAATCGCCTGTACCTCAACGACGGCAGAGGTCGATTCAAGGACGAGACGAGCACCCGGATGCCAGCCATCTCCGACCTCACCGAAGCACTGGCACTTGGCGACGTCGACGGCGATGGCGATCTCGATCTCGTCGTCGGCAATGCCAGCCAGTACGGAAGCCAGAACCGGCTCTATCTGAACAACGGTGCCGGTTCGTTCACGAATGTAACGGCGACGCGCATGCCCGCCTTCCTCGGTCGCACGATGGCCGTGGAGCTCGGGGACGTGGACCGGGACGGAGACCTCGATCTCGTCGTCGGCAACACCGGGCGCTACGGCGGACCGACCCAACTGTTCCTCAACAACGGTGCCGGCACCTTCGTGAATGCGACGGCAACCCGAATGCCCATGGCTGCCCAGACAACGCAAGCTCTGGCGCTCGGTGACGTGGATCGTGACGGTGATCTCGATCTGGTCGTTGGCAACTACACCGACTCCTTCTGGTCCAGCCGCACCTTGCTGTACCTGAACAACGGCACCGGCACGTTCACTGATGCAGCAGCGCGGTTGCCAAGCAACTACGACCAGACCGTCGCCGTTGCCTTGGGTGACATGGACCGCGACGGTGATCCCGACCTGGTGATCGCCAACTACCGGCAGCAACACCGCCTGTTGGTCAACCTGCTGCACCACATCCACGCGCCGACCGTGCTCCACGTCGGTCGGATCTACCGGCTCGATGCCTACGCCCGCTACGGCCAGGCCACCGCGGCACTGCCGTACTTCTCACTCGCCACGGCCACCATCCCGATTCCGCCCGTCGGCACGATCGGCATCGATCCAGCCCAGGCGATCCAGCTGCCGCCATTCCCGATCTCGTCCGGATCCGGCGTCGGCACGCTGTCGCTGCCGATCCCTCTCGTGCCAGCCCTGGCCGGAATCCCGATCTACACGCAGGCCATCCTCCAGAACGGGACCCACTTGCGCCTGACCAACGTGGTCGGCGACGTCGTCCTGCGGTAGCGCGCGCCTCGCGGAAGCACCCGCGAAACCGCCCGCGCGCCCGGCTATCCTGGCGCGCCTCCATGCGCGACAAGATCCTGATCGGCCAGGGCCAGGGCTTCTGGGGTGACTCCATCCTCGGCCCGGTCCGCCTCTGCCGCGAGGGCCCCCTCGACTACCTGGCCCTCGACTACCTGGCGGAGGTGACCATGAGCATCATGCAGAAGCAGCGGTCGCGGAACCCGAAGGCGGGCTTCGCCACCGACTTCCTGCAGATGCTGGACCGGACGCTGCCGGACATCGCGCAGAAGGGCATCAAGGTCATCGCCAACGCCGGCGGCGTGAACCCCGGCGCCTGCCTGGATGCCGTGCTCGAGCTGGCCAGGAAGAAGGGCATCAAGGGCCTGAAGGTCGGCATCGTCGAGGGCGACGACATCCTGCAGCGCATCCCCGAGCTGCTGGCGGCGGGCGAGCCGCTGGCCAACATGGACGACGGCCGGCCGCTCAGCGCCGTGCAGGACCGCATCCTGTCCGCCAACGTCTACATCGGCGCCCATGCCGTCGCCGAGTGCCTGGGCAAGGGCGCGCAGATCGTGATCGGCGGCCGCATCACCGACCCGGCCCTGGTGGCGGGCCCGATGCTGCACGAGTTCGGCTGGAGCCCGGGCGACCACGACAGGCTCGCCGCCGCCACCATGGCCGGCCACATCTCCGAGTGCGGCGCGCAGTGCACCGGCGGCAACCAGAGCAACTGGCGCGACGTGCAGGACTTCGTGCGGATCGGCTATCCGATCATCGAGGCCCACAGGGACGGCACGTTCTTCGTCACCAAGCACGCCGGCACCGGCGGCCTGTTGACCCGCGAGACGGTGATCTCGCAGCTGCTCTACGAGATGGGCGATCCGACGCGCTACCTCGGCCCGGACTGCACCGCCGACTTCACCTCGGCGACGATCGAGGACCTCGGCGACAGCCGGGTCAAGCTGTCGGGCATCAAGGGCGGCCCGCCCACCGACACCTACAAGGTCTCGATCAGCTACCAGAACGGCTACAAGGCCACGGGCCAGCTCACCGTGTCGGGCCCCGACGCCGTCGAGAAGGCGAAGCTGTGCGCCGACATCGTCTGGGGCCGGCTGGCACTCGACGGCGTGCAGTTCGCCGAGCACGAGCGGCTGGTGGAGATCCTCGGCAGCGGCGTCTGCCACGCGGGGATCGCCGCGCCCGCCGATCCGCCGGAGGTGGTGCTGCGGCTCGGCGTCAAGCACCAGGACAAGGCCAGGGTGGACCGCTTCGGCATGGAACTGGTGCCGCTGGTGACCAGCGGCCCGCCCGGCGTCACCGGTTTCGCCGGCGGCCGGCCGAAGGCCACCGACATCGTCGGCTACTGGCCGGCGTTGCTGCACAAGGACAAGGTCAGGACCACCGTGCGCGTGGAGGTGACGTGATGGTTGGCGGATGGAGCGGCGGCGACGGTCGGCGGAAGGTGAAGCTGCGCGAGTTCGCCCTGGCGCGGTCCGGCGACAAGGGCGACGGCAGCAATGTCGGGATCTTCGTGCGCACGCAACAGGACTACGAGCTGATCCGGCGCCAGCTCACGCCGGAACGGGTGAAGCAGCACTTCCGCGGCATCTGCCACGGCGAGGTGGTGCGCTACGAGGCGCCCAACATGCTGGCGCTGAACTTCCTGCTGAGGGACAGCCTCGGCGGCGGCGGCAGCGAGAGCCTGAAGACCGACGCCCAGGGCAAGACCCACGGCCTCGCCCTGCTGGAACTGGAGCTGGACCTCGATTCGGGCCGGGAAAGCGGCCGGTGAGCCGCTTCCTCGAGCGCCTGCAACACCTGGCCCGGGCGCGACAGGCGCGCATCGTCCTGCCGGAGATCGACGATCCCCGCACCCAGGAGGCCCGCGCGCTGCTCGAACGGGAGCGCTGGTGCCAGGTGGTGTGGATCGACGATCCGGCGCAACACAGACACTTCCCGGACGTCGCCGAGCACCTCTACCACCGGCGACGGCACAAGGGCGTCGACGCGGTGCAGGCCGCGGCCATGGCTCGCGACCGGCTGAACTTCGCCGCCGGTCTGGTGGCGCTGGGCCACGCCGATGGCGCGGTCAGCGGTGCGGCCAGCGCCACCGCCGACGTGATCCGCGCCGGCCTGCATGGCCTCGGCACCGCCGCGGGCACCGCCCTGGTCTCGTCGCTGTTCCTGATGCTGCGCGGTGACGAGGCGCTGTCGTTCGCCGACTGCGGCGTGGTGCCGGATCCGACCGCCGAACAGCTCTGCGACATCGCCGTGGCGACGGCCCAGAGCCACCGCAAGCTCACCGGCGAGGAGCCGCGGGTGGCCTTCCTGTCGTTCTCGACCCTCCGCTCCGCCGAGCACCCGCGGGTCGACAAGATGGCCAGGGCCGCCGGCCTGTTCCGCACCCGCTGCCCCGACGTCCTGAGCGACGGCGAGCTGCAGTTCGACGCCGCCTACGTGCCGGAGGTGTGCGCCCGCAAGGCGCCGAAGAGCCCGCTGGAGGGCCGCGCCAACGTGTTCGTGTTCCCCGACCTCGACGCCGGCAACATCGCCTACAAGATCGCCCACCGGCTCGGCGGCTTCACGGCGCTCGGCCCGCTGCTGCAGGGCATGCAGAAGCCGTTCCTCGACCTGTCCCGCGGCTGCACGGCGTCGGACATCGCCCA
This sequence comes from uncultured candidatus Brocadiaceae bacterium, assembly GCA_964565715.1. GTDB lineage: Bacteria > Planctomycetota > UBA1135 > UBA1135 > UBA2386 > CAZMGG01. The sequence continues at coordinate 13,350 of CAZMGG010000041.1, read as the reverse complement.
GGTGGCGGTGGTCGCCAGCGTGCTCGGCATGTAGGCACGCCCGCATCCGCTACCCTCTGCGGATGCACACCGCCGTCCCCGCAGCCCTCGCCCTCGCCGCCTTCGGCCTGCTCGCCGGGCCGGCGCTCGCCCACGGCGGCCAATACCGCGGCCCCGCCACCGGCGCCCCCGACCTCGGCACGCCCTCGGGGCCGGTCACGCCGGGCGCGTCGGTGGCCGGCGGACCGACCACCGGCGGCAACGCCACCCTCGACATCAACAGCTGGCAGGTCTGGTGGCAGCTCCACCAGGATCACTACGTCGGCGGCAACCGCCGCCGCGCCGGTGACGCCGAGCGGCGTGCGATCGCGCTGCCGGTGCTGCAGCTGGCGCTCGAACGCGGCAAGGACCCCGATGTCCTGTCCGCCAGCCTGATCGCCCTGGGCAAGACGGCGGTCGACCATCCGGACATCGACGCGCTGGCCGTGCTGCTCCCCTACCTGTCGCACGCCCACCTCGAGGTCCGCGACGCCGCGGTCCTCGCGCTCGGCCTCACCGCGCGCGCCGAGGCCGCCGACATGCTCGGCGACCTGCTCCTCGACACCCGCGACGGCCGGCGCCTGGTCGGACGTTCGCGCGTCGGCGACCGCGCACAGGTGTTCGCCGCCTATGGGCTCGGCATCCTGGCCGGCCGCTCCGACGCGGCGGCGCTCAAGGCGAAAGCGCTCGATCCCCTGGTCGCGGCACTGGCCGACAAGAGCCCTCCGGACCGCGACGTGCTCACCGCCGTGCTGAACGGCATCCGCCTGATCGACGCCGATCCGGCCCGGAGCGCCGCCCACAAGCGCGTCCTGTGGACCGCGCTGGCCGCGCTGGAATCGCATCAGCAACAGAACCTGAAGGAGCAGATGGCGGTGGTGCAGTCCCACGGCCTGACCGCGCTCGCCTGGCTCGCCCGCCGCGCCGGCGAGGCGGATCAGGCGCGCGTGCGCGAGCTGGTCCTGGCGGCGCTGCAGCGCCGCGACGCCGACGGCGCCATCTGCGTGTCGGCCACCATCGCGCTCGGCCTGCTGGCGCGCCCGGAGCACACCGACGCGCTCGAGACCCTGACCAGCCACGTGCTGCGGCCGCGGGACTCGCTGGTGCCGCGCTTCTGCATGATCGCGTTCGGCCAGATCGGTGGCGAACACTCGCTGCAGCAGCTCACCAAGGTGCTGACGGCCGGCGAACGCGACCTCAAGCCCTGGGCCGCCCTCGGGCTCGGCCTGCTGGCCTTCGCGGCGAAGGGCGCGGCCGATCCGCAGGCCCAGGCCACCGCCCGTGACTGGCGCGGCGAGGTCGGCCGGCTGCTGCAGCGGAGCCTCGAGGTCGAGAGCAGCCGCGAGGTGATCGCCGCGCTGGGACTCGGCCTCGGGCTCGCCGGCGAGACCGCAGCGGCGCCCAAGCTGCGTCAGCTCGCCACCGACTGGAAGGGCAACGAGGACCTGAAGGGCCTCCTGTGCGTGGCCCTGGCGATGCTCGAGGACCAGCCGTCGGTGCCGATCGCCAGCGACGCGATGAGCACCATCGAGCGGCCGGTGCTGTTCGGCCACGGCGCCCGGGCGCTGGCGCGCTTCGGCCAGCAGGCCGCGTCCGCCAATGCGATGGCCGCGCTGGCCGCCGAGAGCACCCTGCGGCCGGGCTACCTGTCCCGGCTCGGCGCCGCCGCGCAGGCGCTCGGCCACCTGCAGAATCCCGACGACCTGCCGGCCCTCGCCCAGGTCATCCGCGCGGCGCTGGAGGGCCGCCGCCGGTCGGGCACCACCGGCACGGACCTGCAGGCCGCGTTCGCCGCCGCCGCGCTCGGCGCCATCGCCGATCGCGACGACCTCGGCTTCGGCGCGCGCATCGCGCACGGCATGAACTACACCGTGCGGGAGACGACGGTGAGCAACGGCAAGAACGGCATCCTCGACATCTTCTGAGGCCGTCGCGCTGCCCGCCGGCGCCACCGAGGCCGTGGCGACCATCGGCTGGTGAGGCCGCGCGCCCCCTACGCCCGCAGCCGCAGCTGCCCGCACGCCGCCTGCGCGTCAGGCCCCGCCGAGTCGCGGATCGTCGCCAGCACGCCAGCCTGCTTCACGCGGCGCACCATCGCCACCACGCGCTCGCGCTCCGGCGCGCGGAAGGGCAGCCCTTCCACCTCGTTCCAGACGATGAAGTTGACGAAGCACCGCGCCGGGCGCACCAGTTCCACCAACTGGTCGGCATCGGCATCGCTGTCGTTCACTCCCGCCAGCAGCGTCCACTCGATCTGCAGCGGGATCCGCGTCGTCCGGGCGTAGGCGTCGGCGCGGGCCAGCAGGTCGGGCAACGGCTCCCGGCCGGCGTTGGGCAGCAGTTCCCGCCGGCGCCCGGGATCGGCGCTGTGCAGCGACCAGGCGAGGCACGGCCGCACCTCGGCGCCTTCCAGCGCGGCGAACGCCCGGCTCGAGCCCACCGTCGACAGGGTCTGCCGGCGCGGCCCGATCCCGGCATCCTGCTTGATCGCCGCCACCGCCGCCAGCACCGCCGGCAGGTTGTGGGTCGGCTCGCCCATGCCCATGTAGACCACCCGATCGATGCGCATCCGGCGCCGGGCGTGCACCACCTGCTCGACGATCTCGTCGGTCTGGAGGTTGCGGCGCAGCCCGAACATGCCGCTGGCGCAGAAGCGGCAACCGACGGCGCAGCCCACCTGCGTCGACACGCACACGGCGCCGACCGGCATCGCCACCGTCTCGACCTTCTCGCCGTCGGGCAGTGCCAGCACCAGCCGGATCGTGCCATCGCGGGCGCTGATCTCCTGATGCACCGTCGTGCGCAGCCCCTCGCGATGCCAGGCCAGCAGACGCCCGGTCTCGGCCGGCGACAGCGCCACGCCCTGCCGCGCGAACCGGTCCGGATCCGGGCCATGGCCGGCGCAGGCCCACTCCACGGCGTAGCGGCCCTTGCGGCCCGGCAGCAGGGCGCGCAGGCCGGCGAGGCCGCCGGGCGGCGGCGCATCGAGGTAGTCGGCGGACACGGTGGCCTCGTGCTACCTGGCCGTGAGCTCCTGCACCAGCGCGTCCTCGCCGTAGACCTTGCGCAGGGCCTCGAGGATGCCGCCGGTGTGGACCGACACGCAACGGTTGACGCGCTCGTCGAACCAGTAGTTGCCCGGCAGCGATTCGATGTTGCCGTCGAACACCAGCCCGACCACCTCGGCGTCCCGGTTCAGCACGGGGCTGCCGGAGTTGCCGCCGATGATGTCGGCGGTGCAGACGAAGTTCAGGGGCGTGTCGAGGTCGAGCGCCGCCTTCTTCGACCGCCAGCTCTCCGGCAGGTCGAACGGCGCCTGGTTGGCGAACGCCACGTTGCGCTCGAACAGGCCGTTGAAGGTGGTGAACGGCGGCACCAGGGTCGTGCCCGCCTCGTAGCCCTTGACCGTCCCGAACGACAGCCGCAGCGTGAACGTCGCATCCGGATACATCGCCGTGCCGTACACGTCGAACCGCGCCTGGTTGATGATCGCCTTGGCCGGCGGCACGATCTCGCCGTCCAGCTTGCGGCGGAAGCCCTGCGCCGCGCGCCGATCGCTCTCGATCACCTTGCGGTAGTCGGCGTAGCCGTCGGCGATGGCCTGGAACGCCGCCTTGACCTCCGGCTTGCCCGACTTCTCGATCAGCTCGTCGTCCCGCGCCTTCATCTTCGCCATCATCGCCGCGTCACGCAGACCGGCCAGATGGCCCTCGAAGGCCTTCAGCGAGTTGGCGACGCCGAAGTACTGGTCACGCAGCTGGAACGCCGCCGCCTCGCTCTTCTCCATCTGCGCCTTGAGCATGTCGCGCGCCCGCTGCAGCTGGGCGACGATCTGCGGCGCCCGCACGTCGCGGTGGAACGCCATCTCGTCCCAGGTCAGCAACCGCTCGGTGTTGCCCGGATGCCCCGATACGAACACCAGGTCGCCGTCGGCGGCGCCCTTCGCATTCCACCGGAAGAAGGACTTGGACGAGTCGATCGGCTTGCCGTCCTCGTAGACGCGGAAGAAGGCGCAGTCGAGGTCATAGCGCGGGTAGGTGAAGTTGTCGTAGTCACCGCCGAAGAACGCCACCTGCTTCTCCGGCGCCCAGACCACCCGGACGTCGTCGTAGATGTGGTAGACGTAGATGCGGAACTGGTTGCCGTCGTAGAGCTGCACCGGGTCGGCGACGATGTGCCTGCCCTCGTCGGTGATCTCGGCGCACATGGCGGTGAATTTCTCACGCCATTCGTTGCCCTCGGCGGTCTGGTCGGCGGCCTTCGCCGCCAGGATCTCCTTGGTGACGTCGCGGATCTCGACCAGCTGGCGCAACGTCAGGTCGACGCCCTTCGGCTCGCTGCCGTACTGCCGCGCGCTGAAGCCGTCCTTCACCCAGTCCTTCTCCGGCGTCGAGATCTTCTGCAGCGTCGCCAGCGCCACGTGGTGGTTGGTCATCACCAGACCGTTCGGCGACACGAACGAGCCCGAACCGCCGGTGTCGAACCGCACCGAGCCCAACCGGACGTGGTCGAGCCATTCCTTGCTGGGCTCGAAGCCGTACTTCGCCTTGAGCTGTTCGAGCGGCAGGCCGTCGAACGGCCACATGCCCTCGTCGGGCAGCCGGGTCGGAAGGAGAGCGCCGGCCGCGAGAACGGCGGCGGCGAATCGCGTGAGGAGACTCAGGTGCATCGTGGGATCCTGCGCTGCGCCGGCGCCGGAAGGGCGCCGGGGGCGAGGCATCCTAGGGGGCGACGGCCGCCCGACGCCAGCGCGCGGCCTTCCGCCGGGCGCCATGCCCGCCTACCAGCGCTTGCGCTTCCGCAGGCTGGTCACGTGCGCGGTGTGGTGATCGCCGTGCCAGGCGTAGATCGCCGCGATCAGGTCCAACGTCATGCGGCCGTTCTCCGGGTGCATGATCGTCCGGTGGAACAACGCCTCGGGCATCGACCGCCAGCACACCGCCCATCGCTCGTGCAGCGATTCCAGCAGCCGCAGCGAGGTCTCCACCGGCAGCGTGCGCGCGTCCTCCAGCTCGGCCCACGCGGCCTCCTGCCAGACCTTGACGATCGGATCGTCTTCGGTGAGCGCCAGCTTCACCCGCACGTAGGCGTTCAGGTGGCTGTCGGCGAGGTGATGCACCACCTGCCGCACCGTCCAGCCGCCCTCCCGGTAGGCCGTGTCGATCTGCGCCTCGGTCAGGCCCTCCACCACCGCCCGCAGGGCCGCAGGCATCGCGGCGATGCGATCGATGGACTGCTTGCGGTCGGTCGCGGTGAACGCGGCGGGACGCTGGAACGGACCGATCGGGTAGCGCAGGTCGGCGGCCATGGGCGGGTCTCGGGACGGCGGGAAGGGCTTCGGAAGGACGCGGCACGATAGCCGGAGCCCGCCCGAGAGGCCCTATCCACCCACCCGCACCCGCAGTCCCTGGCTGGCGGACACCCCCGACGGGGCCCGCGGGTCGAGGGCGAAGCCCTGCAGGAAGAAGTCGAGGCCCGCCACGGCCGCGGGCGCATGGCATCCTGGCCGGCTGCCCCTTGATACCCCTCTACCCCGGCCTGCGTCCCGCCCCACCCGCTGGGTTCGGGCTCAGCCCTGGCGCCGAGATGCGCTGCAGGACGTCATCGAGCTCTGCATCATATGTCGTGTAGCCGTTGGACACGAACCAGCCGATGAGGATGTGGGCTGCCTGCACGATGCAGAACCGAACGGCATCGTGCGACTTCTGCAGACCCGGCACGTGAGGAAACTCAGAACGCAGGTAGTAGCTGCCGCGGTGAAACACGTAGCTGGACGTCGGGTGCTGGTGCGGTGGGTTGGCCCACAGCTCCTCGCGGGCCGCGGCCAACGACGACGCCAATCCCGCTGCGACCCGACGTTCGTGCAGTTGCAGCGCCATCTGGTCGAGGGCCCTCCCCGTGACGCGTGGAGATGTCCACTCGGGCACCTGGCCGGCTTCGATCGCCCTGATCGTCGCCTCACTCGACATGGCGTCATGGGCTTCCACGACCGGATCGATCGCCTCGGCAAGAATGCGGACCAGACGATCCAGCTCCCGGACATCCTCAGGGCACGGCGCCCGGTCCAGGCGGTTGAGCAGCCGGTGTCGCCACATCCAGTCCGCCTTCCAGTGGCCGAGGAGCAATCGCTCGGCGAGATCGAACCGGTGCTGTCTGTGATTCGCCGGCCATGTGCAGCCCGTGGCGTCCGCCTTGCGAGAGCCATCCTGGGCCGCCAGTGATTCCCCATTTGCTGCCGCACGCTCGAGCACAGCCAAGCTCCGCTCGACCACCACCTCGATGCTCTCGGCATCCGATGGACCTCGGTGCAGGACTTCGCCACCGGCGCCCTGGCCTGGCTGATCGTCGCTCCAGAGAAGCCATGTCACGAGCAGGGCCATGGACACGCCGATCCCGACCCTCATCCGACGACCACCCATGGACCTCGTCCGCTTCAGTTGCATGCCGGGCAGCGAGCCACCAGCTCAATCGTGCAAAGGTGGTTTCCCACAGGGTTCCCGAACACGCTCAAGAGGACGGACTGCCTGTCGCCACACGCCGACATGTCAAAGACCTCCGTCCATATGACCTTCTTCGCAACGCCATCAGTAATACCCTGAAAAGCAGCCGCGGTTGCCTTGACCGTCACGACCCCACTGCACTCGTTGTCGACTGAACATGGCGCCTGGCTTCCGAGGCACGTGCCACTTTGAGCGTCACTGCTGTACGTGACCTCGATGGTCGGGAAGGTCCCGCCTGCCTGCGCGCAGTTGCTCAACTGCAGCACATAGCCGGAAAGGGCACACGAGCACTCGACAGGAATAGGGTCGACAGGATCTTGCGGCCCGGTTGCCACGACGGGGAAGCCACCCGTGAGCGGCAGCGCGATCGCCAAGAAGGCCAGAGTAGCCAGTTTGGTCACTTGTACACCTCCAGCCATCACCAATACCGCCCCCCCCCCACCCTGATGTCAAGCAAGTTATCGACGATTTCGTGGGGCGAGCGAGAGCCGTCGCACGGCGGCACTCATGTTGTGCAACCTGACCTGCTCGACTCGATCCATCTGTTACCCCAGCCCCCGGACGGAAGTGCCGCCCATGTTCTAGGTTGCACATGCAGGGGCGGGTCTCCTGAGGCCCTATCCACCCACCCGCACCCGCAATCCCTGGCTGGCGGACACCCCCGACGGGGCCCGCGGGTCGAGGGCGAAGCCCTGCAGGAAGAAGTCGAGGCCCGCCACGGCCGCGGGCGGCACGAGCCCCAGCACCGCCTGGGCCGCACCACGCTCACCGCTGCTGCCAATCACCACCACCGGTGTCACCATGGCGCCGTTCGGGTCGACCAGGGCCACATGGCCCGGCAACGGCACGCCAGGCACCGTGGCGGCCGCCCCCGCCAACGCGAACGCCGCGACACCCGGCCCGGCGATGCCGTTCAGCACGATCTGCCCCATGCGCCCGACCCGCAGCGGCCCGCCAAGACCGAGCACCGGCACCGCCAGACCCTCGCCGGCGACCCCATTCCCATACTGCTGCTGCGCCGGCGCCAGCGGCCCGTCCACGCGCCGATTGCGCACGAACCAGCTCCCGACCAGATCCAGGTCGCCGTCCCCGTCCACGTCGCCGATCCGGCCCGCCTGCGCGGCCAGCACCCGCGGCGCGAAGTCCGTAGCGCCAAGCGGCCCGTTGCCGCCGATGCGCCGCCACACCGCGGTCAGGTAGTTGTTGGCCCGCAGGGGACCACCGATCAGGTCCGATCGCCCATCGCCATCGAGGTCGGCGATGGCAAGCCGCGCACCCGGATCCAGCGCGGGACCGTCGATCAGCGCCGTCGCGAACAGCGGCACCCCCGGCGTCGTGGTCACGTTGGTCAACACGCTCACCACCCCGCTCGCATCGATCACCACCACATCCGGCCGCCCGTCGTCGTCCAGATCGCCCACCAGCGCCCCATACATCGCCGTCGGGCCCACCACCATCGCCACGCCGAACGGCTGCGCCGCATTGCCGGTGCCGAGCCGCACGAGCAAGGCCTGCGCGCCCGTCGTCGCGGTCGCCACGCAGTCGAGGCGCCCGTCCCCATCCACGTCGGCGAAGTCGAGCAGCGTCTCCTGCGCGAAGCCGCCCAGCGGCGTGAAGCGCCCGCCGCCGTCGTTCCGCCACAGGTCGGTGCGGCCGAGGCTCCAGTAGCCGCTGCGGATCGCCAGATCCAGGTCGCCATCCCCGTCCCAGTCCGCGCTCCGGTCCTGATCGGGGGTGAGCGCGTCGCCCATCCGCACCGCCAGCGGCGCCGCGCCGCCCGCGTGCCGCCAGCGGCCGCCGCCGTTGTTCTGCAGCAGCATCATCTGGGCGAACACCGGACTGCCGGACTGGACCGGCCCCTGGCCCGTGATCAGGTCCGGTGCGCCATCGCCGTCGAAGTCCCCCTCGATCCACTCGCCGGTGAAACCCTGGTTCGGCGGGCGCTCGACCCCGGGCCGCGGCGCCACCGTGAAGACGCCGGCGCCATCGTTCCACAGGGCGACATACAGCGACGCCGCGATGTCCAGATCGCCGTCCCGGTCGAGGTCCAGGAGCCGCCAATGCGGCAGGTAGGGCAGCCCGGTGCTGGTCATCGGCACGGCCAGCCAGGACCCGCGCCCGTAGTGCACGGCGCCCCCCGCCACCAGATCCAGATCGCCGTCGCCGTCCAGATCGACCGCGCCGGCGAAGCTCCAGTTGCCATGGCCCGGCCAGCTCCCCGTCGTGAAACGGCCGCTGCCGTCGTTCCAGCCGATGCAGAACGACGAACTGACGTTCAGCATCTGCTGGTAGGGATTGCCGTAGTAGAAGTCGCGGTTCTTGTAGCCGGTGCTGCCGAGCCCGTCGAGGTCGCCATCGCCGTCCAGATCGACGAGCTGCTGCAACGCATCGCACCAGAAGGGCGGCTCGTGCACGTAGGTCGCGGGTCCCGTCCGTCGCCAGATCTCACAGCGCCCGCCGGCGAAGTATCCAAAGCTGAGCAGATCGATGTCGCCGTCCCCATCGACGTCGCCCTGCAGCCAGTTCACCGGAAACTGACCGGTGATCGTTCGGCTGATGGCGTGCAGGTAGGTGAGTCCGTTGCGGTCGGCGTCGTACCAGAATGCCGTGCCGGCCCATTGGGTCACCGCCACCTCGAGCTGGGGATCGCCGTCGTATTCCATGGCGAGCAGCCCATCGACGTTGAGCAACTGTGCCTGCACGACGCTGCCGCCGCCGCCCCAGACGACCTCCAGGGATGAGATGTTGCTGGTGGTGGTAGCCCGCCGCAGCAGCACGCGATCGCGCAGCCCGTCGCGGTCGATATCAGCGACCCGCAGGGCGGTGATCACGCCGGTGAAGACCTGCTGGGTGCGCGCGAACTGGCCGTTGCCCAGGGAGCGGAAGGTGTGCAGCACCGGCCCGGTGCCGACCAGGAAGTCGGCGCGCCCATCGCCATCGACATCGTCGACCGCCAGCGGCGCCACCGTTGCGGATGCGGCCGGGAAGGTCTGTCGGTACACCTCGGTGAACGCTCCCGCATCGTTGCGCCAGACCTGCACCATGAAATCGGTGCCGTCGGACCGCGCCCGGACCCCCACGGCGTCCAGGTCGCCGTCCCCGTCCCAATCGAGCAATTCCTGGAACGGCGCCGAGTCGTCCGGCAGCGTCACCACGGGCGCGTCGAGGATCGCCAGCGACTGCTGCGCCGGCAGGATGGCAGCCGTGACAGCGACGGCCAAGGCCACGGCGGCGACGATGCGGGTAGAGGCGGTGGGCACGGGGCCATGGTAGGCGGGGCCATCGCTGCCGGGCAGGGCCGGTAGCCGGGGTGCCCCAGCCGCATCAGCCCTTGACCCGCCGCCCGCCGTTCACTTGTCCGCCACCGACTTCCGCCTGAGGGCCACCCTGCCTGAACCCTGTCTCAGGTCCGCGACCCATCCCGCTTCGTCCGGCCCCGGCAGCACTTCCAGGGAACTGCTCTCGCCCTGCAACAACGGCAACCCCTGCAGGGTGAGCGGCCACGTGGCTTCCCAACTGGCGTCGGCCCAGGTCGACAGCACCCGGATCTGATGCGGCGGCCGCCCCTGCCCCACGATCCGCAGGCGCCAGCGCACGACCGCCGGGAGCCCCTCGGCAGGCGGCTCGATGTGGACCAGGCCGGCCCCTTCGCCGGAATCCAGGCGGACGACTGCCGGCTGCCTCCCGACCTCGACACGCACGTCGGACACGCGCCACACCTGGCCGAAGCCGGCGATCACCTCGAAACGCGTCGGGCCCGCGTGCTCCGGGGCCCAGTCCCACTCGGCCGGGATGCGATCGAACTTCCACCGCGCGACCTGCGCCCAATGATGCGTCCCCGCCTGCTCCGGCGGCACGTACCGCCTCGCGACGACCGACAGATGCCTCGCGCCGGAGTAGGCGCCACTGAGCAGCCGCAGCACCACCGGGACTCGTGGCGTCACCACCACCTCCACGGGCACGTCCCATGACGGCGACAGGGCGGCGCTGCATGGCAGGTCCTGCCGCAGATCGCCTGGCACCTTCACCACGGTCGATCCATCCGGACCCGGCGTCCGTTGCGCCTGCTGCAGCTCGTGTACTGGGGCGACGCCGCTGCCACGCGGCTCGATCACGACGACGCGCCAACGCATCGCGGTGGCCAGTCCCGTCACCAGTCCGTCTTCCCCCCGCACCTCGAACGGAACACAGGGGACGCCGGCCTTTCCGCAGAGCTCGACCATGGCCGCCAGGTCGCGACCGGTGATCGCGGGGTCGAAGGCCGGCCCGTTCCCAATGGCCTCACCCACGACGACGCCCCGTATCACGGGGTCCGTCGATCGGTCGGAGCGCCGGACCACCACCGCCCCGAGGGTCGCCACCTCCAGGACACCATCGCCCCGGATCAGGACCGCCTCATCCACCACCAACCTGCCCTGCCAGCGACCTTCCAGCCGGTAGGCCCCGGCTGGCGGCGCCGGGACCGTGCCCTGGGCATCGGCGGTGACATCATGACGCGACTGCGCCGCCGTGAACGACAGGTCGACACCGGCGAGCGGTCGGCCGAGCTGCCGATCGCGCACCTGCAATCGAAGATGCCTGCCCTCCTGCTCTGACTTGGAGGAACCGGCGCTGGATCCCGCCAAGGGCCCATGTGCCGGATGCGGCACGAGCCCGGAGGCGCCCGTGGTCGGCGCAACCGGCGACGAGTCCAGCAACAACCACCACATCAGGAGGGCGCACACGCCGATCAGCAAGGCACCCCGCCAAGCACGTCGACGGGATCCGTCAACCCGATCGTGATCCTTCCGGTCCGGCATGCGCGTGGCGCTCCATTGCGGCGAAACAGGCTGGTAGCGTAGCTCTGCCCCCAGGCCGCTGTCACACGATCCTCGCCGCCGCCTCCGACGCCCCCGCCGCCCCGAGCGCCCGCAGCTCCGCCGGCAGCCGTTCCCCCGCCACGAACAGCAGCTCCTGGTTCCGCAGCCGCCCCACCGTCCCCACCTTCTCGCCGCGGCGGTTGTGGATGCCGATCCGCGCCCCCACGTACCTTGCGTGGTCGAAGGCCAGCACCGCCACCTCGCCACGCTGGGCCAGCATCGCCTCGATCTCGCCGCGCGTCACGTAACCCTCGTCGTTGAACGACAACACCACGAACGGCGCCCGCACCGCCGCCAGCAGCTCCCGCAATGCCGCGGCACAGCGCACGCGGCTGTTGAACGGGCTCTTGCGATCCTTCACCTCCGAACGCTTGCAGGCCACGCCGAACACCGGCGGCTTGTCCCACGCCACCAGGGTCTCCCAGACGTGATAGTTGCCGAGGTAGCTGTGCTGGTTGTAGGGCGGGTCCAGGTACACCACGTCGGCATCGTGCTCGCGCACCACCGCCAGCGCGTCGCCGCGCACCGCCAGGCTGCGCCCTCGCCGCCCGCGGGGCAGCAGTTCCGGCATCTCCAGCTCCAGCGGCCGGAAGCTGCGCCTTGCCCACTGCTTCAGGAACGCCATCTGCACGCCGGTGGTCGAGTCCACCCGGTCGGCGGCCAGCAGCAGCGCCGTGAGCAGCACCGCCTCCAGCTCCGGCTCCGGCCCGAGCGCCGCGATCCTGGCCCGGATCGCCTCGACCCGCGCGCCATTGTGCGGCTGCAGGAAGCGCGCCCGCTCGCAGTAGGTGGCGGTGAACCAGCCCGGCGCCGGCGGCAACGCGTTCAGCTCGGACAGCAGCCCGTGCGCCTGCCGCAGCAGCGCCCGGTCGCCCCTGTCGCATTGCACGAAGCAGCGGGCCAGCACCTCGGCATAGCGGTTGTGATCGCCGGCGATCACCCGATAGCCCGCACGCTTCAGGCACTGGCCCACCCGCGCCGTGCCGGAGAACGGGTCCAGCACCGTGCGCACGCCCGGGCCGAGCGCGCGCACCACCGACAGGATGCGCGGCAGCAGCACGCGCTTGCTGCCGAGGTACTTGATCACCGGCTCATTGCGACGGCGTCACCACCGCCAGCACCTCGCCCATGTCGGCGGTGCCGCCCTCGCTGGCGGCGAGCGATTCGACGACGCCGGCGACGCCGGCAGTCAGCTTGTGCTCCATCTTCATCGCGGTGAGCACGATCAGCGTCTGGTCGGCCTGCACCGTATCGCCGACCCTGCACATCACCTTGGTGACCGTGCCGGTCATCGGCGCCCGCACGCTGCCGTCGGCACCGCCGCCACTGCCGCCGGCGCGGCGTTCGGGCGCGCGCAGGGTCCAGGTGCGGCCCTGCAGGCGGACCTGGTAGCCGCGGGCGGGCCCCGGTGCACCGAACGCCACCGTCGCCGCACCCGCCGGCGCGCCGTCGTCGTGCAGCGGCACCAGCCGGACACCGCCCTCGTCGAGCGGATCGGCGCGGAACAGCAGCGTCCGGCTGCCGACCCGCACCCGGTAGCGGCCCTCGCCCTGCGGTTCGACGCGCACCGGCACCGCGTCGCCCGCCCGTTCGAACTCGCGCAGGAAGCTCATCGTCCCTCCCACAGCCGGAGCCCCGGCAGTTCGTGCCAGACCGCCACCGGATCGGGTCCGGCGCCGGCCGTTCCAGCACCCACTGCGCGATGCGGCGCCACCGCCTGGCAGAGCGCCGCCGCCGCCAGCACCAGGTCGTCCGGCTCGCCGCCGGGACCCTTCGCCAGTTCCGGCCGCCGGTCGAGCATGTCGGTGCGCAGATCGCCCTTGCGGAACGCCTCGTCGTCCACCACGCGGCGCAGGAAGTCGACGTTGGTCGGGATGCCGAGGTAGGCGCACTCGCGCAGCGCCTGGCTCAGGCGCGCGCAGGCCGTCGCCCGATCCGGCGCATGCACGATCAGATTGGCCAGCAGCGAGTCG
>CAZMGG010000040.1:2617-42502 GCA_964565715.1 uncultured candidatus Brocadiaceae bacterium | reverse complement strand
GGTGACGAGGTCCTTGCGGCCGTCACCATTCAGGTCCATGCCGCCGGCGATGGTGTCGCCGAATCGCACCGTCCAATTGTTCGTCACAGTGGAGGACCATATCAACCCGTGATCCCGCCCGCGGCGAACCTCCAGCACCTGCGTCCCCGACGGCGAGTAGGTGTCGTAGGTCGTGACCGCATAGTCGGGAATCCCATCCGAGTCCATGTCACCCAATGGCGCCACGGACAGTGGCCAGAACGTGATATTCTGCCGCCAAGGCAACGTCGAGAGGACCTGGCCATCACGGCCCGAGGTGATCCAGACGCACTCCCACATGTTGCAGCCCGCACCCTGCGGCACGACACCGGCACCGAGTTCGATCAGGTCCTCCCAGCCATCGCCATTGACATCGCCAAGGCGATGCACCTCGAACCCTCGCCTCACCTGATCGCCCACGCCATCCACTCGCCACAGCACTTCCTGGCAAGTGGCCGCTCCCATGACACAAGCCACAGCAGCCGGGAAACGAGACATGGCGCTCATCGCAGATGCACCCAGACGGCGTTGGCTGGCACCCCCTGATTGGTCACCAGGAAGACCATGTACCAGCCGGGCGGAGCATGGAACCTGCTGACCGGTGCCTTGAAGTAGCGACTGTCCTCGGCGTCCTCGACCGTCCATGAGGTCAGCTCCACATAGCGCTGGCCGCCATCATCGTGATGGGTCTGGGCCATGGGCCGCATCATCACGATCTTCTCGACCGCGACCCCCATGGGCATCGGTGTACTCCACGAGGCGCGATAGACGCCGTTCCAGGTGATCGCCCCGATGGCATTGTCGGAGATCAGCCCACCCGACGTGTACCACAACTGGACCCCCTGCGGCCTGGTCAGGCCCGGCACGGTGAGGTACGGCGGCGACCAGATCTGGTAGTCCCAGCTGCGTCCCTCCCCGCCACATGACAGGATCCGACCATCCGGGAGCAGGATCGCGCACGAGTGGTAGGCGCGACCGCCGGCGTGCGCCGCCATCGGACTCCACTGGTTGTTGACCAGGACCTCGGGTGTCAGGTTGAAAGCCTGGGCAGCATCGTCCGTGTAGCCGCCGATCACGAACAGCATCCCGTTGGGCAGGATCACCACGTTGCCACGGTCACGAGCCTGGGCCATGGCCGGCAGGGCCGAGGGATTCCAGACGTCGCCGGGAGTCGTGGCGTAGGACACTTCCACGAGACTGCTGGCGTAGTGCAGGCCGGGAGTCACCGTGTGACGACGCCCACCGATCCGGACCAACCGGTTGTGGATGCCGCCGAGGTTGGGGTCGAGCAAGGATGCCCCCCGAGAACCGTGCCGCATCGAAACCTGCCTTTCCGAGCCGCCTGGACTGCGAAGGCCCGAACAGTAGGCACTCCTGATCCAGCCCGTCAACTCCCCCAGGCCACGCCCTCCAAGCCCCATTGCCTGGCGCTCCCTGCCGACCCCGGCCTTGGTAAGGCAGGTCCGCCGATCGTTGCTACGCAAGCCCTGTTCCACAACCACGATGCGAGTGGCACACCCGTGTCCCGGATCGACGGGGACGCCTGCCACGCTCACGCACTCGGAACGAGACGACTCGAGAGGACGACCGCATCTCCGTCCCGAAGCGGGACCCGCCGGTCAAGCCAGGCCCCGCCGGCGCCGAAACCCTGTCGGCTTTCGCAACAGGGCACACATGACGCTGCGCATCGACGGCAACTCGGGCTTCTCGTTCGGACAGATGGGGCGGACCCAGACCGCCACCGACCGCGCCATGCGCAAGCTGAGCGTCGGCAAGCGCATCGCCCAGGCCGCCGACGATCCGGCGGGGCTCGCCATCGCCCAGAGGCTGTCGGCGCAGGAGCGCAGCTTCGGCCAGGGCGAGCGCAACCTGCAGGACGGCCAGAGTCTCGCCCGCACCGCCGAGGCGTCGCTGTCGACCACCAGCGACAGCATCGTGCGCATGCGCGAACTGACGGTGCAGGCGCAGAACGGCACGCTCAACGACCAGGACCGGGCGGCGATCCAGGAGGAGTACGACCAGCTCGCCGCCGAAGTGACCCGCACCGCCGAATCGACCAGCTTCGGCGGGCAGAAGCTGCTGGACGGCAGCGCCAGCGGGGCCAGCGCGGTGCAACTGCACGACGGCACCGGGGCGCCGCCCACCACCGTCGACATCGGCGACCAGCGGGCGGCAGCGCTCGGCATCGAGGGGCGTTCGGTGGCCGATCCCAACACCCTGCAGGCGCTGGACCAGGCTGCCGAACGGGTCTCGTCGGCCCGCGCCAGCCTCGGCGCCACCGACAACCGGCTCGAACACCAGCAGCAGAGCGTCGCGGTGGCGCGCGAGAGCACGTCGGCGGCGCGGTCGCGCATCGAGGACGTCGACTACGCCGTCGAGATCGCCGAGCTGACGCGGCAGCGGATCCTGCGCGAGGGCCAGATCGCGCTGCAGGGCCAGACGGCGCGCGCCGGCAGCTCGGCCCTGCGGCTGCTGGCCTGACCGGTCGCGGCCCGCTCTGTCGGTCCGGCGCACGAGGCGCACGGGCCGTGAGAAAACCCGCCGGCGGGCCGGCGGGGCAAGTTGACACCTCCCCTTCCTGGTCAATACTTCGCTGGCCTGCCCTCTCCACCGATGGCGTCCGGTCCCCTGCCCACTGCGGCCTGACGCAATCACTCCCGCGCTCCCTTCCCCGGGAACGCAACCGGCCTGCCTCGGCCAAGAGTGCTTCCCCCATGCGAACCATCGCTTCCCTCCTTCCCTTCCTTGCCCTGGGCGCCTTGGTCGCCCAGGACATCCCGGCCGATCCGTCGGTGCTGCTGGCGAAGCCCGACCGCGGTCGCGATCAGGAGCTGGCGCAGAAGAGCGCCGCGTTCCAGGCCTTCCTGCGGCAGAACGGCGGCTCCTGGACCAGCCAGTGGAACCCGGCCACCGGCACGCCGAAGGCCATCTTTGGTGACGGGCTGCGGCTCACCGACTGGCGCGGCGACGGCGAGGCCGAGGCCCGCCGGCATGCCGAATGGGTGCTGCAGCAGCATCACGAACTGCTCGGGCTCGGCACCTCGGAGTTCCGCGAGGAGATCGCGGCGAAGATGGGCCAGACCTGGGTGCTGGTCTACGACCAGTACTACCGCGGGCTGCCGGTGATCGGCGGCCGCGCCGACGTGCGCATCCATCAGAGCGGCGTGCTGGCCATGTTCGGCAGCAAGGCCTGGCCGGTGCCGGCCGACTTCGTGACGACGCCGGCGATCGACCGGCTGAACGCCGAGCGCATCGCCTGGCAGACGCTGGGCAAGGTCAAGCCCGAGGTGGCGCAGCCGGGCCGCGGCGGCGAGCCGCGGTTGGTGATCTGGGGCGAGGTGGAAGCCGACGTGCTGGCGCCGCTCGCCCTGTGCTGGGAGGTGCCGGTGAGCGCGGTGGAGGCCGACGGCAGCGGTCCGATCGGCCGCTACCTGGTCGACGCCCGCACCGGCGCGGTGCTGCGCTACGAGAACGACAAGCACGAGTGCTTCAGCCCGGCGTGCCGGCACTCGCACCATCGCCTGGGCAACCCAGGCGCCGAGGGGCCGCCGGCGCTGGCGCCGATCAGCGGCACGGTGATGGCATGGACCCGGACCGGGCTCAGCTCGGTGTCGCCGCTCAGCAACATCCCGCTGGCGGGCCTCGAGGTGGTGGTGCCGGGCGTCGGCACGGCGATCACCGACCAGAACGGCTTCTTCTCGATCAACAGCACGCTGACGGCGCCGGTGAACGTGACGGTGAACCTGGACGGCATCCACAGCCAGCTCGTGGCCGGCGCCAATGCGCCGACCCAGACCCTGTCGGTGACGCCGGGCACGCCGGCGACGTTCCAGCTGCTGACCGCGGGCGCCACCAGCAACGAGTCGGCCCACACCAGCACCTACCACTGGGTCTACGCGGTGAATGAGTTCCACCGTTCGATCCTCGGCAACAGCGCCCAGCTCGCCACCGCCGACAACGTGCGCGCCACGGTCAACATCGCGTCGACCTGCAACGCCTACTACACCGGCAACACGATCAACTTCTACGCCGCCGGCGGCAACTGCAACAACACCGGCTTCTCGACGGTGGTCGCCCACGAATGGGGCCACGGCATCGACGACCGCTACGGCGGCATCAGCCAGACCAACGGCCTGTCCGAGGGCTGGGGCGACATCTGCGCGATGTACCTGGTGGGCGATCCGATCGTCGGCCGTGACTTCACCACGTCCGGCGGCATCGTCCGCACCGGCACCAACACGCGGCAGTATCCGGGCGGGTCGGGCGTGCACCAGCAGGGCGAGTCGTGGATGGGTTTCGCCTGGAAGCTGCGCGAACGCCTGCGCAGCACGCTCGGCGTGGCCGCCGGCACCGCCCGGGCCAACAGCATCGTGATCGGCACGCTGCCGGCGGATTCGACCAACCAGGCCGACGCCGTCCTGCAGGTGTTCATCGCCGACGACAACGACGGCAACCTGAACAACGGCACGCCCAACTACAACGACATCGTCTGGGCCTGCCAGCAGCACAGCCTGCCGTATCCGCCGATCGTGCTGGGCACGATCGCCCACACGCCGCTGCCCAACACCACCACCCAGCTCACGCCGCGGATGCTGAATGTGACCGCCACCCCGATCGGCGGCACCTTCAGCCAGGTCCGCCTGCACTACGACCAGGGCACCGGCCCGCAGGTGCGGCCGATGATCGACAACGGCCTGCCCAACGGCTACCGGGCGCTGCTGCCGGGCGTGCTGGCGCCCGGCGCCGTCAGCTACCACTTCGAGGCGGTGCACAGCACCGGCGGCACCGTCCGCTTCCCCGCGTCGGGTGAGTTCAGCACGGTCACCGGCAACCAGCTCCTGCTGCTGGCCGAGGACTTCGAGGGCGGCGGCGTCGGCTGGACGCATGGCATGGTCGCCACCCAGGACGACTGGCAGGTCGGCACCCCGCTGGGCCGCTCGGGCACGTCGAGCGGCGTCACCTGGGCCGATCCCAGCGCCGCCGCCAGCGGGCTCCGCTGCTATGGCAACGATCTCGGCCCGACCGGCTGGAACGGCGCCTACACCAACAACGTCAACAACTGGCTGCGCTCGCCGACCTTCAGCACGCTGGGCCAGACCGGCGTGACGCTGCGCTTCAAGCGCTGGCTCACCGTCGAGGACGGCGCCTTCGACCGCGCCTCGATCCACGTCAACGGCGTGCAGGTCTGGGTCAACGCCTCCGGCGCCCACCATCGCGACACCGCCTGGACCCAGGTGGAGCTGGCGATCCCGAACGCCGACAACCTGCCGTCGGTCACGCTCGAGTGGCGCCTGCAGTCCGACGCCAGCCTGACGCTCGGCGGCTGGAACATCGACGACGTCGAGGTGTTCGTCGCCGGCTCGCTGCCGCCGCTGGACGCCCAGCTCCGCATCTCGCCGGAGCAGGTGCAACTCGGCGCGCCGATGGCGATGAGCGCCCTGATCCGGCCCAACACGCCGTTCCTGCTGATCCTCGGCGACACCGCCGGGCCGACCACCATCGCCGGCATCCCGACCCTGCTGGTCGGCGGCAACTACGCGACGCTGCCGGAATGGACCGATGCGCTGGGCCTGTTCCTGGTGGGCTTCAACGCCCCCAGTTCGCCGGCCACCGCCGGCACCATGTGGTACAGCCAGCTCCTCACCATCGACCCGTCGTTCGACTTCGTCGTGTCGAACCAGTGGGTGAACCTGTTCACCAACTGAGGTCCGACGCAACCTGCTGAACGCCGCGGCCGGCCGGATCCGATCGGGTCCGGCCGGCCGCGTGCGTATGCTGCGCCCTTGCGCATCGGCCTGCTGTTCCTGTTCGGCCTCGCCCTGCGGCTCCTGTTCTGGCACGCCACGCCGGACCGGGACCTGCCGTTCGGAGCCTGCTACCAGGGCGACGCCCCCTACTGGCAGCAGCTCGCACAGGCCGCGGCCAGCCCCGGCGCGCCGGTCCCGGTCGACGTGCAGATCGCGCTGCGGCCGCCGGGCACGCGCTGGCTGGTGGCGTGGCTCTGGAACGGCGACCCCGCCACCGCGGCGCCGATCCGCGTCGTCTTCGCCGCGCTCGGCGCCCTGCTGGCGCCGCTGCTCTACCTCGCCGTGCGGACCTGGTTCGGCGAGCGCCGCGCCGCCGCCGCCGGCTGGTGCTGCGCCGCCAGCACCGGCCTGCTGCAGCTCGGCAGCGGCCTGCACTCCGAGACCCCGTACCTCGTGCTGCTGCTCGGCACGATGCTGCTGTGGCCCACCCTGCGGCAGGCGCCAGGCCGCGCGGCGCTGCCCTGGGCGCTCCTGTTCGGCGCGCTGCACGGCCTCGCCGCGCTCTTCCGCGCCGAGCACCTGCTGCTGGTGCTGGGCCTGCTGGTGCTGCTGGCCCTGCCGCGCCCGCGGCGGCTGCTGGCCGCCGTTGCCGCGGCGTTCGCCTGCGGGGTGGTGCTGCTGCCCTGGCACCTGCACGCGCGCAGCCGGCTCGATGCCTTCCAGACGCCGCCGCCGCTGCCCGAACGCACGGCGCTGCCCTGGAACGAGGCGGCGCGGGCGGGCCTGCGCGCCCTGCCGGGCTCGTTGCAGCTCCCGGCGCTGCACTTCGTCACCGACACCGTGCGCCACCGCGGCGGCCGCGAGGTGCAGGCCGCGGACCTCGCCATCCTGACCGAGGCCTACGGCCCGCTGCCGGGGCCGCTGCCGCCGCCGCTGATCGCCAGCTACGGCCCGCTCAACTTCCTGCTGGCCAACCATCCCGCCGGCGACGGCGCCTTCCGCACCGCCGGCCTCGACGAGCCGCCGCCGCTGCTCGGCGGCGAGGCGCGCTACCCGCCGGGCCTGCGGGCGGTGCTGCCGCGGGACGGGCAGCTCAGCCTCGGCTATCCGCCGCACCTGCGCGCCCTGGTGGATGGCTACGCGCTCGGCTGGCAGCATCTGCTGGCGGATCCGGCGCGAACGGCGGCGCTGCTGGCGCGGAAGGCCGCCTTCTACTGGCAGGGCGCGGCCATGGGCCTCGGTGGCCATGGCCTGCCGCTCGGCCTGTCGGGCACGCGGCGGCCGGTGGACCTGACGGTGGCCGAGGGCGCGCTGGCCGCGGCCTTCCGCGTGGTGATGCTGGGCCTGGTCCTGCTGGGCGCGTTCCGGCTGCGAGGGCAGCCCGCGGCCTGGCCCTGGCTGTGGTTCCTGCTCGCCCAGTTCCTGGTCGCGCTGCTGTTCTTCGGCTACGCCCGACAAGGCGCGCTGGGCACGCCCACCGTCGCGCTGCTGCTGACCGCGGCGGTGGCGCCGCGGTGGCAGAGCCTGCCCGCTCCCGTGCGGCGTGCCGGTCCCGGCCGCGTGCTGGTAGCGGCCGGCGTGGTCCTGCTGGCGATCGAACTGGGCCGCTGGGCCGGCGCGCCGCAGCCACGCCTCGATGGCGTGCCGTTTCCGCCGGCCTCGGCTGCAACACCCCTCGACCGCTACGTCGAGTGCCGCGTCACGTTCACCAACGACCGCTGACGCCGAAGAACAGGCCGTTCTCGGTCAGCGTCATCTCGTCGAACGCGCCGAGCGTCGGCGAGCGCAACCCCGAGACCTCGCGGTGGCGGTAGCGCCAGGCGAACTCGGCGGTGAGCGAACGGCCATGCAGGCGCAGGCCGCCACCCGCCTCGCCGGTCCAACGGAAGCCGTCGTCGCGGCCCTCGCCGTAGGCGTAGTCCTCGTGGTAGCGCGAACTGCCGGCGTCGAGCCCGCCGCGGCCGAAGACGCCGAGTCGCAGGTCGCGGCCCTGGGCCACGGTGAACTCCGGCTCGACCGCCAGCCGGCCGCCGATGTCGAACCAGTCCCGTCGCACGTCGGCCAGATCGTGATCGAGGCGCGTGTAGCCCAGGTAGGGGCCGATCCGGATCGGCAGCACCCAGCGGTCGCCCAGGTCGGGCTGCACGGCGAGGTGCGGGAACACGTCGAAGCCGAACGCCTGGGCGCCGGCGGGGGCGAGGCCGCTGAATGCCGCGACCGACGCGCCCTGGTAGAGGCCGTCGTCGGTGACGAAGCCGGAGAACTCGAGGCCGCCGCCGGTCAGCCGCTCGGCCGCGGGCTGCAGGACCAGCTCGGCGAACAACGCCGGCTCGCGGTCCGCCGGGAGCTGGCTGCCGAGATCGACCTCGACGGTGCCATAGCCGACCCGCAGGGCGCCGTGGCGGCGGCCCAGCGCGCGGAAGGCGCGGTAGGGATCCTCGGGCTCGGGCTGCTGCACCGCAGCCGGCGGCGGCGTGCGCGGCGGTTCCCGATCGTCGATGTGCTCACCGCGCCGCACCGGCGCCGCACCCGCGGTCGCGGCCGGAGCCTCGGCACCGCCGACCTCACCGGCGTAGCCGGGCGCCAGCCGCACCGGCTCCACCTGCTGCGGCTGGATGCCGGCCAGCCCATCCTCGTCCCACTGCTGCATCTCGGCGGCGAACATCTCGCGCAGCCGATCGGCCTGGATGACCTTCCAGCGCTCCGGTTCGAGGGTGTCGTCGGGCGTGCTGCACGAGGGCAGCAGCGACCACGCCAGCAGGAAGCTGGCCAGCAGAGGGCGAGGAGTATGCGAGCGTGCGGATGCCACGGGGAAACCTACGACACGGTCCGCCGACACGGCCGCGTCCTGGATCGACCGGCCGATGGCACCGGCTTGAGGCGGTCCCGCAACGGGACGGGATCGTGGCGCCCCGCCCGCTCACCACATGACCTGGCCGCCGCAGAGGCTGATCGCCTGGCCGGTCATGCCCGCAGCCCCCGGCGAGCACAGGTACACCACCAGCTCGCCGATCTCGTCGGGCTGCAGGATCCGGCCCAGCGGCACCTGGCCGAGCGCCTGGTCGCGGGCCTCGTCGAAGCCGACGCCCATGCCGTCGGCCATCAGCTGCATGCCGGCGCGGGCCATGTCGGTGTCGACCCAGCCGGGGCAGATCGCGTTCACGGTGATCTGCCGCGGCGCCAGTTCGAGGGCAAGCGCCTTGGTGAGGCCGATCACGCCGTGCTTGCTGGCGCAGTAGGCGGTGTAGCCCGGCACACCGAAGCGGCCGAGCACCGAGCTGATGTTGACGATGCGGCCGCCGTCGCTGAGGAACGGCAGGGCCGCGCGCACGGCGTGGAAGGTGCCGTCCAGGTTGGTCCGCACGACCTCGTCCCAGCGCTCCGGGCCGTCCTGCGCGCAGGCGTTGGGGCCGCCGACGCCGGCGTTGTTGATCAACGCGTCGAGGCCGCCGAGCTGGCGGGTGAGGGCGGCGAACGCGACGTCGAGGGCGCGGCGATCGGTGACGTCGGCCGCCTGCCAGCAGGCCCTGCCGCCGGCGGCGGTGAGCGCCGCCGTGGTCTCGCGCAGGGGTGCCTCGCGCCGGCCGATCAGCCCGACGTGGGCGCCCTGCCGGCACAGCCGGCGGGCGATGCCGGCACCGATGCCGGTGCCGCCGCCGGTGACGATGCAGCGGGAGCCGCTCAACGCGTCCCCTTGCCGGCGGCCGCCAGCTGCAGCACCGCCTGCACCAGCTGCTCGATGCCGCGGCTGACGTCGCCGATGCGGGCGTCGAACATGTAGGCCGGCGTCGACACGATGCGGTTGTGCTCGTCGACGTGAAAGCCGGTGACCGGGCAGGCCTGGTGGCGGGCGCCCATCGCCTGCAGGGCCTGGGCGGTGCCCGGGTCCTCGCCGATGGTCAGGGTCGGCGCGCTGGGACCGAGCACCGCGGCCACCACCGCCGGCGCGATGCAGACCGCGCCGATCGGCTTCTTCGCCGCGTGCATCTCGCGCAGGAGCCGCGCCACCTCGGGAAGGGCCTTGGCGTCCTTGCCGTTCACCGCGTAGTCGCACAGGTTCTTGGCGGCGCCGAAACCGCCGGGCAGCACCAGGGCGTCGAGGTCGGTGGCGCGCACCTCGGCCAGGTCGCGGATCCGGCCGCGGGCGATGCGGGCCGC
Organism: uncultured candidatus Brocadiaceae bacterium; assembly: GCA_964565715.1. Lineage (GTDB taxonomy): Bacteria > Planctomycetota > UBA1135 > UBA1135 > UBA2386 > CAZMGG01. Next base: position 32,579 of record CAZMGG010000040.1, on the reverse strand, counting down.
CTCGGTGAGCATGTCGCGACGCTCGCCGGCGGCGGGTTGGCCGGCGGCATGATCGACCACGTCGCGCTGCGGTCCGCGCGGCGCCAGGCAGACGATCCCGGCGCCGCTCCGATCGAGGTGCAGCATCGTCAGCACCGCCTCGTGGATCTCGGAGCCGTCGAGGAAGCCGCAACCGGACAGCAGGACACCGACGCGCACGCTCATGGTTCGTTCTCCGGGGACTCGGTAACGTCCCGATCATGCATGCGCCCGTCGCCCTGTCCATCGCGCTCTGCCTGCTCGGCGGGTGCGCCGGCATGGGCTGGGAGGGCGATCCGCGTCTGGACGGCCTGCAGGCCTACAAGGCGGCGTTCCGCACGGCGCTCGGCGACTCCTGGCAGCCGGGGCCGAGCCTCGAGCAGTTCGAACGGGACCTGCACAAGGCCCGCGTGCTGTTCCTCGGCGACGACCACCGCGACCACGCCCTGCACCGCCTGCAGCGGGAACTGCTGGAACGGCTGGCGCGGCGGGGCCTGCGTCTGTGCTTCGTGCTGGAGGCGATCGGCGCCGAAGACGACGAACTGGTGGCGGCGCACCTGCGGGGCGCGCTGCCGGAACCGGCGCTGCGCGCGGCGATCGCCCGCCGGTGGCCCGACTCCTGGCTGGATTCGCCGCAGGTGGACGCACCGCACTACCGGGACCTGCTGGCCCTGGCCGCCCGCATCGGCGCCCCGGTGCACGGCCTGGAACCGGCGCCGCGCCTGCCGCTGCGGCAGCGCGACCCGTGGATCGCCGGGCGGCTGCACGATCTGGCGGCGCGCCACGGCAACCGCCTGCTGGTGGTGGTGGTCGGTCAGACCCACCTGCTGGGGCAGGGCGACCTGCTGGCGCGGGCGCCGGCGCCGGCGGTGGCGCTGGGCGCCCGGCCCACCGAGCGGCTGGGTCCGGTGCCGGCGGCGATCCCAGGACCGCTGCCGCGCACCGCCGGCGGCCTGCTCTACTTCCGGCCGCTCACGGCACAGCCGCCGTTCACGACGCCGGAGTGACCACGGCCTTGCGCTGGGCCAGCACGTCCAGCGCCGCCACCCGGTAGGCCTCGGCCAGGGTGGGGAAGTTGAAGATGCTGTCGACGAACGCCGAAACCGGCGCACCCTGGCTGGCGGCCAGCTGCGCCAGATGGATCAGTTCGGTGGCGCCCTCGCCGACGATGTGGCAGCCGAGCACGCGCTCGCCGGCGGTGTCGGTGACCAGCTTCAGCAGGCCATCGGTGCGACCGGAGATCTGCGCCCGCGCCAGTTCGTCGAAGCGCGCCCGCCCCACCAGGCAGCCGCCGTGACGGGCTGTCGCCTCCTCCTCGGTGAGGCCGATCGCCGACATCTCGGGGATGGTGTAGATGCCCGCCGGGAACAGCTCGGCGTGGGCCGGCTTCGGCAGGGCCAGCGCGGCCCGCATCGCCCGGCGGCCCTGCTCCATCGCGCTCGACGCCAGGGCCGGCGGGCCGATCACGTCGCCCACCGCGAAGATGTGCGACACCGCCGTGCGGCAGTCGTCGTCGACCTCCAGCAGGCCGCGATCGGTGGTCTTCAGGCCGGCCTCCTCGAGGCACAGCCCCTCGACGTTGGCGACCCGGCCCAGCGCGCACAGCATCTTCTCGGTCTTGACCTGCCAGCCGTTCTCCAGCGTGGTCACCACGTTGCAGACGCCGTCCCACATCACCGAGGTGATGCGGGCGTTGCCCATGAACGTGCAGCCCGGGTTGCCCTCGAAGGCGCCGACGAAACGCTGCACGATCTCCTGGTCGAGGAAGCCGAGCGGCCGCGGGCCGCGATCGATCATGGTCACCGCCACGCCCAGGCTGGCGAAGATCGAGGCGTACTCCGAGGCGATGACGCCGGCGCCGAGCACGGTCAGCGACTTCGGCAGGTAGGCCATGCTCAGGATCGAGTCGCTGTCGAGCACCGCCTCGTGGTCCACCGGGATCTCCGGCGGCGTGCGCGGCCGCGAACCGGTGGCGATCACGATCAGGTCGCCGTGCAGCGAGCGCCGGTCGCCGAACACCGACTCGACCTCGACGGTGTGCGGGCTGCCGAAGCGGGCGCGGCCGTGCACGTGCTCGATGCCGTTGCGGGCGAGCTGCTGGCTCTGGAACTGCACGTGCGCCGACACCACCCGCTCGACCCGGTCCATCAGGCTCGGCAGCTGCATGTCCGGCGGCACCTCGACCCGCAGGCGACTCGCCGCCCGCGAGCGGAACGCCGACAGGTTCATCGCCGTCTCGCGCAGGGCCTTGCTCGGGATCGTGCCGCGATGGACGCAGGCGCCGCCGACGCCGCGCTCCTTCTCGATCACCGCCACCCGCCGGCCTTCCTTGGCGGCCTGGATCGCCGCCTTCTGGCCCGCCGGACCGCTGCCGATGACCAGCACGTCGAAGTGTTCCGTCCCGCCGCTCATCCCACCGCCTCCGCCACGCCCAGGATCTTGGTGCTGCGTTCCTGCAGCTGCGCCAGCTGATCCGGATACAGATTGAGTCCCTCGATGACCGGGTGCCGCTGCACCGCCTCGCCGGTGATCACCGGGCCGTTGGGTTGCGGCTCCACCATGTGCGAGAGGATGTCGGCGAGGCACACCATCATGGTCATGTCGGCGAAGCGCGTCGCCTTCTCGAAGTCGTGGTGACAGACGATCGCCTCGGCCAGCTGGTCGGGCAGGTTCCACTCGATGGCCAGCAGGCCGCCGGCGCCGGTGTGGTGCTCGTGCAGCGCCGCCACCAGCTCGTCCATGTTGATGCTGGCCGAGCCGTGCACGCGGTCGAGGTTGCCGAGCAGCACCGCCTTGCCGATGTCGTGCAGCAGCCCGCCGAGGAACGCCACCTCGACGTTCTGCCGACGCATGCGGGCGATCTCCTTGGTGAACAGGCCGGTGACGATGGCGTGGCGCCAGAGCTGCGCCAGCATGTCGCCGTAGCGCTTGCTGCCGAACACGCGGCCGCGCACCGACACCGCCAGCGCAATCTCGGTGATGAGCTGCATGCCGAGCCGGCTGACCGCCTGCACCAGCGACGCGCACGGCACCTGACCGGCGTAGGCGCTGGAGTTCGCCACCCGCAGCACGCTGCCGGCGAGCACCTGGTCCTTGTGCAGCACCGCGCTGAGCCGCGCCGCGTCGGTGTCCTCGTCCTCGCACAGGCTCATGATCTCGGCGGCGACGCCCGGCAGCATCGGCAGCTCGAGATTGCGATTCTCGATCTGCTGCTGGAAGAAAGCCGAGAGGTCGACGGCCTGGGTGGTCATCGGGACGCCTCCCTCATCGGCATTCGCGCCCTGCCGGCGTGAAACAGATCGCGATTCGCCGTGTCGCCCATGGCATGGGCGGTTCGGCGACGGTCAGCGCGGATCGGCCGGCTTCTGCCGGTTCCGCTTCTTCTCGGCGTGCTCCCGCTTGCCCTGCAGCCGGCGTTCCTTGCTGCCCCGCGTCGGCCGCGTGGCCCGCCGGGTCTTCGGCCGCCGCATGCCCCGCAGCAGCAGTTCGGTCAGGCGCTGTATCGCGGCCTGCAGGTTCTGGTAGCGGCTCTTGTGCTCGCCGGCGATCACGTAGAGCCGGCCCTCGGCGTCGATCCGGTTGGCCAGCCGTTCGCGGATCCGCTGGATCTCGTCGGGGGTGAGCACCGCGGTGACCCGGGCGAGATCCAGCCGCAAGTCGACCTTGCTCTCGGTCGTGTTGACGTGCTGGCCGCCGGGACCGCCGCCGCGGGCGAACGACAGGCTGAACGCGTCCGCCGGCAGGATCCTGCCGTCGGGCAGCACCAGGTCAGAGCGCGCCATGGGCCACCCATCCCGCCAGCGGCTGCCTGCCGCCGGCGAAGGCCTCGGCCAGCGCCACCGCGCCCGCGACCGCCGCGTGCGGCGGCAGCATCCGCAGCGGCCCGATGCCGGCGTCGGCCAGGGCCGCGGCCAGCCCCTCGCGCAGGGCCGGCGCACCGGTGAGCGCGCCGCCGCCGAACGCGACCGCGTGGCCGCGCAGGTCGAGGCCGGCGCGTGCGGCCGCCGCCCGCACGAGGCCGGCCAGTTCACCGGCGCCCGTCGCCAGCACGTCCCGCGCCACGGCATCGCCCGCGGCGGCCTCGGCGAGCACCACGCCGAAGCGGGCGGCCACCGCGCCGGTGTCGAGTTGCTGCAGGCTGGCGCCGAGGCGCTCGGGCGCGGGTGCGCCGAACGCCGCGGTCAGCGCCGCAGTCAGCGAGGTGGCCGGTCCCAGGCCGTCATGCGCCCGCAGCGCCCTGCGGGCGGCATTGCGCACCAGATCGTAGGCCGAGCCATCGTCACCCAGCAGGTAGCCGCGCCCGCCGACCCGGTGCAGGGCGCCGTCGGCGGCGCGGGCCACGGCGAACGAGCCGGTGCCGGCCCAGACCAGCGCGCCGGGACCATGGGTCAGCGCCGCCGCCGCCGCCGCCAGCGTGTCACCGACGATGGCCACCGGAAAGGCGACGCCGCGTTCGGCCAGCCCCTGCTGCAACCGCGCCGCCAGCGCCCGATCGCCGGCCCCCGCCATCGCCACCACCGCCTGCCGGATCGCTCCCCCGGCTTCGCCGGCGATGGCCCGCAACACCGTCGCCAGCTGCTCGGCCGCCGCCGCCTCGCCATGCACCGCCGGCTGCACACCCGGACCCTCACCGCTGCCGCCGGGCCGGCAGGCCCAGCGCAGCCGGGTGCCGCCGACGTCGAGGCCGAGGAAGACCATGCCGGTGGGATACCCGACCCGGTGCACCAAGCAAAGGCTCAGCCGCCGAGCAGGCCCGCCACGGCCGACGCCACGGTGCGCGGCTCGATCGCCGCCATGCAGTGCGGCTTCACGTCGCAGGTCGGCAGGTAGCAGCACAGGCAGCCGAAGCCCTCGGGCTGGATCTTCGCGCCAGGGCCATACAGCTCGATCTCCGCCGCCGAGGTCGGCCCGAACAGGACCACCGCCGGGACCGAGCGGGCGGTGGCGACGTGCAGGGCCAGGGTGTCGCCGGTGACCAGCGCGGCGCAGCGTTCGACCAGGGCGGCGAAGGTCCGGTAGGAGTGCCGGTTGCCGCCATCGAAGACCGGCAGGCCGGTGGCCGACGCCAGCAGCGCCCGGTGGCGCTCCACCTCCTGCGGCCCGCCCAGCAGCAGCACGGCGCGGCCGTCGCGGGCCATCAGCCGCAGGAAGGCCTGCTGGTGCTCCAGGGTCCACTGCTTGTGCAGCCAGCGGCCGCCGGCGCCGGTGTTGAGGCCGATCCAGGCGCCGCGGAAGCCGGTGGCCCGCAGGATCGCCTCGGCCCGGGCCCGATCCGCCGGGCCCGGCTCCAGGATCGGCCGCCCCACCGCCGCCGGGTCGAGCCCCAGGCTCTCGGCCACCAGGCTCTGGTAGGTGCGGGTGTTGTCGCGCTTCCGCGCGTCGGACAGCCCCATCTGGAACCAGTGCGCGGCGGCCGCGGAGAGCGGCTGCACCGCACCGTCGAGGCCGCGGGTGAAGCCGCGCCGGTCGTCGGCCCGGGCCATGGCCGCAAGACTCGCCGCGTCCGGATCGGCGTCCGGGCACAGCACCACGTCCCAGCGCTCGGTGGCGAGCCGGGCCGCGGTGACCGCGTCATCGGTGCGCAGCACCTCGTCCACCAGCGGATTGCCGCCGAACAGATCGACGGCGTCGGGCCGGGTCAGCCAGGCGAGCCAGGCCTGCGGCCAGGCGGCACGGATCGCCGGCAGCAGGGCGGTGGTGCGCAGCACGTCGCCCACCGCCGCCAGCTTGACCAGCAGCACGCGGCGCCGCACCGGATCGTGCTCGGGACAGGTCGCGCACTCGCGGCCGCGTTCCTTGTGCGGCGCGCAGGGCCGGTCCCACCGCACGTGGCGGCAATCGGTCTTGAGGAACTCAGTCACGCCGGGCCTGCAACAGTTGGCTGCACAGGGCCTCTAGTTCGGGCCCCAGGCGGTCGGCGGTGAAGTTCTCCTGGCAGCGCCGCAGACCGGCCTTGCCATGGCGCTCGCGGAGCGCCGGATCCCGCAGGTAGGGCCGCAGCGCCGCCGCCAGGGCCACCGCATCGCCCGGCGGCACCACGGCGCCGTTCTCGCCGGCCAGCACGATCTCGGCGTTGCCGCCCGCCGTGCTCACCACCTGCGGCAGGGCGGCGAAGCCCGCCTCCAGGCAGGCGTTGCACAGGCCTTCGTGATGGCTCGGCATGCAGAACACGTCGCTGGCAGCGTACACGTCGTGCACCGGTCGCACCGCGCCGGGCAGGAAGACCCTGGCGCCGAGCCCGAGCGCCTCGGCCCGCGCCCGCAGGGCCGGGCGGTCCGGGCCGTCGCCGGCCAGGAACAGCACCGCCCGGGGGAACTCCGCGGCCAGCAGGCCGAGCGCCTCGATGAGGGTGACCTGGCCCTTGCGCGGCCGCAGCACGCCGGCGCAGCTCACCACCACCGCGTCGGCGGGCACGCCGAGGCGCTGCCGCGCCGCCGCCTTGCCGGCCTGCAGCCCGAGCCACGGCGTGGGGTCGATGCCGTCGTAGACCAGCGACACCCGCCCCGGCGGTACGCCGCCGTCCCGCAACCGGGTCCGGATCGCCTCGCAGATCGCCACCGTGTGGTCGACCAGCACCGTGTAGCGCCACCCGCCGAGGAGGCCCCGCCGGATCGGGTAGTCGATGCGGCGGATGGTGAACTTCAGGCCGGCGGTGCGGCCGAGCGCGGCGATGCCGCCCACCAGCAGCGACCGGCTGCAGGCGAAGTGCAGCACGTCCGGCCGCGCCCGCCGGATCAGGCCCCGCAGCCGCGGCCAGAGGTCCGGCCGCCACCAGCGCCGCAGCGGCAGGAAGTGGACCGCGGCGCCGAGCCCGGCGGCGGTGTCGGCGAACCGGGCGCCCGGATGCAGCACCACCTCGTTGTGGTGCCCCTGTCGCTGGAAGTGCTCCAGGATCAGCCGGAGCTGACCTTCGCCACCCGAGAAGCCCGTCTCGGCGAGGACGTGCAGCAGGCGCATCGGCGGCCTAGGCGTGGTCGTCGGCGTTGGCCAGGACGCCCTGCGGGCCGCGTTCCTGCGCCAGCAGCAGACGCGGATCGTCGATGCTCGGCGTCACGCCCTCGCGCAGGGCCCGCAGGATGCGGCTGACCCGGTGGTAGTAGGTGTGGTGGCCCATGGCCAGGGCATGGCCGCCGGCGGCGATGCGGGCCCGTTCCGAATCGCGGGGCACGTAGTGCTCCAGCAGGCGGAAGGCCTCGTCCTCGTCGTGGAACCAGGCCAGGTGCTCGCCCGCCTCGAACACGCTGTCGAGTCCGGGCACGTAGTGCGTGAGGTGGAAGCCGCCGCAGGCGAGCGTCAGCCAGGTGCGATTGCTGAAGTAGAACAGGTTGTCGTTGACCTCGTTCACCCCCAGCATGACCCGCGAGGTGGCGCAGATCTTCGCGTAGCCGCGATGGTCCACCGGCCGATGGATGCGCAGGCTCGGATAGTGCTTGTGCCAGCGCTCCCAGTGCGCGCCGAACACGTCGGTCTGGAAGCGCTCGCTGATCCGGGCCAGGAACGCCGCGCGCTGCCCCTTGCGGCCCGGCCCGCCGATGAAGGCGACGTCGCGCACCGGCGACCGCGGCTTGGTCGGCCGATGGAAGCGGCGCGAGAAGCCGCTCATCTGGAACAGCATGTTGTCCATGCCGTGCTCCCGCAGCCACGGGAAGTGCGACGGGTTGCTCATGCAGACCACGTCGGCGTGGCGGAAGTAGTCCACCACGGAGTTGTCCATGTCGTCCAGCGCCTCCTCGCACCAGACGACGGTGCGGGCCGTGGCCGAGAACTCCGCCAGGAGCTGCTGCGGCAGGTCGCGGAAGAACACGAACACCAGATCGGGCTGGTAGCGCCGGAACTCGGCCCGCGCCCACTGCTGGGACAGCTCGCGGCCGAGCCAGCGCCGCAGCGTGGCCATGTTGCGCCAGCGGACGTGCAGGCCGTGTTCGCGCAGGGCGTCCACCAGGGCGCCGGTGCAGCGGGTCCGCGACATGCTCTTGCCGAAGAACAGGACCCGGCGGATCGGGTCGGGACCCGCGGGATTGCCCGCTGCTGACGCGGCGGCGCTCATCGGCCGGCCTCCGTCGGCGGCGCCGGCACGGGGTGCTGCGACACGACGACATCGCCGCGTCGGCCGCGCCGCAGTTCGCGATAGATGGAGAACCCCTCCTGCACTTCGTCTGGCTCAGCATCCGGCGGGACCGTCGCGCCGGCGTCGGGAATATAGACCGCCCCGCCGCCCAGAAGCCACGGCCAGTTCCGGCGCCAGGCGAACAGGCGCGGCGGCCGTTCGCGCAGCACCTCCAGCGCGCTCTCGCCGAGCCAGGCCCGCCGCAGTTCCGCGCCACCCGACCGCCAGCGGCCCGGCGGCCACGGACCGGATCGGCGGTGGACGATGCCGCGGAGGCCGAACTCACGACGGAAGCCGGTGGTCGAGCCGAGGCAGCGCTCGATCCGCGAGCGCAGCCAGCGGGCGCGCTGACCCGCCGCCAGGGCCGCCACCACCGGACACTCGCCGGCTGCGATCAGCCCGCCCGCGACCAGCTCCCCGGGATTTGCGATGCCGAACCGATCCCACAGCATGCGTGCGGCCGTTCGGTGCCGTTCCGCCGCGGAAGGGGACCCGCTCGGTCGCGCCGACTGCAGGTCGATCACCGCCACGCGGCCATCCTCCAGCCGGACGAAGTTGCCTTCGTTGAGGTCGTCATGACGGATCCCGGCCTGCAGCAGACGCCGGGCCAGGGCCGCCCGTTCGGCCAGGGTCACGACCTGCTCGCCTGCCAGCGGCAGGGCGCGGAGCACCAGCAGGGACCGGTGCGGCAGCAGGGCCCGGCGGGCCGTCCGGACCGCCAGGACCTCGGCGGTCGGCACTCCGGCTGCCGATACCGCCCGCAGCAGGCGGGCCTCGTGCCGGCCCGGCAACGACCGGAACAGGTAGCGCAGGCGGTCCTTCGCCCGCGGGAAGGTCATCAGCTTCACGAACACCGGTCCGGACGGCAGTTCGCCCCTGGCGACCTGCCGGATCAGCCGCCCCTTCACCGGCTGCAGCCCGGCGGGCAGGGCGCCGCTGGCCAGGACCTCGGCCCACCAGCGGTCCAGCACCGACGCGTCGGCCGCCGCCAGCCCGGACGGCTCCTTCATCGGGACCCAGCCCGCGCCGCCAGCAACCGCTCGTAGAGCTGCCCCAGGGTCCGGGCCGCGCGGACCGGGTCCAGGTCCGCCTCGGCGCGGCGCCGCGCCACCTGGGCCCAGGCCGCCCGCCGCGCGTCGTCGCGCAGGAGCGGCCGCCACGCCGCGGCGAGGTCCGCCGGGGTCTCGTCACAGGCAGCACCGAACGGCGGCCGCCCCGGCCGCTGCGCCAGCAGTTCCGGCAGGATGCCGCGGCGCGTCGCCACCACCGGCAGGCCGGCGGCCATCGCCTCGCGCACCGCGCGACAGGTCCCGTCACTGCCCGGCACCAGGAACAGGAACGCGTCCAGGCTGCGCAGCGCGGCGCCGTAGTCCGGCTCGCGCAGGTAGCCAGGCAGCACGACGTGATCGGCGAGGCCGAGCCGCGCGATCGGCCCGGTCACCAGTTCCGCGGTGTCCCGCTCGTTGCCGCGCCCGAGCAGCACGAAGCGCGCCTGCGGGCAGCCGGCGACCACCTCGGCCGCGGTGGCCCACAGCAGATCGAAGCGGCGGTGCGGCTGGATCCGCGCGGTGATGCCCACCAGCCGGTGCTGCGGCCCGAGGCCCCAGCGCCGACGCAGGTCGGGGCCCACGGCCGCGCGCGGTTCGACCACCGGCTCCTGCACCAGCACCTGGTCCGATCGCAGGCCGAACCGCCGCGCGACGCCGTCGGCGGCGGCCCGGGTCGGCGCCAGCACCGCGGCGGTGCGCCGGAACGCGTAGCGCTCGCGCCAGCCGCGCGCCGGTGGCTCGGGTTCATACAACGTGCGCACCACCACCGGCGGGACCGGCAGCCGCCGGCACGCCACCGCCGCCAGCAGGTGGTCGGCGCCCTGGTGGCAGTGCAGCAGGTCGTAGCAGTCGCGCTGCAGCAGGGCCCGCAGCGCCGCGACGTCGCGGCGGAGCGAGCGCAGGCGGAAGTGCTTGCGCAGTTCCAGCCCGGTGACCACCGGCAGGCGCGCGCGCGCCAGTTCCTCGCCCATCCGGTGCTCGCCGCCGGGGTGGGTCCAGCCGGCCTCGGCGAACACCACGTCCCAGCCCTGCTGCCGCAGCCGGGCCGCCGCACGGATCGCCGGATCCGCCGGTCCGGTCCACTTGTAGTTGGCGAACAGGTGCAGGATGCGGGCGGTGGCGTTCATCGCGCCCCCGCCTCGCCGCGCGGCAGCCGCAGCAATCGCCAGTACTTGAGCCAGTCGTACCAGCCGGCCATGGCCGCCACGACGACGCCGCGCCAGCCGTCGGCGATGCCGCCCTTCAGCAGCAGGCTCTTCAGGAACGCGCTCGGCGGCCGGACCAGCAGATCGAACGGGGTGGCGCGGCGGCCCTGCTCGGCCATGGCGCGCGCCGCCGCCGCGCTGTAGCGGTCGACCACGCGGCGATGGTGGCGGAAGTCGCGGTAGCTCAGGTGCTCCAGGGGCTCCTCGAGGCGCAGCGGCAGCACGCCGCCATCGGTCTCGACGCGATCGTGCGGGAAGGTCCCCACCGGCCGGGCCCGGCGCCGGTCGAACAGGCGCACCTTGCGGTCGGGCCAGGAGAAGCCGAAGCGCAGCGGTCGGCCGAGGTAGTGGTTGCGCCGCGGCATCTCGTAGGCCGGACCGGCGAGCTGGCCGTCGCGGGCGAGCTGCAGCAATCGCGCCGCCAGGGCGGGCGTGGCGCGCTCGTCGGCATCCAGGCACAGGACCCAGTCGTGGCGGGCGAGCCCTGTGCCGTGGGCGCGCTGCTGCGGGAAGCCGGGGAACGGCGCGTTCACCACGACACGGGCGCCCAGCGCCGCCGCCCGTTCGCGGGTGCGGTCGGTGCTGCCGCTGTCCACCACGATCACCTCGTCGCAGAAGGCCAGCGAGCGGATGCAGTCCTCGATCCGATCCTCCTCCTGGAAGCAGATGACGCAGGCCGAGATCGGCGCCCGGGCCGCGGCGACGTCCGCCCCCATCGCCGTCAGCCGGCCTCGCCGGCCGCCTCGGCTGCCGCACGGCCAGGCGGCGAGCGCAGCGACCGGTCCATCGCCCGCAGCGACGCGCGCAGTTCGTCGAGACGGGCGCGCCACTCCTGCACGCGCCCGTCCCGCTCCACCGCGTCGGCGGCGGCCCGCAGCACCCGGTCCCGTTCCGCCGGCGTCACCTGCAGCTTCTCCGCCAGCAGGAACTGGTTGGCGTAGCCGAGCACCTGCGCCCAGCGCATCGCCTCCAGCACCTCCTCGAGGAGCTCGGTGAGGCGCAGCTCGGCCTCGGTGAGGCCGAGGGCCTGGGCCGCCTTCTTGCGTCGCTTCCGGCTGGTCATGGCTGGCGGCGGGTGATGCCGGGCCGGCGTTCCGGGCTCAGGCCTTGGCCAGGTTCTGGTTGGCGAAGTCCCAGTTCACCAGGTGCTCGAGGAACGTCTTGATGTAGTCCGGGCGCCGGTTCTGGAAGTCGAGGTAGTAGGCGTGCTCCCACACGTCCATGGTGAGCAGCGGGGTCATGCCCATCGTCAGCGGCGTCTCGGCGTTGGCGGTCTTGGTGACCTCCAGCTTGCCGTTCTTCAGGCACAGCCAGGCCCAGCCCGAACCGAACTGGGTGGCGCCGGCCTGGCTGAACAGCTCGACGAACTTCTCGTAGCTGCCGAAGTCGGCGGTGATCTTCTGGGCGATGGCGCCGGTCGGCTTGCCGCCGCCCTTCGGCTTCATCGAGTGCCAGTAGAAGGTGTGGTTCCAGACCTGGGCGGCGTTGTTGAAGATGGAGGCCTTGTCCGGCTTGCCGGCGGTGGCCTTGACCACGTCCTCCAGGGACTTGCCGGCCAGATCGGTGCCCTCGATCAGCTTGTTGAGGTTCTGCACGTAGGCGTTGTGGTGCTTGCCGTGGTGGATCGCCAGCGTCTGCGCGTTGATGTGCGGGGCCAGCGCGTCCTGGGAGTAGGGGAGGTCGGGGAGCTTGTGGGTCATGGTTCGCTTCGCGGCCCGAACGGCCGCGTCCCGGGTCCGCCCCCGTGCGGCGCGACGGCGCCGATCCGGACGGACGGAAATCGAGGCCGCAACGATAGGATCGCGGCACCGCGAAGCCAACAACGACCCGCCCGCATGACCGGAGCAACCGACCTGCCCCACTTCCGCCGCCTGCTCGCGGTGATCGCCGCCCTGCGCGCCCCCGACGGCTGCCCCTGGGACCGCAAGCAGACCCGCAGCAGCATGGCACCGCACTTGCTGGAGGAGGCCTACGAGGCGGTGGACGCCCTGCAGCGCGGCGACGACGCGGCGGCCCGCGAGGAACTCGGCGACGTGCTGATGAACGTGCTGATGATCGCGCAGATCGGCGCCGAGGCCGGCGGCGACGACCTGGAGGCGATCGCCGCGGCGATCGCCGACAAGCTGGTGCGCCGGCACCCGCACGTGTTCGGCACTCCCGAGCAGAAGCGCGGCATCGACGGCGCCGAGCAGGCCTACCGCAACTGGGAGCGCATCAAGCAGCAGGAGCAGCAGGGCAAGGCGGCGCCGAAGGGCGTGCTGGACGGCGTGCCCGCGGCCCTGCCGGCCCTGCTGGCGGCGTTCCGCATCGGCGAGAAGGCGGCCCGGGTCGGTTTCGACTGGCCCGACCGGCAGGGACCGCGCGGCAAGATCGACGAGGAACTGGCGGAACTCGACGCCGCCCTGGCCGCAGGCGACCAGGCTGCGGTGACCGCCGAACTCGGCGACGTGCTGTTCAGCCTGTGCAACCTGGCCCGCCACGTCGGCGCCAACCCGGAGATGGCGCTGCGCGCGACCGTGACGAAGTTCCGGGCGCGCTTCGCGGCCGTGGAACGCGAGTTGGGGCCGGACCTGCGGCGCCGCTTGCTGGACGAGATGGAGGCGGCCTGGCAGCGGGCCAAGGCCGACGACTGAACGGCGCCTTGCGGCGCCGACCGCCTAGAACGCGATCCGCACCCGCTCGTCGTTCTGCCCGGTGGCCTCCAGGTCCAGTTCGCGCACGGTGCCGCCCGGCTCGCCCACGGTGACCCGGTAGGCCCCCGGCGCGAAGGTCCAAGGCTGGAACACCTGGCCGCGCACGCGCAACGCGTAGACCAGCTCGCCCTGCGCGTCGCGCACCTGCACCACCGGATCGGCGATGCCCGACACCTCCAGCGTCGGCAGGAACGCCGCCGGCGCCCGGCCGTACTGGTCCCGCTGGGTCAAAGTCACCGGCCAGCCCGCGTACTGGGCGTCGCGGCCCGGCAGCGCATGCCGCGGCCAGCACTCGTAGGTGACCGTGCGCATGGTCTTGTCGAACACCACCGCACCCCAGCCGGGCATGCCGCCGTACAGCGCCTGCGGCTCGCGGTCGGTCGGCTCCGGGTTGGCGACGGCCAGCACCGTGACCCGGTTGCCCAGGCAGTCCAGGTGCTCGCCGGTGTGATCCGGCGCGCCGGCGGGCCGGTTGCCGCCGGGCTGCGCTGGGCGCCATGCCCGCGGGTAGAAGTTGGCGATCGCCGGCACGCAGAACGAACTGCCGGCGTCGCCGTGCTGCTCGACGCCGTGCCGCACGACGCTGGCGAGGTGCTGGTCGCCGCCGATCATCGGCGCGAACGCCCGGCGGATCGCCCGCAGTGCCTCGTTGCGGCCCGACTGCGGCCAGCCGTTGCTGTCCAGGTCGGCGCGGATGTCCCGCTCGGTCGAGTGCTCGGTGGCCAGCCCGGCGAAGATCGTCTGCGACAGGGTCGCCTTCCACTGCACGCCCCGCCAGTCGGCCGCCCAGGCCCGCAGGAAGCGGAGCTGGCGTTCGCCGAGCAGCTCGGCGCCGGGCACGTCGGCGCCGGCCACGTCGAAGGCCGGATCGGTGATGTGGTCCGGCCGCCGGCCGTCGTGCGCCACCAGCCCCGCCGGCCCGGACTTCCACTTGCGGTCCTCGAGGATCGCGAAGTCGACGCCGCCCCACCGCAGGCTCGTGTAGCAGGCGCCGATGCCCTGCTCGATCGGCGTCGCGTCGTACGGGTCGGGCAGGTGGCTCACCTGGGTGCGCTCCACCATCTTCACCCAGTCGGCGGGCATCACGTAGCCGCCCTGGTGGTCGCGCTTCGCCGCCCGCCCGCCGGCCCCCCACAGGTTGCCCTGGAACACGTCGTGGTCGTCGGGCAGCACGACCGTCGGTGTCTGCGCGGTGAGCTCGCGGAATGCCCAGCACCAGAGGTACCACTTGTAGAGGTAGTCGAGGGCGGCGTGCTCGGAGCGGTCCACCGGCGTCGGACTCGCGCCCTCGTAGATCTGGTCGCCGGCGAAGAACAGCAGATCCGGCTGACGCGCAGCCACGCCGGTGCTGATGTCCTGGTGCGGGAACCAGATCGTGTCGCGGCCGAAACCGAGGCCGGGCTGGCCGAAGCCATGGCGGACCTGGTGGCAGCAGGTGAGCGCGGCGAGCACGACCTTCTCCGCCCGCGGCTCCCGGCGGAGCACGCCGCGGTACTCGTGCCGTTCGACCCGGGCGCCGCGGCTCTGCTGGTCGTAGAGCACGCGGAAGGGCACGTCGCTCTCGGCGTTCCATGGCTCGACGCGGAACGTGGCCACGTAGCCCTGCAGGTCGAGGGGCGCCACCTGCAGCCGCAGCCAGCGGCCCGCCCGCAACACCTCGAGGACCACCTCGCGGCCGTCCTCGGGCGCCACCGGCAGGAGCTGGGCGGTGAGCTTCAGCACGCCGCGCGAGATGGTGTGCAGCGTCGACAGGATCGGCCCGAGGCCGCCGTTGTCGACCTCGCGCAGCAGGTCGCCCTCGGCCCGCCAGTCGGCGAACCAGTGGCCACGATCGGGCGCAGCGCCCCGATGGCTGCACAGGGCGAGGTTGCCGCGCACCGCCTTCGCCGGCAGATCGGTGAGCGCCACGCTCGCCGCCGGGCGGCCGTCGAGGCCATGGGCCGTGGCGGTGACGCTGGCCTTGCCGCCGGCGATGGCCACGGCCACCCGCAGGTCGGTGCCGGCGAGGTGCGCCTTGCCGAGGAAGGCGGTGCGCACGGTGCGTTCGTCGAGGGCGCCATCGACGATGCCGAAGTCGCGGACGAACAACTCGCCGCGGCCGTTGATGCCGGCCAGCACGCCGCCGCCGGGCCCCGGCGCCGACTGCACGAGGCTTGCGGCGCGCGCATCGAGGCCAGCACTGCCCGCGCCGATCAGGATCCCCGCCTCGGCGCCGTCGGGCACGCCCTCGCCGATCGCGCCCAGCCGCACCTGCACCTGCAGGGAACTGCCGGCGCCCTCGGCCCGGTGCGTGAGCAGGTGCAGGGTGCGGTAGGGCAGACGCGTGCCGACGCACTCGGCGCGACCGCCGCGAAGCCGCCAGTCCTGCAGCCGGTTGGCCCAGGCGTCGGGCCCGATCCAGATGCGGTCGTGGCGGTCGTTCCAGGCCGCGCGGTAGGAGGCCTGGACGGGCGAGGCGGCCGGGCGGGGCGCAGGCGTGGAGGGCGGAGCCGAGCAGGCGGCGGCGAGCAGGAGGAGACCGGGGACCAGGCGGCGCATGCGGCACAGGAGACGCCGCCCACGCCACCGAAGCCAGCGTCCGGATGCCGTCGGCCGGAAGGGCGTGTCGGCGTGCCGTCGCCAGGGCGCCGGATCGCCGACGGTCCGCCGCGGCCGGGAGCACCCCGCGGCCCCATCCGGAGGCACGACACCGACCTAAGTAGTTTTACGATATATCTTTATGTCACACGCTCCGAGATCGGGAGGTGGCTGGCACGCTTCCTGCTCCTAGGTGCGGCGGTGGAAAGTAACGCACTGGGGCGTGTGCCCAGTGGCAGGGATTCGACCCGGCGGCTTGTGGTGAGCCGCCGGGTCACTTTTTTGGGGGCCGGAGCCTACGGCCGGATCAGCACGCGGTGCATGCGGGTGAACTGGCCCACCGCGAAGTTGCTGCCCGGTACCGTCAGCGACTGGATGCCGGCGATCAGGCCGACCAGCGCCGCGTTGTTGGGCAGCGGGATGCTGTTCTGCGTGCCGACCGGGATCGGCGTGTTGTAGAGCAGCAGCAGGTCGACGCCCGGCGTGCCGCCCGCCAGGGCCAGCCCGTAGGGGTGGATCGGGTAGGTGCCGGTGAGCCAGCCGAGCAGGAACAGGGAGAGCCCCGGCGGCCCGTTCACCGTGAACGTGATGGTGTGGCCCGGCCGCGCCGCGCCACCCACCGCCATGTCCCACTCGGACCGCTCGTAGGCGCCCATGTCGGGCAGCACGGTCGTGTCGAGCGCGTGCGACAGGTAGCGCGGCACCTCGTCGTGGTCCTTCTGCACCGCCAGCGCCACCGGGAAGTCGCCGGCACCGAGGCACGGCGAGCCGCTGGCGAGGCGCAGGTCGCCATTGCCCATGTTCACGAACATCGGATCGGCGTCGATGTTCTGGTTCATGCCGCTGAAGCCGCCGTTGCTCCAGCGGAACTGGCTGCCGGCGCCGAAGTTCGCCAGATTGGTGCCGTTGCCGCGGCTGATCGAGTTGAAGACGCGGCCGGTCCAGGCCGCCTCGGCGCGCATGCCGGTGCCATTGGCGGCGCTGGTGGCGTGATGCAGATCGAAGCTGCCCCCCAGGAGGTGGAAGCCGATGCCACCGCAGCCCCATGCCACGAGGTTGGCGGGGTGGCCCGCCGCCGCCGACAGATCGAAGGCGTTGGCGTAGCTCGCATCGACGCGCACGGCCCGCAGCGTGGTGGCACCGCTGGCACAGGTCAGGCCGGGCACGAACCCGGAGCCCGTGTAGCGGATGCGGACGATCTCCAGGCGCGACGGCAGCGCGGCGGCATCGATCACGACGCCGCGCCAGGCCGTCCAGTTGCCCGCACTGGGGCCGTTGTTGTTGGTGTCGCCGGCGAACTCGTCATCGGCGAACTCGGTGAACACCACCGGCTCGTAGCTGGTGCCGCCCAGGTCGATGGCGCCATTCACGGTGACCTGGTAGCCGCCGCGGAACTTGAAGGTCACACCCTGCCGCACGGTCAGCGCGCCGCCGGTGGCCACCGTCAGATGCGTCTGCATGACCAGGGCGCCGTTGAGGACCGATTCGGGGCCGATGGTGACCGCGCCCGCGATCGTGGCGGTGGTGACCTGCATGAAGTTGCCGGCGTTGCCGGTGGCGGTGTTGGTGGTGAAGCCCGGCACCGCCGCCAGCGGCACGTTGTCCACCGCCACCAGCCGGTTGTCGACGAACGCGCAGTCGGTCACCGTCGGCAACGAGTTGCCATTGAGGTTCATGCCCTCGGCGTAGTTGCTGCGGCTGACGCAGCCGGTGAAGGTCGGGCTGGCCGCGTTCAGGTGGAAGTGCGAAATGAAGCCCGAGCCGCCGAACCGGGCATCCACGTGCGTGAGCACGCTGGCGCCCGAGGTCGACGAGAACACGATGCCCCGCCAGGCGGCCCAGCTGCCGACGCTGGCGCCGTTGTTGTTGGTGTCGCCGGCCACCGTGTCGTCGTTCCAGTCGGTGAAGACGACCGGGTTGGCAGCGGTGCCGTTGCAGGTCAGCGTGCCGTCGACGGTGACCTGGTAGCTGCCCGGCCACTTGATCACCACGCCCGGCTGCAGGGTCAGGCTTGCGCCGGGCGGGATGACGATGTGGTCGCGCACCACCAGGGCGCCGTTGGGAACCGACTGCAGGCCGATGCTGAGCGCACCCGACACCGTGGCGGTGGTCACGTTGAGGTAGTTGCCGCCGTTGCCGGTGGCGGTGCTGCCGGTGAAGCCCGGCACCGCCATCAGCGGCACGTTGTTCACCGCCAGCAGCCGGTTGTCGAGGAACGCGCAGTTGGTCACCGTCGGGAACGAGTTGCCGTTCAGCTCCATGCCGTCGGCGTAGTTGGCGCGGCTGATGCAGTTGGTGAAGGTCGGGCTGGCCGAGTTGAGGTGGAAGTGCGAGATGAATCCCGACCCGCCGAACCGTGCGTCCACGTAGGTCAGCACGCTGCTGCTCGACGTGGACGCGAACACGATGCCGCGCCAGGCGGTCCAGCCACCGACGCTGGCGCCGTTGTTGTTGGTGTCGCCGGCCACCGTGTCGTCGTTCCAGTCGGTGAAGACGACCGGGTTGGCGGCGGTGCCGTTGCAGGTGAGCGGGCCGTCGGCGGTGACCTGGTAGCCGCCGGTCCACTTGATCACCACGCCGGCCTGCAGGGTCAGGCTGGCGGCGGCCGGGACGACGATGTGGCTGCGCAGCACCAGGGCGCCGTTCAGGATCGACGGCGGCGTCAGGACAAGCGCCCCCGACACCGCGGCGGTCGTCACGTTCAGGTAGTTGCCGGCGTTGCCGCTGGCGGTGTTGGTCGTGAAGCCCGGCACCGCCATCAGCGGCACGCCATCGACCGCCAGCAGGCGGTTGTCCACGAACGAACAGTTGCTCACCGTCGGGAACGAGTTGCCGTTCAGCACCATGCCGTCGGCGTAGTTGGAACGGCTGGTGCAGTTGAGGAAGGTCGGGTTGGCGGAGTTCAGGTGGAAGTGCGAGATGAAGCCAGACCCGCCGAACCGCGCGTCGACGTGGCGGAGGACGCTGGCGCTCGACGTCGACGAGAACACCATGCCGCGCCAGGCGGTCCAGTTGCCGACGCTGGGGCCGTTGTTGTTGGTGTCGCCGCCGGCGCTGTCGTCCTGGATGTCGGTGAAGATGATCGGCTGGCCGGCGGTGCCGTTGCCGAGCAGCGTGCCGTCGACGGTGACCTGGTAGGCACCGACGAACTTGAAGATGGCGCCGCCGGCGATCGTCACCGTGGTGTTCACCGGCACCGTCAGGTGACCGGTCACGTGGTAGACGCCGGCGGCGAGGGTGCCGCTGAGGGTGCCGCTGATGCTGGTCTGGGCCAGCACCGGCGGCGCCGACAGGAAGGCGAGGGTGCTGCCGGCGATGCCGAGCAGACGGGCTGGAACGCGCATGGATCTCTCCTGGTCTGGGTCAGGGTTGGTCCCGCATCGCCAGCGACGATGCCGGGACCCTACAGCTTGCCCGACCAGGAGACCCCACGACACCCTCGCCATCGAACCCAGGGGTCCGGTTTCGGCGCACCGTCTGCGGCGCGCCGGTCACGCAGCCCGCCCGTCAGGGCCGGATCAGCACGCGATGCATGCGGGTGAACTGGCCCACCGCGAAGTTGCTGCCCGGCACCGTCAGCGACTGGATGCCGGCGATCAGGCCGTTCAGCGCCGGATTGTTGGGCAGCGGGATGCCGTTCTGGGTGCCCACCGGAATCGGCGTGTTGTAGAGCAGCAGCAGGTCGACGCCCGGCGTGCCGCCCGCCAGGGCCAGCCCGTAGGGGTGGATCGGGTAGGTGCCGGTGAGCCAGCCGAGCAGGAACAGGGAGAGCCCCGGCGGCCCGTTCACCGTGAACGTGATGGTGTGGCCCGGCCGCGCCGCGCCACCCACCGCCATGTCCCACTCGGACCGCTCGTAGGCGCCCATGTCGGGCAGCACGGTCGTGTCGAGCGCGTGCGACAGGTAGCGCGGCACCTCGTCGTGGTCCTTCTGCACCGCCAGCGCCACCGGGAAGTCGCCGGCACCGAGGCACGGCGAGCCGCTGGCGAGGCGCAGGTCGCCATTGCCCATGTTCACGAACATCGGATCGACGTTGATGTTGTTGTTGTTGCCGGGGAAGCCGCCGTTGCTCCAGCGGAACTGGCCGCCGGCGCCGAAGTTCGCCAGATTGGTGCCGTTGCCGCGGCTGATCGAATTGAAGATCCGGCCGGTCCAGGCCGTCTCGGCGCGGATGCCGGTGCTGTTGGCAGCGCTGGTGGCGTGATGCAGGTCGAAGCTGCCGCCGGTCAGATGGAAGCCGGTGCCGCCGCAACCGAACGCCACCAGGTTGGCCGGGTGGCCCAAAGCCGCCGACAGCTCGAAGCCGTCGGCATAGCTGGTATCGACCCGCACGGCCCGCAGGGTGGCGGCACCGCTGGCGCAGGTCAGGCCGGGCACGAACCCGGAGCCCGTGTAGCGGATGCGTACGTTCTCCAGGCGCGACGGCTGGGCGCCGGCGTTGATGATGAAGCCCCGCCAGGCCGTCCAGTTGCCGACGCTCGGACCGTTGTTGTTGGTGTCGCCGCCGAACTGGTCGTCACTGAAGTCGGTGAACACGACCGGCTCGTAGCTGGTGCCGCGCAGGTCGACGGCGCCGTTGACGGTGACCTGATAGCCGCCCGCGAACTTGAAGATCACGCCCTGCTGCACGGTGAGCGATCCGCCGGGGGCCACGGTGATGCTGTCCAGCATCGCCAGGGCGCCGTTCAGGATCGACTGCGGGCCGATGGTGACCGCGCCCGACACCGTCGCGGTGTTGACCCGCATGTAGTTGCCGGCGTTGCCGGTGGCGGTGTTGGTGGTGAAGCCCGGCACCGCCGCCAGCGGCACGTTGTTCACCGCCACGCCCTGGTTGCCGGTGAACGTGCAGTTGGTCACGGTCGGCAACGAGTTGCCGTTCAGGTCCATGCCGTCGCTGAAGTTGTTGCGGCTGATGCAGTTGGTGAAGGTCGGGTTGGCCGAGTTCAGATAGAAGTGCGAGATCCAGCCGGAACCGCCGTAGCGCGCATCGACGTGGTTCAAGACGCTGGCGCTCGAGGTCGGCCCGAAGACGATGCCGCGCCAGGCGGTCCAGTTGCCGACGCTGGCGCCGTTGTTGTTGGTGTCGCCGGCGACGCTGTCGTCGCTGAAGTCGGTGAACACCACGGGGTTGGCGCTGGTGCCGTTGCAGGTCAGCGTGCCGTCGACGGTCATCTGGTAGGCAGCGGGCCACTTGACCACCACGCCGGCCTGCAGGGTCAGGCTGGCGCCCTGCGGGATGCCGATGGTGTCCTGCACCACCAGGGCGCCGTTCAGGATCGACTGCGGGGCGATGGCCAGCGCACCGCTGACGCCCGCCGAGGTGATCCGCATGTAGTTGCCGCCGTTGCCCGACGCCGCGTTGGTGGTGAAGCCCGGCACCGCCCGCAGCGGCACGTTGTTCACCGCCACGCCCTGGTTGCCGGTGAAGGTGCAGTTGGTCACGGTCGGCAGCGAGTTGCCGTTCAGATCCATCCCGTCGCTGAAGTTGTTGCGGCTGATGCAGTTGGTGAAGGTCGGGCTGGCCGAGTTCAGGTAGAAGTGCGAGATCCAGCCCGAACCGCCATACCGCGCGTCGACGTGGTTCAGCACGCTCGCGTTCGAGGTCGACGAGAAGACGATGCCGCGCCAGGCGGTCCAGTTGCCGACGCTGGCGCCGTTGTTGTTGGTGTCGCCGGCGACGCTGTCGTCGCTGAAGTCGGTGAACACCACCGGATTGGCCGCCGTCCCGTTGCAGGTCAGCGTGCCGTCGACGGTGACCTGGAGGGCGCCCGCCCACTTGACCACGACGCCGGCCTGCAGGGTCAGGCTGGCGCCCGGCGGGATGCCGATGGTGTTGAGCATGACCAGGGCACCGTTCAGGATCGACTGCGGGCCGATGGCCAATGCCCCCGACACCGTGGCGGTGGTCACCCGCAGGTAGTTGCCGCCGTTGCCGCTGGCGCTGTTGGTCGTGAAGCCCGGCACCGCCATCAGCGGCACGTTGTTGACGGCCACGCCCTGGTTGCCGAGGAACGAGCAGTTGGCCACCGTCGGCGACGAGTTGCCGTTCAGGTCCATCCCGTCGGCGTAGTTGCTGCGGCTGATGCAGTTGTGGAAGGCCGGGCTGGCCGAGTTCAGGTAGAAGTGCGAGATCCAACCGGAGCCGCCATACCTAGCGTCCACATGGTTCAGCACGCTGGCGCTCGACGTCGACGCGAACACCATGCCGCGCCAGGCGGTCCAGTTGCCGACGCTGGGGCCATTGCCATTGGTGTCGCCGCCGGCGCTGTCGTCCTGGATGTCGGTGAAGATGATCCGCTGACCGGCGGTGCCGTTGCACAGCAGCGTGCCGTCGACGTTGACCTGATGGGCGCCGACGAACTTGAAGATGGCGCCGGCGCTGATCGTCACCGTGGTGTTCACCGGCACCGTCAGGGTCCCGATCACGTGGTAGACGCCCGGCGCGATGGTGCCACTGAGGTTGCCGCTGATGTTGGTCTGGGCCGGAGTGGCGGCGGAGAAGACGGCCGCGGCGATGGCGGCGAGCGTGTTGCGAGACGACAGCATGGGTGCTCCTGGGATGCCTGGGGCCTCCTGGCCCTGGTACGAGGGCCGGATCTTAGCTCGTGGCAGTCAGGGGAGCTTGGCCGAGACATCGGCCATGTGACCGGG
The DNA here is from genome assembly GCA_964565715.1 of uncultured candidatus Brocadiaceae bacterium. Lineage (GTDB taxonomy): Bacteria > Planctomycetota > UBA1135 > UBA1135 > UBA2386 > CAZMGG01. The sequence continues at coordinate 10,279 of CAZMGG010000040.1, read as the reverse complement.
ATTCCGACGCCGCCCCTCGTTTCCTGCCCGCCGCACGGACCCGCGGACCGTGCGGCAGCGACACCCGTCACCGCGACCGCGCCGCCTCCGCCTCGGCGGCGATGTGCCCGAACGAGGCCCACTCGCCACGGGACCGCAGGGCCGCCCACACCTGGCTCGCCGCAGCGCGTTCGCCGCGCACGAAGTGCCAGTTGCCGAGTCCGTAGGCCGCCGCCGCGGCGCTGCTGCCGTCGTCGCCCGCCACGTCGGTGGGTCCGGTCTCGCCGCGATAGAGCCGGCAGAGCCGGAGGTACGCGACGTTCTCGACGACGTCCCGTTCGCCGCCGAGGTCCGCCACCGCCGCGGCGGCGAGCACCGGCTCGCCGTTCCGCATCCGCGCCGTCCACTGCCAGTGCGCGACGGCGACCCGCGCCTCGTCGTTCCGCGCCACCGCACGACAGTCGTCCCAGGCCACGGCGGCGCCGGCGAAGTCCCCTTGCAGGTGGCGGGCGAGACCCAGGTGGTAGTGGATGTTGAAGTGCAGCGTCGAGTGCGGCGGCCGGCCCGGCACCGGCAGCCCGTCGGGCTCGATCCGGTCCGGCTGGCCGCGCACCACCGCCGCGGCGAGCGCGAGATCCCGCTCGGCGGCGGCGAACTCGCGCAGGGTGATCCAGCGGTGGCCGCGGTGCCGCAGCAGTTCGGGATCCTGCGGATGGCGGCGCAGGCCCTCGGTGTAGACCGCCACCGCGTCGCGGTATCGGCCCAGATACGCCAGCCGGCGACCGTGCCAGACGATCGCCGTGACGTCGTCGGGGGCCGCGGCGTGGGCTTCGGCGGCGCTGGCCAGCAGCACCTCGCGCTCGGCCTGCACGGCCGGCGGCAGCGCCTTTGGCCGCAGCAGTTCGCCGGTGAGCGCCCGGCATGCGACGCCGTCGGGCAACGGCCCCCCGGCGCAGGCGGCCAGCAGCAACGACGAGAGCGACAGGGTGATCCGGTGCATGGGCCCTCCAGGGCGCGGCGACCGGCGCGACTCTACCCGTCGGCGGGCCAGTGCACCTTCTCCGTCCGCAGCGTGCCGTCGGGCTGCTGCACCACGAACAGGGCGCCGGCCGGCTCCGGCTCACCCGGCCAGTCGCGCAGCAACGCCTCGGCGCCAGCGGGCCCCAGCACCATCAGCGCGGTGCCCAGCGCATCCGCCAGGGCGCACGACCGCGCCAGCACCGACACGCTGACCACGCCGTTCTGCACGCTCGCCCCGCTGCGCGGGTCGAACACGTGGTGTGCCAGCCGGCCGCCGTTCTCGACGAAGTTCTCGTAGCTACCGCTGGTGCACAGCGCACGGTCACGCAGCGCCACGGTGGCCACCGCGCCCGGCGGTCCTTCGCCGTGGTCCGGATCCACCACCCCGATCCGCCACGGTGCGCCGTCGGGCCTGCCGCCGAAGCACAGCACCTCGCCGGTGATGTCGAGCATGCCGCCGCGGGCTCCCATCGCCACGAGCTGGTCGCGCACCGCCTCGGCGCAGAGGCCGGCGACCAGCCCGTCCAGGTCCAGTTCCAGGCCCGACCGCCCGCGCTCCAGGCCCGCCGGGGCGAGCCGCAACTGGCGGAAGTCGACCCGCGCAGCCGCGGCGGCGAGTTGCTGGTCGGTGACCGGTTCGCCGCGCTTCCGCCGCTGGTAGAGCACGCTCAGCGGCCGCACCGTCGGATCGAAAGCGCCCTGGGAACGCGCGGCCACGCGCAGGGCCAGGTCCAGCGCCGCCCGCAGCCGGTCGGTCACCGGCGCCACCGACGTGCCGCCGTCAGCGTTGAGCTGCGCCAGCTCGCTGTCGGTGCGCCACAGGCTGAAGCTGGCATCGAACTGGTCGAGCACGGCGGTGAGGGCCGCGCGCGCGGCCGCCGGATCGGGCCCGCCGTGCCACTTGATGCGGAAGCTCGAGCCCATGGTCGGCCCGCGCAGTTCGTGGATCTCGGCCGCGCCGCCGCAGGCCGACAGGATCAGCGCCAGGGCCGGCACCGTGACCGCCGTCGCCCGCCGCGTCATTCCACGGTCCTCGGCGGCGGCAGCAGATCGAGCACCATCCACACCGGCCGATGGTCCGAGGCCAGCCGTTCGTCCACCACGCGGTAGTCGGCCAGCTGGAACCGCGAGGCCGGCCGGACCAGCACGTAGTCGATGCGCCTCACCGGCGCGTCGGCCGGGTAGGTGCCGGCGCCGTGGCCATCGGCGAAGTCATGCCAGGACCCGCGCAGGTCCTGGTACTCCTCGCTGGCCGGCCCGGCGTTCAAGTCGCCGGCCAGGATCGTCGGCGCGAAGTCGGGGAAGCGCGCGTTCAGCACGCCGATCTGCCGGCGGCGTTCGGCGGTCGCCTGATGATCGAGGTGCGTGCCGAGGAAGCGCAGCGGCAGGCCGCCGACGTCGACCTCGATCATCATCGCCGCCCGCGGCTCGAAGCCGGCGCTCGCCGGCAGCGGCAGCACCTCGCTGCGGCGGATCGGCCACCGCGACAGCACCGCCTCGCCGTAGCCGCCGCCCTGATGGTCCATCGCCTTGCCGAACACGGCGTGCATGCCGCACAGGCGGCCCAGTTCGGCGGCCTGGTCCAGGCCGCCGCTGCGGGTGGTGCCCTGGTCCACCTCCTGCAGCGCCACCAGGTCCGGCTGCAGGGCGGTGATCACCGCGGCGATCCGCGGCAGGTCGATCGCGCCGTCCATGCCGCGGCCATGGCGGATGTTGTAGGAGAGCACGCGCACGGTGCGCGGCGCCAGCGCGCCGGTGCTGGCGCAGGAAGCCAGCAGCAGCGACAGCAGGCAGACGAGCAGGATGGCGTGGCGCCGGGGACACGGACCCATGACCCGCCACTTCACCGCCCGGCGGCGGCGCGGTCCAGCAGTTCGCGCACGGTCGGCGCGTGGTAGTCCTCGGCCGCGAGCCGCTCCCGCAGGAAGCCGATGCCCGGCGGCGCGCGCTCGAACACCGCCAGGCTGAACGCCGCCATCACCCGCACGTCCATCGCCTCGGCCGGATCCCGCATCATCGCCAGCAGGCGCGGCTCGGCGGCACGGTCGCCCAGCAGCCCGAGCGCGCCGGCGGCGGCGGCGCGCAGTTCGATCTCGGGACTGGCGAGCCACGGCCGCAGCAGCGGCGCCGCGGCCGCAGCCCCGATCCGCGCCAGGGCCCGGGCCGCATCGACCCGGGACAGCGGATCGCGCAGCAGCGGCAGCAGCTCCGGCGCGGCGGTGCCGGCGGCGGGCCCCAGTTCGCCCACCACTTCCAGCGCGTGGCTGCGCAGGTAGGGCTCCTCGGCCGACAGGCAACGGCGCAGCAGGGGCACCGCCAGGGTGCCGCACCGCGCGAGCGAGAAGCGCGTGTCGTCCACCGGCCGGAGCTGGAACTCCGGCAGCACCAGCAGCCGCTGGGCGACGCGGGCCTGGAGAACGGCCGCGGTGGCGGCATCCGGCGGCGGGACGCCGGGCAGTTCGCCGTGCTGCCGCCAGTGGTCGTCGAGCCGGCGCAGGCCCGCCTGCAGGTCCTGCCAGGTCGGCGTCTCGGCGACCTCGTGACCGGCACGCCTGAGGATCGCGATGGCCTGGGCGCCGGCCTGCTGCGCCGTCGCCTCCTGGTCCATGGCCGCGGCCAGCAGTTCGAGGCCGGCACCGCTGCCCAGGGTGGCCAGCGCGTCGGCGATCCAGACCAGCACCAGCGGGTCACGTTCGTACTTGGGCCGCAGGGCCAGCGCGATCACCGCGGTGCGGGCGTTGCTCTCGGCCAGCGCGAACGCGGCCTGGCTGCGCACCGCCGGCACGTCGTGCAGCAGGAGCTGCTCCAGGGCCCAGCCGGCGTCGGGTTCCGCCAGCAGCGATGCGCGGCAGCGGGCGGCCAGCCGGGCGTCACCGTGCTCCTCGAAGGCGGTGCGCCCCAGATCGAGGAGTTGGGCCAGCCGCTCCGCCGGCGGCGGCGGGGCCTCCGCGGCGATTTCCTGCAGCGAAGGCAGGGTGGGCTGCAGACGCAGCGGCGGCGGCTCCGGCGGCCGGGGCTCGCGCCCCGACGCATCGCCGCAGCCCAGGAGCAGCAGCAGGGCGAGGCTGGCGCCCGTCCTCATCGCAGCTCCAGGGCCTGTTCGGCCAGCAGGGTGCTGCGCGGGTCATCGTCGCCGACGAACGGCGTCAACCGGTACCACAGCCGCGCCTCGGCGCGCACCGCGCCCGCCGGGATCGGCACCCGGGCGGTGACGGTCTGGCCGGCGGGGAGCTGGGTGTCCTCGCCGGGCTCGTCGCGGTAGGGCTGCCGGCAGCGGTGGGCGCGCTGCCAGGACCCGGCGCTGCCGTCCGGCTGGACGAAGCGCACCTCCAGGTCGACCGCGCGGTGCCGTTCCTCGGTGGGGAAGTTGTGGCCGGCGCCGACGTTGGTCAGCGCCAGCACGACGTGGTCGCCGTCGCGGGTGAGCTCGAAGCGGCCGGCGCGCTTCAGCATCGCCGCGTCGTGGGCGCCGGGATAGACGTGCGAACGGCCGGTGCGGGTGCCGCCGCCGGGCCGCTGCCGCGCCACCTCGGGCATGTGGCAGTCGTTGCAGGTGATGCCCTGGGCCGCGTAGCTGGACGCCCGCCACTGGTCGGTGGTCGTGTGCTGGTTGTGGCAGCTCGCGCACATGTCGGCGGTGGTGAACGCGGCGCTCTGCCGCACGCGACAAGGCGCGTCCGGCGCGGCGTTGCGACCGAGGATCGCGCCGTCCACGTCCTGGTGGCAGGACAGGCAGCTCACGCCCTCCTCGGGATGCGTCTGCCGCGGCAGCACGCGCTGGCCGTAGCCGGTGATGCTCACCGGCCGCGGCAGGTGGCAGGCCTGGCAATCCTTGTTGCGGAAGTCGTCGCTGAGCGCGCGCACCTCCGGGTTCAGGTAGCTGATCTGGTGATGGCTGCCGTGCCACTCGTCCCAGACGTCCTGGTGGCATTCCCGGCACTCGGCGCCGGACTGGAAGCGGACCGGAGCAACGGCGCCGCCGTCGGCGGCGTCGGACGACGCGGCCCGGCCGCCGCCGGACAGCCAGGTGAAGACCGCCACCAGCCCGAGCACGAGCGCGGCGAGCAGCGCGAGGCGCGCGCCGACGGTCATCCGAGCCTCCCGGCGCGGGGCGCCACGGTGCCGAGAAAGGCGCTGCAGAACGGCGTCGGCGGCGCCGCCCGCAGCTCCGCCGCCGGGCCGGACGCCTCCACCTGGCCGGCCCGCATCACCACCAGGTCCTCGGCCAGCGCCAGCGCCTCGTCGCGGTCGTGGGTGACCAGCACGAGGCCGAGGCCGCGTTCGTCGGCGCACTCGCGGATCAGCGCCGCCAGTTCGGCACGCAGGTGCACGTCCACCGAGTGCAGCGGCTCGTCGAGCAGGAGCCAGCGGGCATCGCCGACCAGCGCCCGGGCCAGGGCCAGCCGCTGCTGCTCGCCGCCGGACAGCTGCTGCGGACGCCGGTGTTCCAGGCCGCCGAGGCCCACCCGTTCGAGTAGGGCGGTGATGCCGCTGGCCGGCAGCCGCGGATTGCAGAAGCGCAGGTGCCCGGCGGCGTCCAGGTGCGGCCACAGGCCGCCGTCCTGGAACACGAAGCCGATCTGGCGGCGCTCCGGCGGCAGCGGCAGCCGGCGACCGTCGGTAGCGAGCTGGTCGCCGAACCAGAGGTGGCCGTCGTCGGCGCGCTCGAGCCCGGCGAGCAGGCGCAGCAGCGTGGTCTTGCCGGAGCCCGACGGCCCGACCAGCGCCGTGCGCCGGTCACCGCGGATGTGCAGCGAGAGCGGTCCGAGGCGGAAGCCCGGGCGTCGTTGCAGGGTCAGTCGATCGATGCGCAGGTCGGTCATGGCAGGAAGCGGGTCACGATAGCGATTGCAGGCGGCGGCCGGTGGCCAGCACGACCAGGCCCGGCACCAGGGCGGCGATCAGCAGCAGCAGCAGGGCCAGCGCGCCGCCGACGTCCTCGCCGCCGAAGTGGACGACGTTGCTGAGCCGCCGCACGACGGTGTCGTTCCCCGCCGGCAGCAGCACCGCGGTGTCCAGCTCGCGCAGGCCCAGCACGAACAGCAGCACCGCCGCCGAGGTCATGGCCGGCAGCAGCAGCGGCAGGTGGATGCGGAGACCGCGGGCCACGGCGCCACGGCCCGACAGCAGCGCCGCGTCCGCCATCGACGGCGGCAGCCGCCGCGCCTGGCCGGCCAGGGTCAGCACCGCGAACGGCAGGAAGCGCGCCGCGTAGGCGCAGACCAGGATCGCCGGCGAGTCGTAGAAGTCGAAGGTCGCGGCGTAGACGCCTGCCACGTGCGGCCCGTTGAACGCGTGCACGAAGCCCATGCCCAGCAGCACCGCCGGCACCGCCAGCGGCAGCACCGCCAGGTGCTCCAGCCATGGCCGGCCGCGGGCCGCGGACCAGGCCAGCGGCAGGCCCCAGCCGAGGCACAGCAGCGCCGCCGCCACCGCCACCAGCACCGTGGTGCCGAGGTCATGGCCGGCCTGCTGCAGGGCCAGCGCGAAGCTCTGCCGCAGCCGTTCCAGCGACATCGGCTCGACCACCTGGGTGGAGCCCATCGCCCAGCGCGCCATCACCACCACCGGCAGGCCCACGCCGGCGGTGAGGTAGACCATCGGCAGGGCCAGGGCCGGCCAGCGCAGGCGCCCGAGCGGCCGCACCGGCAACGGCACCGCGGCGCGCCCGCCCGCCCGGGCCCGCAGCCAGAGGGCGAGACCGAGGGCCACGCCGATCACCACCACCAGCGGCACCGCCGCCACCACCGGGCTCTGCACCTGCTCCGGCGCGACCCCGGTGGCGCGCAGCGACCAGCGGCGGAACACGCCCTCGGCGTAGGTGTGCCAGGTCTTGCCCTTCACCGTGAGGAACTCCGGCACGCCGCGTTCGGCCACCGCGAACAGGAAGGCCAGGAAGGCGCCGGCCAGCAGTTCGGGCAGGACCGTGCGCAGCAGCAGCAGTTCGGCGCGGACGCGGCCGCGGGCCAGCAGCGCCGCCTCGTAGGGTCGGCCGTCGGCGGCGCGCAGGCCGCGGGCCGCGAGCACGGCGACGAACGGCGCGAACGCGATGCCGAGCAGCAGGGCGCAGGGCCAGAAGCCCGCCACTGGCCAGAGGTCGGCGAAACCCATCGCCACCAGGATCGGCGGCACCACCAGCGGCAGCACGCCGAGCGGGCACAGCCAGCGGCCCGCCGGCAGGTCGGTGGCCACCGTCAGCCAGGCGAAGCCGCCGCCGAGCAGCAGCGCCACGCCGGCGCAGGCGAGGCCCAGCAGCAGCGAGTTGCCGAGCTCGCGCCGGTCGTTCGGATCGCCCAGCAGGTCCTGGTAGAGGCCGAGGCCGAGGCCGCCGTCGGCCGTGCGCAGGGTCGGCAGGTACATCGCCAGCAGCGGGGCCGCGACGAAGGCGAGGAACAGCAGCGCCGCCAGCAGCAGCGGGGTCCGGGCGAGCCAGCGGTCGGCCACGTCAGAACCGCTTCTGGAAGGCCGCCGCGGCGGCCTCGAGGTCCCGACCCACCGCGGCCGGATCCCAGGCCATGGCGCGGAACGCGTCGACGCCCAGGATCGAGGATTCGGCCGGCCCGGCGACGCCGCCGCGCAGCGGGATCTGCGCCGACTTCGCCGCCGCCAGCAGCGCCTCGGTCTCGGTGCGCAGGATCCAGTCGACCAGCCTGCGGGCCGCTT
>CAZMGG010000040.1:0-2607 GCA_964565715.1 uncultured candidatus Brocadiaceae bacterium | reverse complement strand
GGCGACGATCGCCACCGAGTTGGGGATCAGCATGGTGCCGATCCCGTCGGGCTGCTGGTCCGGGAAGACGACGCCGACCGGGTGGCCCTTCTGCAGCGCCACGTGGTAGTCATCGGTGTCGGTGAGCGCCCAGTGCAGCCGCCCCTCGGCCACCTGCCGCATGGTGGCGCCGTTGCTGGCCAGCAGCTGCACGTCGTTCTGCAGGATGCCGTCGAGCAGGCGGGCGAACTCCGGCTCGCCGAGCGCCTGCCGCAGCGCCGTGAAGTGCGTGAGCGTGGTGCCGGTGAGCGGCCGGGCGATGGCGCAGCGCCCGCGCCACTTCGGCTGGGTCAGGTCCCAGATGCTGGAGGGCCACTCCGCCGGATCCGGCAGCAGGGTCTTGTTGACGATGATCACGCGGGCGCGGGCGGCGAAGCCGTGCCAGTGGCCGGCGGGGTCCTTCCAGCGCGCCGGGATCGCCTCGCCGTTCGGCGACACATGCGGCTGCAGGGCGCCCTTCTGCTGGAGCCGCACGGTGTGAGCCAGCTCGTTGTTCCAGAAGACATCGCAGCGCGGCCGGGCCCGCTCCTCGAGGATCGCGGTGACGAGGCCGACGGTCTTGGTGCCCTCGGTGTCGAAGCGGGCATCGATGCGCAGCCCGGTGTCCTGCTCGCACTGGCGGATCAGGCGCTCGCTGTGTTCCTGGTCCAGGGCGACGTAGACGGTCACGTCGGGCACCGGCCCGCAGGCGGCGAGAACGGGCCAGAGGCCGAGGGCGAGGAAGCGCCAGCGAGGCTGACGACGCGGGGCGGGACGGGGCATGCGTGGCGGCGCGGGAATGCAAGGCTCGTGCCCTGCCGGTGGAACCGCCGGCTCCCGGCGGGCCGACCGCGGCGAGGGGCCGAACTGGGCCGTCGTGCGCAGGGCCGTGCGCCGGCAAACGTTACGGCATCACCACGGGCGAGGCACGAAGCGCCCGCGGGGCGCGGGCCACGCCGCGCCCGCCGAGCGCGGCATGGGCCTTGCCCATGGCATCACCATGCACGTCCCGCGCACCCGCCTCCTGTCCCTCGTTGCCGCCGCCACCGGCCTCGCCGTGATCGTCGCCTGCGCCAGCGGCCGGCCCCCGGCCACCGCGGCCGAGCCCGCGCCGCCGCCGCTCACCGGCATCGGCTCGGCCTTCGCCGCCGCCGCCGAGCCGGCCCTGGCCAGCACCACCCCCCTCGAGCTGCCGGGCCTGCACAACGTCTTCCGGCTGTCCGAGCGCTTCGTGTCCGGCAGCGAGCCGCACGGCGAGGCGGCGTTCGCGGAACTGCAGCGCCTCGGCGTGCGCACGATCCTGTCGGTGGACGGCTCGCCGCCCGACGTCGCCACCGCCCAGCGCTACGGCATGCTCTACGTGCACGTGCCGATCCAGTACAAGGGGATCACCGACGACGAGGCCCTGCGGATCGCCAAGACCTTCCGTGAGCTGCCGGGGCCGTTCTACGTGCACTGCTTCCATGGCAAGCACCGGGGCCCGGCGGCCGCCGCCCTCGGCCGCTGCCTGGTCGACGGCGTCTCGCGACAACAGGCCATCGCCGAGATGCGGCAGTGGATGGGGACCGCGGCGGAGTACGAGGGCCTCTACCAGACCATCGCCACCAGCGCCCTGCCGGCGGCGGCGCAGACCCAGGCCCTGCGCTGGGACTTCCCGTCGACGCATCGCCCGGACGGCTTCGTCGCCGCCATGGTCGACCTGGGCCGGGTCGCGGACAACCTCAAGGACGCCGCGCGGCGGGAGTTCGCCGCCGACCCGGCGCACCCCGACGTCGACGCCTTCAACGAGGCCAGGAAGCTGCAGTCGCTGCTGACCGGCTGCCTCGAGACGAAGCCGTACCTGGACGGCAAGGACGACTTCCGGCAGTGGCTGGAGGCGAACGTCGGCGAGGCCGCCGAACTGGTGTCGGCGCTGGCGACGGTCCGCGGCGGCGGGCCGGACGCGGCAGACGCGGTGGCCCGGGCCAGCCGGCTGGTGGCCCAGGCCGGCAAGACCTGCAAGGCCTGCCACAAGGCCTACCGCGACAACTGAGCCGCGGCACCCGGCCCTGCTAGCCGCCGAAGTCGTCGAAGGCGATCTGGTCCGGCTCGACGCCGATGTCGGCCAGCATCTTCTGCACCGCCGAGTTCATCATCGGCGGCCCGCACAGGTAGAACTCGATCTCGTCGACGTTCGGGTGGTTCTTCAGGTAGTTGTCGAAGACCACCTGGTGGATGAAGCCGGTGTAGCCCTTCCAGTTGTCCTCGGGCAGCGGCTCCGACAGGGCGACGTGGTACTTGAAGTTCGGGAAGTCCTTCTCGATCGCCTCGAATTCCTCGGTGTAGAACATCTCGCGCTTGGAGCGCGCCCCGTACCAGTAGCTGACCTTGCGGTCGGTCTTCTCGGTGTGGAACAGGTGGAAGATGTGGCTGCGCAGGGGCGCCATGCCGGCGCCGCCGCCGATGTAGATCATCTCCTTCTTGGTGTCCTTGATGTGGAACTCACCGTACGGACCCGAGATGGTGATCTTGTCGCCGGGCTTCAGGCTGAACACGTAGCTGGAGCAGATGCCGGGGTTGATGCCGGTCGTGCGCGGCGGCGGCGTGGCG
>CAZMGG010000039.1:2539-43098 GCA_964565715.1 uncultured candidatus Brocadiaceae bacterium | reverse complement strand
CGGGTGATCATCGTCACCCGCGGCGAGATCGTCGCCGACGACACCCACGACGCCCTGGTGGCGAGCCTGCCCCGCGGCGCGGTGGTGGCGCGGATCCGCGGCCCGGAGCCGAACGTGAAGGCCCAGCTCGGCGAGCTGCTGCCCGGCAAGGCCGTGGAGGTGCTGGAACGCAACGGCGACGTGGTGTCCTACCGGGTCGGCGTCGCCGGCCACTCGGCGCCGATCGAGGAGGCGCTGGCCCGGCTGGTGGTGAAGAACGACTGGGCGCTGCTGGAGCTGGGCCGCGAGCGCGGCAGCCTGGAGGACGTGTTCCGGCAGCTGACGCTGGGCGACGATCCGGCGGCGGAGGTGGCGTGATGGGCGAGATCGTGGTGGTGCTGCGGCGCGAGCTGAAGAGCTACTTCTTCTCGCCGATCGCCTACGTGTTCGGCGTCCTGTTCCTCGGCCTGCAGCTGTTCTTCGCCGGCAGCGGCACGCTGCGCAACGGCGCGCCGGCCAGCATGGAGACCTTCTTCGGGCTGCTGCCGATGGTGTTCCTGTTCTTCCTGCCGGCGCTGACCATGCGGACCTGGGCCGAGGAACGGAAGCTCGGCACCATCGAGCTGCTGATGACGTTCCCGGTGCGCATCGGCCAGCTCATCGTCGGCAAGTTCCTGGCGGCGCTGGTCTACCTGGCGATCGTGCTGGCCTTCACCCTGGGCCTGCCGCTCACGCTCAGCGTCTACGGCCGCCTGGACTGGGGGCCGGTGCTCGGCGCCTATCTGGCGTCGCTGCTGATGGCCTCGGCCTACCTCGCCGTCGGCATGTTCTGGTCCAGCACGACGCGCGACCAGATCATCGCCCTGCTGGCCTCCCTGGTGACGCTGCTGGCCCTCTACTTCATGGGCTATCCGCAGGTGCTGGAGGCGTTCGCCGGGCGGCTGCCGTCGTGGGCGATCGACTTGCTGTCGTTCGCCAGCCCGCACCGCTACTTCACCAGCATCGCGCGGGGCGTGATCGACACCCGCGACGTGCTCTACTACGTCTGCTTCTGCGGCTTCTTCCTGCACTGCAACGCGCTGGTGCTGGACGCCCGCCGGAGGAATGGCTGATGCGCGCTCCCGCAACTCCCGCCACCGGCGCCGCCCTGGGCGCGGTCCTGCACGCCGTGCTGCTGCTGCTGGTGCTGGGCCAGGCCGTGTTCCTGGCCAGCCGCTACCGCACCCGCCTCGACCTCACCGCCGACGGCGCCTACACGCTGACCGGTTCGACCCGCGACCTGGTGGCCAACCTGGACCAGAGCCTGCTGATCGAGTGCTACTTCAGCCCGAAGGAGCAGCTGCCGTCGATCTACCGCGAGACCCGCACGCTGCTGGACAACTTCCTCGACGAGCTGGTGCAGGTCAGCCGCGGCCGGGTGATCCTGCGGCGCATCAACCCGCTGGACGACAAGGACCTGGCGGAGACGGCGCAGAACCTGCAGATCAAGCCGATGGACCTCGCCGACGGCACCGCCAGCAGCCGCAGCATCAGCCGGCACTGGCAGGGCCTGCGCCTGGTCCACGGCGGCGAGAAGCAGAAGGTCCTCGACCAGGTCGTCGAGGGCTCGCCGTTCCAGGTGGAGGCGCGCATCACGCCCGCCATCAAGGAGGTCGTCTCCCGCGGTCTGCGCAAGATCGGCTTCATGGAATGGCCGCTGGAACCGGCGCCGGGCGGCCGCTCGCCGGCGTTCGGCTGGAACCGCCTGCGCACCGTCGACGAGATCGCCCGGCGCTACCAGTTCCAGCAGCTCAAGGATCAGGAGGGCGCCCTGATCCCGGACGACGTGCCGACCCTGGTGCTGTTCCACCCGAAGGACCTGACCGACCGCCAGAAGTACGTCGTCGACCAGTTCCTGCTGCGCGGCGGCACGCTGGTGGTGCTGGCCGATGCCGTCGACTACCAGATCGGCGAGCAGCGCACCTTCCATCGCGTCCCGCTGGCGTTCGACGCGCCCGGCAGCGAGCACCCGTTCCTGGCGCAGATGGCCCACTACGGCGTGGTGATCCAGCCCAAGGTGGTGGCCGACCTGATGCAGGAGGCGCAGCAGCCGCGCAATCCGTTCCAGCAGCCGTTCGAGTACTTCAGCGTACTGCGGCCGATGGGCCAGCAGATGGTCGCGCAGTGGAAGCGCTATCCCTACTTCTTCCACGCGGTGGCATTCGACTGGTCGCAGACGGCCGACCGGCTGGCCACCGACCCGAAGACCGGCACCGTCGACCAGGCCCTGGCCGAGCAGTACCGCAAGTTCCGCCCCGGCATCGACAGCGACGAGTTCCTGTGGAAGCCGTTCAAGCAGATCGGCCGCGGCCCCGGCTTCTACTGGCCCTGCCCGGTGGACCTGGTGCGGGACGGCCGCGAGCCGAAGCTGCCGGCCGGCGTCGAGGGCCGTGTGCTGCTCTGGAGCAGCCCGGTCACCCTGGTGGAGGATCCGCCGCCGAGCCTCAATCCGGCGGTGGGCCACGACATCCCGACCCAGGAGATCAGCCTGCAGAAGTTCGACCGCGACCTGATCCAGCGCTTCCAGGCCGAGCCGCGGCGGCAGGTGCCGCTGATGGTGGACCTGCGCGGCAGCTTCCCGTCGTTCTTCGCCGGCAAGGAACGGCCGAAGACGCCGGCGGAGATCAAGGAGGCGGAGGCGCGGAAGCAGGCGGCCGAGAAGCCCGGTGAGGACCCGCTGCAGCAGCCGGTGCAGCCGGATCCCGACAAGGCGAAGACCGGGGAGCCGGCGAAGCCCGGACAGCCCGAGGTCGGGCCGCCCCCGCCGACGCCGGCCGAAGCCGAGGCGGCCGCCGCCGCCGCCGCCGCCAGCGCCGAGCCCCGGCTCGAGCAGGCCACCGCGCGGGGCCGCATCGTGGTGATCGGCGACAGCGACTTCCTGCGCGACGACCTCGTGCAGGGCACCTACGTCCAGCGCGGCGGGCCCTGCTCGCTGATGGGCGGCGCGTTCTGGCTGTCGATGCTCGACTGGCTCAGCGAGGACCGCGACCTGATCGAACTGCAGGCGCGGGCGCCGGTGGACCGCACGATGCGCTTCGTCGCCGAACCGACGCCGGGCCAGGGCACCGAGCAGACCGAACTGGAACGCCGCGCCGACGCCAAGGGCGCCTGGCTGCTCTTCGCCAACGTGCTGCTGCCGGCCCTCCTGCTCGGCCTGATCGGGCTCCTGGTGCAGCTCTCGCGGCGGGCGCAGAAGCGGTCGTTCCTGGCCACGGTGGAGCGCTAGCGGAGGCAGCCATGCAGACCCTGACGAAGAGCAATCTGGTGCTGGCCGTGCTGGCCGCCGCCCTCGCGGTGCCGACCTGGCTGGTGCTGCGCGCCGAGCGGGACGTGTTCACCGACATCGACCGCACGCCGCGCCTGTTCGGCGGCTTCACGCCCCAGAACGTGGCCGGGCTCGTGCTCAGCGTGCCGAAGCCCGGCGCCGTACCGGCCCCGGCCGGCCCCGACGGCCAGAGGAAGCCCATCGAGCGCGACGTGCTGCAGCTGGTGCGCGGCGACGACGGCTGGGTGATCGGCGCCGGCGAACTGCAGGGCGCCAGGGTCACCGCCAACCGCGTCGAGGAGCAGGTCCTCGAGCACATGGCGGCGATCCGCGTCGACTCTGCCACCGTCGCGAAGCAGGACGCCGACGCCGACAGCCTGGCCCAGTACCGCCTCACCGAGGACACCGCCTTCGTCGTGCGCGCCGTCGACCGCCAGGGCCAGGTCCTGGCCGAGCTGATGGTGGGCCGCGAGGCGGCGGCCGGCGGCGCCACCGCCGACCAGGCCGTGCGCGGCGTGTTCGTGCGCAAGAGCAGCAGCCGCGACGTGGTGCTCTACGAGACCAAGGGCTGGGACCGCAGCGTCAGGGCCAACGACTGGGCCGACAGGCAGGTCCACCAGATCGAGATCGGCAAGGTGAGCCGCTTCACCCTGCGCAACCAGTTCACCGACGGCAAGGAACTGGTCTTCCAGAAGAAGCCCGGCTCCGACATGACCTGGCAGGCCATCGAGCCGCCGCCGCAATACGGCGCGCTGCGGCAGATCGAGTTCGAGAAGGTGCTGCAGCGCTTCCAGTTCGTGCAGGCCAGCGAGTTCCGCGGCCCGGTGCAGGGCCGCAACGTCGGCGAGCTGGGCCTGGTGCCGCCGCGCATCGAGATCACCGCCACCGTGCCGCAGGACGGCGGCCAGGAGAAGGTCTACCGGCTGACGCTCGGTGGCCCGGTGCAGGACAAGCCGAACGAGGTCTACCTGACCAGCAGCGAGAACCCGTTCCTGATGACCTGGTGGAGCCACCTGGCGGCGCCGTTCGAGGTGGATCCGAAGGACCTGTTCGATCCGCCGGCCAGCGCCGTCGAGCCGCCCAAGGAGGACGGCAAGGAACAGGGCAAGGAAGAGGAGAAGGACGGCGGCCGGTAGCGCCGCAGCCCTCCGTCCCGATCCGGGACCGGGCCGTGTCGCCACGCCGCCGGTGCCATCGCCCTCGGCGCAGCCACGCACCGCGCGCCATCGCCGCGCCGGTCAAGCCGGTGCGTTCCGGTGTCGAATGCTGCAACTCCTCCTTCTGAGTCGGGCCGGGGCGGGGGTGCGTTGCCCCCGTTCCGGCCCTTTTTCGTCCCCGGCGCCTCGCCGGCCCGTGGCATGATCGCGCCGCCATGAGCGCGTCCGATCCAGCCGCCACCGCCGCGCCCGCCCGCCAGGTGCGGGAGTTCGTGCGGGCGGCGCGAACGGCGCGCCGGATCCAGGGTCTCGGCCGCGGCGCCCTGCTCGCCGGCCTGCCGGCGGCGGTGGCGCTGCTGCTGGTCGGTACCGCGCAGCCGACGCTGGTGCTGCCGCTGCTGCCGTGGTTCGGCGGCATCGTCGTGCTCGGCGCCGCCATCGGCCTGCTGGCGGGCCACCTGGCGCCGGCCCGCGACCTGGTCCGCGGACTCCGGCCGCAGCCGGGCGTGCTGCCCGCGGTCCTGCAGGACGAACTCACCACCTGGTTCGAACAGGAGCGTCGCGGGGCGCTGGACACGCCGGTGGGCGCCTGGCTCGGCGCGACGCTGGCCGGCGAACTCGGCCGGGTACCGGCCACCGCCGTCCGCGGCCTCGGCCGGCGCCGGCTCGGCCGGCTGCGCTACCTGCTGCCGCTCTGCGTGGTGCTGCTGCTGGCCTGGTTGCTGCGCTTCTGGGCGCCGCCGGTGCCGGGCTTCGGCGGCGCCGTGCCCGAACCCACTCGCGGCGTGCCGCGCCCGGGCGGGAATGCCGGCGGCGGCGCGGGCGGCGAACTGCCGTCGCCGCCGCAGGGCGGCTCGCCGGAGCAGCCGCAGCCGCCGCCGGACCAGCCACCGGCGCAGCCGGATCCGTCGCGGCCCGAGGACGAGCCGACCCCGCCCGAGCCGCCGCAGCCGCCGGCACCGGTGCCGGCCCTGCCCGAGTACGTGCTGCCGGAGTTCACCGACCAGGGGCCCAGCCGCCGCGAACTGGCGCTGGCCGCCCAGGTCGCGATCGACGGCGGCACCGCGCCGCAGCCGCCTTCCGCCGGTCCCGACGCCCCGCCGCCGGTCGCGCCCGATCCCACCGACTACCGGAAGGCCGCCGAACGTGCGATCCGTTCCCGCCACGTGCCGCCCGCCGAGCGGGCCATCGTCGAGCGCTACTTCCGCCTGCTGCAGGAGCCGCCGCCGGAGCGGCCGCGATGAGCGCCGCGCCCGAGCCGTTCCCGCCGCCGTTCCGCGCCCTGCTGCAGCGGATCCTGGCCCGCGCCGCCCACCTGGTCGGCGCGCGGGCCGAGGCCGCCCGCGCCCGCCGCCGCCACCTGGCGCAGAGCGGCGTGTTCACCGGCCATCGCCACTACGTCGCCGGTGACGACCCGCGCCTGATCGACTGGAATGCCTACGCGCGCAGCGGCGCCCTCTACGTGAAGCAGCTGGAGGAGGAGGAACGCCGCCACGCGACGCTGGTGCTCGACGGCAGCGCCAGCATGACCGCCGGCACGCCGGCGCGCCGGCTCGGCGCCCTGCGCCTCGCCGCGATCCTTGGCGGGCTGGCCCTGCGCCGGCTGGACGGTCTGCACGTGGTCGGCGGCGGCATCGACCGCCACTTCCAGGGCGGCCCCGCCCTGGCTGCGCTGCTCGACTGCCTGGCGGCGCTGCCGCTCGCCGGCGCCGATGCGCCCCTCGACCAGGCCCAGGCTCTGCTGCGCAGAGGTCGGCCCGGGCACGTGCTGTGGGTGTCGGACTTCGCCGTGCCGGCGCCGTTCCAGCCGGCCCTGGCCCTGCTGCGGCAGCACGGCTGCCGGCTCACCGGCTGGCTGCCCGAGATCGCCGACGACCGGCAGGCGCCGCGCCGCGGCTGGCTGCGGCTGCACGACCCCGAGACCGGCGTCGAGGAGGTGCTGTGGGTCGACGGGGCGCTGGCCGCGCAGCTGGCCCGCGAGCTGCAGGAACTGCGGCGGCGGCAGGACCTGGTGTTCGCCACCGCCGGCTGCCCGCTGCAGCGCTTCCCGCTGCCCGCGCCCGACGACTTCGCGTTCGGCTCCTGGGTGGAGGTCGGATGGCGTTGCCGACGTTAGTCGAGCCGCTGCGCCTGCTCTGGCTCCTGCTGCTGCCGGTGATCTGGTGGCTGTGCCGGCCGGTCCGGCCGCGCACGGCGGTGGTCACCGCCCATCTGCGGCAGTGGCTCGCCGCCCGCGACGCCCTGCGGCGCCGGCCGGTGCGGGCGCGACCGCTGCGCACCTGGCTGCTGCTCGCCGCGACCGCGCTGGCGATCCTGGCCCACGCCGAACCGCGCCTGCCCGACCGGCCCGGGCCGCGGCGGCTGGCGGTGATCCTCGACGCCAGCGCCAGCCTGCTGGCCGGCGAGGGCGAGGCCTGGCGCCGGACCGAGGCCGCGCTGCGCGGCGGCCTGGCGACGCTGCCGCCCGAGGTCGAACTGCGGCTGCTGCGGCTCGGCGGGGAGCCGCAGATCCTGCACGGCGAGGCGGTGCGCCGCCTGACCGGGCTGCGACCGCCGGCGGGCACGCCGGGGCTCGCGTTGCCGGCGCTGGCGGCGGCGGTGGCCGGCGAGGCCGACACCGCGGTCTGGTGCCTCACCGATGGCCAGCACGGCTGGCCCACGGCCGGCGCCCTCACCGCCGTGGGCACGCCGCAGGCCAACCAGGCCATCGTCGCGGTGACGGTGGACGACCGGTGGCCGCTGCCGCCGTTGTCGGTGCGCGTCACCGTGCAGAACTTCGCCGGCAGCGCCTGCGAGGTGGCGCTCGGCGTCACCGGGGCGGCCACGCGCGGCGATGCGCAAGCGCCGGAGTCCCTCCGCCTGCCGCCCTTCGCGACCGTGGAAGTGACCCTCGGCCTCACCCGCACCGCCGCCGGCGGCCCGCTGCGCATCGCGCTCACCGACGCCACCGGCGGACCCCACCGGGATGGTCTGCGGGCCGACGACGCCTGGACGGCGGTGCTGCCGCCGCTGCCGGAGCCGCGCATCTCGGTGCTGGCCGAGGCCGAGGCGGGACCCGCCGCCCGGATCGCGGCGGCCACCCTCGCCGCCGAACTGGGCGGCACGGTGGTGGGGCCCGACGATCAGCGGGCCGCCTTCGTGCTGGTGGAGGGCGGCGCCCTGCCCGGCGGCCGCCTGCCCGGCCGCGGCGCCACCTTCGGCACGCTGCTGCGGGAGGGAAGCCCGCCGGAGCCCGCCACCGATCCGGTGGTGGTGGACTGGGATCGGCAGCACCCGCTGCTGCGCGGCCTCGACCTGTCCGAACTGCGCATCCTGCGGACCTGGCCCGGCAGCCTGCCGGCGGGCCGCACCCTGGTGCAGGGGCAGGTCGACGCTGCGCCTGCTCCGCTGATGGTCCTGGCCGAGGCCCCGGGCCACGCCACCCTGCACTGCGCCTTCCGGCTGCAGGACAGCAACCTCGCCCTGCTGCCGGCCTTTCCCCAGCTCCTGCGGCGCAGCCTGCTGGCGGCGTTCGGCGAGGCGGCCCGGTGGACCGAGGCGGAGCCGGGCCTGCCCGGCGCGGGCGAAGGCGACCTCACCGCGCTGGGCGGTGCCCCGGACCGGCCCCTGCCGGCCTTCGGCGGCCCCGGCCGGTCCCTGGCCGCCCTCGCCCTCCTGCTCGCCCTGCTGCTGCTCGCCGTCCGGGCCTGGCTGCGCTAGGGGCGCGGGCGCCGCCGGGGCCAGAACTTCCTTGCGCCGCCATTCCCCGATCGGTAAGACACTCCGCCTTCCATCGCGACCCCCGGCCTGATTCGAGCACGAACATGACCCTCGGCCTCCTCGGCAAGAAGCTGGGCATGACCCAGATTTTCAAGGACGACGGCACCTGCGTCCCCGTGACCGTGGTGCAGGCCGGCCCGTGCAAGGTCCTGGACGTCAAGATGGCGGCCCAGTCCGAGTATCCGGAGGCCGCCGCCACCGCCGCCACCAACCTCGGCAAGAAGCGCGGCAAGACCGCCCGGCCCCGCGCCGCCGACGGCTACTACGCGGTGCAGGTCGGCTTCGGCACCCGCAAGGCGAAGAACACCGCCAAGCCGCAGCTCGCCCAGTGCAAGAAGGTCGGCCTGGAGAACGGCGTCGAGGCGATCCGCGAGTTCCGCCTGCCGGCCGCCAGCGACCTCAAGCCCGGTGACGACGTCACCGTCGGCATCCTCAAGGGCGTCACCCACGTCGACGTCACCGGCGTCACCAAGGGCCGCGGCTGGACCGGCACCATCAAGCGCTGGAACTTCAGCCGGCAGCCGACCTCGCACGGCAACTCGGTCAACCACCGCACCGGTGGTGGCCTCGGCCGCCAGCACTCGATCAGCTCCGGCGTGCCGAAGGGCAAGAAGATGGCCGGCCACTATGGCACCGAGAAGGTGACCGTGCAGGCCATGGAGGTCGTCAAGGTCGACGAGGAACGCAACCTGGTCTACCTGCGCGGCGCCGTGCCGGGCCACCGCGATGGCATCCTGACCCTGCGCAAGTCGGTGAAGAACCGCGGCGCCAAGAAGTAGCCCGACCGAGAATTCCCAATGGCCAACTCCCGACGCAAGAACGGCGGCTGCACCCGCGGCCGCTTCCGCCGCAAGAAGCTCGGCAAGGGCTGGAGCACCGTGCGCAAACAGCGCGCTCCCGAGCGCGTGGTGCTGCGCATCACCGAGCCCGAGGCCGGCGAGGACGCCAAGAAGGACCAGGACACCGGCAAGGGCGCCAAGGCCGCCGCCAAGGCCAAGTAGGCCGCGCCGGCCGCTGCCGTGACCGGCGCGCCCGCCGACGTGATCGTGGTGGGTGCCGGCGCTGCTGGCCTGATGGCGGCCCGCTGCGCCGCGGCGCGCGGCCGCAGCACCCTCCTGCTCGAGAAGAACGAGCGCCCGGGCCTCAAGATCCTCATCAGCGGCGGCGGCCGCTGCAACCTGACCACCACGCGCACCGGCCAGGACCTCGAGGCCCAGTACGGCCCGCGCCGCGGCCGCTGGCTGCGGCACGCGCTGCGCGCGTTCCCGCCCGGCGACCTGGTGGCGCTGATCGAGGGCCAGGGCGTGCCGCTGCACGAGGAGGACCTGGAGAAGATCTTCCCGGTGAGCCGCAAGGCCCGCGACGTGCTCGATGCCTGCGTGCGCCTGTGCACCGCCGCCGGCGCTTCGCTGCGCCTTGGTGAGCCGGTGTGCTCCATCACCCGCGACGGCGATGCCTTTGTCGTGCAGAGCGAAACCGCCGTGCACCGCTGCCAGAGCGTGGTGCTGGCCACTGGCGGCCTCAGCTACCCGAAGACCGGCGCCACCGGCGACGGCTACGCGTTCGCCCGGGGCCTGGGCCACACGCTGACGCCGACGGTGCCGGCCCTGGCGCCGCTCTTGTGCGAGGCGGCCTGGGTGCGCGACCTGCAGGGCATCGTGCTGCACGGCGTCCGGCTCGCCAGCCTCGACCCGGCGGGCCGGGTCGTCACCGAACGCACCCGCCCGATCCTGTTCACGCACCTGGGCCTGTCCGGACCCGCCCCGATGGACCTGTCCGGCGACATCGAGGAGCACGGCGGCGGCACGCTGCGCTTCGACTTCGCGCCGGACGTGCCCGCCGACGAACTGGAACGGCAGTGGCTGCAACAGGCGCAGGCCTCAGGCCGCGCCGGCATCGCCGCCGTGCTGCCGCCGCACCTGCCCGAGCGCGTGCGCGCGGCGCTCTGCCAGCTCGCCGAGGTCGACGGCCCGCTGGCCCAGCTCGACAAGGACGGCCGCCGGCGCCTGCTGCGCACGGTCAAGGACCTGCGTCTGCCGGTCCGCCGCTCCCGCGGCTTCGACCACGCCGAGGTGACCCGCGGCGGCGTGCCGCTGGACGAGGTCGACCCGCGCACCATGCAGTCGAAGCGCTGCCCGGGGCTCTTCCTGTGCGGCGAGATCCTCGACGTCGACGGCCCGATCGGCGGCTTCAACTTCCAGGCGGCGTTCGCCACCGGCCGCCTGGCGGGCCTGCACGCCTGATGCGGTTCCCGGTGGACGCCCCGGACCCGCCTGTGGTCCGATGCCGGCCCGTCCAGCCCTGCCGCCGCCGATGCCCAAGCTCCAAGACGTCGCGGAAGCCTTCCGCAAGGTCCACATCTTCGCCAACCTCACGCCCGAGGAAGGCGCCCGCCTGCTCAACCTGATCGAGCACCAGCGCTATCGCGAGGGTGAGGCCGTCTTCCGCGAGGGCGACCGCCGCGCCCGGCTGCTGCTGATCACCCGGGGCCGCGTCCAGCTCACCCGCACCGACGCCTACGGCGTCGCCCGGCCGGTGGTGACCATGGTCCGCGGCGACCTGCTCGGCGAGGGCATGCTGATCGAGGGCTCGGTGCACTCGACCACCGCCGTGGCGCTCGACGACGTCGAGGTGGCGTTCCTGCACGAACAGAAGCTGCGCGGCTTCGTCGGCCAGGACCACGCCCTCGAGAAGCGCATGCTGGCCAGCCTTCTCAACGAGGTGGTGGGCCGCGTCGACCAGCTGCTGTTCCGCACCAGCGGCCTGACCCATGCCTTCTCCACCGGCCACACCCGCACCGAGCACGACCTGCTGGGCGACGGCCCGGTGCAGGCGGAGGCCTACTTCGGCCTGCAGACCATGCGCGCGCTCGCCAACTTCGACATCGGCGGCGTCCGCCTCAACGCCTACCCGAACCTGATCAAGGCCCTGGCCATGATCAAGAAGGCCTGCGCCTACGCCAACCGCGACTGCGGCGCGCTCGATCCGACCCTGGCCCAGGCGATCGCCGACGCCGCCGACGAGGTGATCGCCGGCAAGCTGCACGACTACTTCGTGGTCGACGTGCTGCAGGGCGGTGCCGGCACCTCGACCAACATGAACGCCAACGAGGTGCTGGCCAACCGCGGCCTCGAACTGCTCGGCCACCAGAAGGGCGAGTACCAGCACCTGCACCCCAACAACCACGTCAACTGCTCGCAGTCGACCAACGACGTCTATCCGTCGGCCCTCAAGCTCGGCATGGTGCTGAGCAGCGAACGGCTGATCGACAGCGTGCAGGGGCTGGCCGCCGCCTTCGAGGCGAAGGCCAACGAGTTCCGCGCGGTGGTGAAGATGGGCCGCACCCAGCTCCAGGACGCGGTGCCGATGACGCTCGGCCAGGAGTTCCAGGCGTTCGCCCGCAGCCTGCGCCAGGAACTGGCGGCGCTGGAGCTGACCCGCGGCCAGCTCCGCGTGCTCAACATCGGCGGCACCGCGATCGGCACCGGCCTGAACACGCCGAAGGGCTATCGCCAGACGGCCCTGCGCCACCTGCGGGTGGTCACCGGACTCGACCTGTCGCTGGCGCCGGACCTGATCGAGGCGACCCAGGACACCCAGGCCTTCGTGATATTCTCGGCCTCCCTGAAGAGCCTGTCGGTCAAGCTCTCCAAGATCTGCAACGACCTGCGGCTCTTGTCGTCGGGCCCGCGCGCGGGGCTGGGCGAGATCCGCCTGCCGCCGCGCCAGCCGGGCTCGTCGATCATGCCGGGCAAGGTCAACCCGGTGATCCCCGAGGTGGTCAACCAGGTGGCGTTCCGGGTGATCGGCAACGATCTCGCGGTGACGCTCGCCGCCGAGGCCGGGCAGCTGCAGCTCAACGTGATGGAGCCGGTGATCGCCGCCTGCATCCTCGAGTCGCTGAAGATCCTGGCCAACGCGGTGCACACCCTGCGCCACAACTGCGTCGAGGGCATCGAGGCCGACGAAGCCCAGTGCCGGCACTTCGTCGAGCAGAGCGTGGGCCTGGTGACGGCGCTGGTGCCGGTGGTGGGCTACGAGGTGGCGACCGAGGTGGCGGCGGACGCGCTGCGGAGCCGGCGCAGCCTGAAGGAGGTCCTGCAGGAGCGGGGGCTGTATTCGGACCGGGTCGCGGCAGCGCTGATGCCGGAGAAGATGGCCAACCCGGAGTAGGGCGTTTGCGTGTGTCTGGCGTCGGGCGCCTGGCCGTCGCTGTGTTTGGCAGTTGCCGGACCTGGCAGGAGGTGCGCGGGCCCAACCTCCGGGTGCGACCAGTGGTATGCTGCCCGCACCCATGATCGATCGCGGACTGCTGCAACGCATCACATCGAACCCCGAGATCTTCGGCGGCAAGCCGATCGTGCGCGGCATGCGCATCTCGGTCGAGTTGATCCTCAGCCTGCTTGCCCAGGGTGTGACACACTCGGAGTTGCTCGATGACTACCCAGCGTTGCAGCCAGAGGACATCCAGGCCTGTCTGGTCTACGCCCACGCCGTCATCGCCAACGACTCGTTCGACAACATCCGCGTCGGCTGAGTCGTGCGCTTCCTGATCGATCGCTGCGCGGGCGTCGGTCTCGCTCGCTGGCTGGCCGATGCCGGGCATGATGTCGTCGACGCCAGTGGATGGGCTGCAGACCCCGGCGACTCGGCGATCCTCCAGCAGGCCCTCACCGAGGATCGCATCCTGATCACGATCGACCAGGACTTCGGCCTGCTGGTGTTCGCCGAGGAACGACCGCATCGCGGTCTCGTTCGTCTTCCGGACTGCCCGCCCGCAGAACGCATCGCGATCATGCGGGACCTTCTGGCCCGTCATCTTGCCGATCTCGAGCAACGCGCCGTGATCACGGTCAGAGGTGGCCGGGTGCGAGGCAGCCATCACATCTTCGTGAGAGCCGGCATCGAGGAGTTGATCAACGTGCAGCGATCAGGAAGCAAGGCGAAGCCGTATCAGGTGCGACAAGTTCGCTCTGTCATCACGCGGCACGGTCTCGGAGGCGACCAATGACCTACAAGTACGAAATCATCATCTACTGGAGCGACGACGATCAGGTCTTCGTCGCCGAGGTTCCTGAGCTGCCGGGCTGCGCGGCCCACGGTGACAGCCCGGATGCGGCGCTGGCAAGCTGCAACGACGCGATTGCCCTGTGGCTGGACACGGCCAAGGCGACCGGGCGACCGATCCCGGTCCCCAAGGGCAGGCGCTTGCGTCTGGCATGACTGGTCACCGGCCGACCCGACAGTCGAAGCCCTGCAGGAACGCCGCCTACCCCAGCAGCGCCGCCAGGTCCTCGCGGGTCAGCCCTGCCAGCAACGACTCGTTGCCGCCGAGCACCGCGTCCACCAGCGCCCGCTTCTCCTTCTGCAGCAGCAGCACCTTCTCCTCGACGGTGTCGCGCGCGATGAGCCGGTAGGCCGTCACCTTGCCGGTCCGCCCGATGCGGTGCGCGCGGTCGATCGCCTGCGCCTCGGCCGCCGGGTTCCACCACGGATCCAGCAGGAACACATAGTCGGCGGCCGTCAGGTTCAGCCCGAAGCCGCCGGCCTTCAGGCTGATCAGGAACAGCGGACAGTCCGGATCCTGCTGGAACGCATCCACCCGCGCCTGCCGGTCGCGCGTGCGGCCGTCCAGGTACTGGTAGCTGAGCCCCATCCCGTCCAGCCGCTGCCGCACGATCCCGAGGAACGTCGTGAACTGCGAGAACACCAGCGCCTTGTGGCCGCTGCCGGCGATCTCCGCCAGCATCGGCAGCAGCGCATCCAGCTTGGCCGAGCCCTCGCCCTTGCGCTGGTCGTCGAGCAGGCCCTCGTGGCAGGCCGCCTGCCGCAGCCGCAGCAGCGCCTCCAGCACCACGAACCGCTCCTCGGGCCGCAGCTTCTGCTGGCCGTGCAGCAGCGCGCGGCGGTAATGCCCGCGGAGGGCGTCGTAGCGCTCGCGCTGGGGACCCTCCAGATCGCACCAGAGGTCCTGTTCCTGCTTCGCCGGCAGGTCGGGCAGCACCGCCTGCTTGGTGCGTCGCAGGAGGAACGGCGCCAGTGCCCGCTGCAGCAGCCCGAGGTCCACGCCCTGGCCGCGTTCATTGCTCTGCGCCAGCAGCTCGCGGAAGGCCTGGCTGCGGCCGAGCAGGCCCGGATTGAGGAACTCGAACAGGGCCCACAGTTCGCCGATGTGGTTCTGCACCGGCGTGCCGGTGAGGCACAGCCGGTGACGCGCGCGCAGGAGGCGCACGGCGCGGCTGGTCTGGCTGTGCTCGTTCTCGATCGCCTGCGCCTCGTCCAGGACCGCATACTCGAAGTCCGTGCCGTCGGTCTCGAGCCGCGGCACGTCGACGCGCAGGGTGCCGTAGGTGGTCAGCACGAGGTCGAAGGCGCGGAAGCCCCGGCGGCTCTGGCCCAGGCGGTCCCAGCGGTCGGCGCCGTGGAACGAGAGGACGCGCAGCTTGGGCGCGAAGCGGGCGGCCTCGCGCATCCAGTTGTCGAGCAGGGAGCGGGGCACCACCAGCAGGGAGGGCCGGTCGGCCTGCCGGTGCACCTCCTGCAGCAGCGCCAGCACCTGCACGGTCTTGCCGAGGCCCATGTCGTCGGCGAGGCAGCCGCCGAGGCCCAGTTCGCGCAGGAAGTGCAGCCAGCCGAGGCCCTGGCGCTGGTAGGGCCGCAGTTCGCCCTGGAAGTCGTCGGGCTCGTGCACCGGCGCCACCTGCTGGAACGAGCCGAGCCGGTCGCGCACGGCGCGGAACTGGGCGTCGGCATCGACCTCGGCCCGCTGCGCCAGCAGCATGGCGTCGAGCAGCCAGGCCTGGTTGCGCTGCAGCCGCACGCCATCCTCGCCGGGCTTGCCGAGGCGGAGCAGGGACTCGATGCGGGCCAGGTCCGCGGGCTCCAGGATGGCCGCGGAGCCGTCGGCCAGTTCGACCAGGCGCTCGCCCTTCCGGATCGCCGCCAGCAGCGGGCCCACCGGCACGCGGGAGCCGTCGTCCAGCTGCAGGTCGGCGCGCAGGTCGAACCAGTCGATGCCCGAGCGGATCGAGATGTGGACGCGGTCGGCCCGGCGGATCGGCCGTCCCTCGGCGAACACCCGGATGCCCTGGGCGACCAGGGCCCGCAGGCAGGCGATCCAGTTCTCGTGCGCCAGGAGGTAGCAGCCCTCCATGCCGGTCGGCTGCAGCAGGCCGGCGGCGGCGCGTTCGAAGCCCTCCAGGACCCGGTCCTCGGTTGCGATGTCGCGTTGCAGCCAGGGGCCGTCCTTGCTGTCGGGCGGGATCAGCGGCGGCGACTCGACCTCGACCACCTTGTCGCCATAGGCGAACGTCGCCTCGCACAGCGCGTGGCCGGAGAAGTCCTGGTTGCTGCGCAGGACGACGCGCAGCTCCGGCGTGCCGGCGGGCGCGAGGGTCAGGCTGTCGGCGAGCAGCTCCGCGGCGCCCGGCAGCGTGACCACCGCAGCGACCATCTGGTCGGCGGTCTCGGCAGGCGCCCGCATCGGCCCCTGCAGCAGGAGGTTCCGCGCCAGTTCCGTCGCCTGGCCGAGGTCGACGGGCAGGATGCGGTCGCCCACCAGGGCGTGCTGGCCGTCCAGCAGGACGACCTTCGCCTCGTGTCCGAACTGCTCGTCGCCGCGCTGCAGCCAGCCGCTCACCTCGCCGCCGGCGGCGCCGAACGAGGCGCGGCCGCGGAGGGTGAACGCCGGGCCCGGGTCGAGCTGCAGCGGGCGCACGTCGGTGGCGGTGCTGCCGTGGAAGCGGGCGATGCGCAGGCGGCCGATCTCGCCCAACACCGGCAGGATGCGCGACAGCCAGCTCGGCGGCAGTTCGAAGTCTCGGGGCGTGTGGTGCCGGGTGTCGGTGGCGGCCTGCAGCAGCGACAGCGCGGCGCGATCGGCCTCCGCCAGCTCGCGGGACTGCGTGTGATAGGGCATGGTGCGCAGCCTGCCGGGCCTGCCGTCCCGTCGGCCGAGCAGCACGCGCAGGTTCAGGCGGCCCCGCGTGCGTGTGCTCTCCTCATCGACGACATAGAACGGATCGAGCGTGCGCGTGGGCTCCGGCTGGCTGGCTTCGGCGCCCAGGATGTTGGTGACCCGCACCAGCCATTCGGGCATGACGGCCTCCCCGGACGATGCCTCCACCTGCATCGATTCGGTCAAGGCGAGAAAGGTGGCGAGCACGTGGGCGCAGGGGTCCTCGCCGCAGTCGCAGGCGATCCGCGACGGTCGGCTGCCGCCGAGACCGTCGATCTCAACGGTCCAGATCTCGCCGTCGTCGACCTCGGCCTGCACCCGGTGCGGCCCGGCGTCGAAGATCTCCACCCGCCCGGCCCGGTGCAGCTGCAAGGCCTGGGACTCCAGGCGGCGCAGCAGCGCAGGGGTGACGGGTCGGCGGGGAGGGGGCATGGGTGGGAAGGGAGAGGGACGGTAGCGGGACCGGTGCGTCGAACCCACGGTCCTGCCGGGGGCTGCCGAGCAGGTCGGCTCACCCTTCTTCCTGTGTCCCGGAAACCAGCCTTGGTTACGCCTCCTTGCCAGGCGGCCAATATTTGGCCGATAATGGCGGCATGACCCAGGCCACCTTCAACATCTCGCTCTCCTCGCAGCTGGCCGAGTTCGTGCGGGAGCGGGTTGCGAGCGGCCGCTACTCGACCGTGAGCGAGGTGGTGCGCGAGGCCCTGCGGTGGTTCCAGACCGCCGGCGACCCGCGGGATGCGCCGACCCTGCTCGACCTCCAGGAACGCGACATCGATCGCGACCGTGCGCGCACCGCGATCGCCCGGCTGCGCGGGTTGCGCGAACGGGCGACGCTGGGGCCGGGGCTCTCGGTGGCGGACCTGCGCGATGAGGGTCGCCGTTGAGGCTGTGTGTGCTCGACGCCTCGTTCGCCATGGCGTGGGTGTTCGCCGACGAAGCCCATGCGCTGGCCGACGCCCTGCTGGCGCGCCTCGAGAGCGGGGACACGGTGGTCGTCCCAGCGGTGCTCTGGAGTCTCGATGTCCGCAACGTGCTCCGCTCGGCGGTCCGGCGCGGGCGCCTGTCGCCGGAACTGGCCGAGCAGCACCGGCTGCTGCTGCGCGATCTGCCGAGGGTCGCCGCGGCGTGCCCGAATGGGCTCGGCGACGAGGTCGACGAACTGGTGCGCGCCCACGACCTGACCAGCTACGACGCTGTCTACCTGGCGGTGGCCAGCGAACACGATCTGCCGTTGGCCACTGCGGATGCCCGTCTGGCGGCGGCAGCCGACAGCGCGGGCCTGCGCCGCTACGGCGGCTGAGCCACGGCCGGGCGGACCGGACCGGCGCGGGGGTTGGTGGTGGCGCCCTGCCTCCCGATAGACTCCGCCATCTGCCCATGAAGCCGATCCTCTGCGTCCACCGGACTTCCGCCTCGCCCGACCGCGTCTGGGCCATGGCCTCCGACTTCGCCAACGCGTCTGGCCGCATCCAGGCGATCACCAAGGTCGAGATGCTGACGCCGGGTCCGGTGGGTGCCGGCACCCGCTTCCGCGAGTGGCGCGGCCGGCAGGTGGCCGACATGGAGGTCACGGCCTGGTCGCCGCCCCGCAACTACACGCTGCGCGGCTACGCGATGGGGACCGAGTTCACCTCCGAGATCCGCTGTCTGCCCGACGGCACCGGCACGCGCCTGGAGATGGAGATCCAGGTGCGTCCGAAGACGTTCGGCGCGAAGCTGATGTCGCCGCTGATCGCGCTCATGTCGCGGCTGATGGCGAAGAGCTGCGGCAAGGACCTCGTCGACCTCGGCAAGGCGGCGGAACGCGGCGCCGCGGCTGCGGCCGGCGCCGCGGCGTCGGGCGGGTAGCGCCGGCGCAGGCGTGAGTTTGCGCCGCCGGAGCCATAACCTCAACTCCCGCCTTAAGCAATGCGCTTCGTATTACCATAGGAGGTGCCTTGTGATCGCCCCAAGGTGGATTGCTCTGGGTATCGTACTCATCGGAGTGCTCGGGCGGCCTATCTGCGGTCAGGTGCAGTGGCAGAGGCTTGGCTCCGCGCCGATCGGGGGAAGTGCCGTGGTTGGGGCCTACGATTCGCTGCGTGATAGACTGGTCATGTACCTTGGGCAAACAGTGGAGTATGACGGCGCGACATGGATGGCCCGATCCCCGACTCAGAGCCCCCGCGGTGTCGGTTCATGTATGGTATACGATTCACTCCGTCAGCATTGTGTGATTCTGACTGAATGGTCGGAAACCTGGACCTGGGACGGAACCAACTGGACACTGGCCGCGACCACCGGTCCCTCCGGAACATCGATGTCGGCCATGGCCTGGAATGATGCACGTGGCACGGTGATGCTGTTTGGCGGTTCCAACGGGCCGACCACCGACCTCTGGGAATGGGACGGGGTCCGCTGGAGTTTGATACCCACCAGCAACTCGCCGGTCGGTTGGCCGACCCACTTCTACTCCACCCTTGCCTACGATCCGTCGAGGGACGTGCTGGTCTCGTTCGGGGCCTTGCAGGCGCCGCCGAACCCGCCGCCAAGCGGCAGTGCGCTAGCGGTCACCTGGGAATGGGACGCCCAGAACGGCTGGCGGACCGTGCCCGCCGGAGGGCCGACCATGTTCTACCGTGAGTTGGTCTTCGATCCGGCGCGGCGCAGGCTCGTCCTGTTCGGTCGCAACGACCAGTATCAGCCCTTCGAGAGCTGGGAACGCGAGGGTGCCGGACCGTGGGTGCAGCGGACCACGAGCACCACGCCGCCGGGCATCCTGTTGGGGCCTGCCATCCACGACAGCCGGCGCGGCCGGACGCTGCTCATCGACTACTACGCCAATCTCTACGCCTACTCACCGACTCTGGCCGCCCGCTATGACGCACACGGAGTTGGCTGTACAGGCAGTCTCGGCGTGCCGACCATGGCGAATACGTTGCCATGGTCGCTGCCGTGGCTGGCGGGGACCCTCGACGCGACGCTGGAGAACCTGCCGCAATCCGTGGCCCTGGTGACCCTGGGGTTTTCCGACGCGTCGTTTGGTCCCTATCTCCTGCCGATCGACGTCGGCTTCCTGGGCATGCCGAGCTGCTTCCTGCGGTCCGCTCCCGATGCCTGCGTCCTTGTGATGGGATCCGGCAACCGTGCCCGGTTCTCGCTGTCGGTTCCGAGCCAGAACGCCCTGCGCGGCATGACCTTCTATCAGCAGGCGCTGGTGCCGGACCCGGGCATGAATCGGCTCGGTGGGGTGCTCAGCAACTCGGTGGAGGGTGTGATCGGCACGAAATAGCGAAGTAGCCACCGCCTGCGGCGCGGCCGTCGACCCGATGGGCCAAGTGGCCTCTGGGTCGCCACCGGGGCGTGCGGGTTCTGCGGCTTCCACGGCGAGCGGCGAGGTGTCCACCCCGACGCAGCAGCGCGTGGCAGCGCCGACCATGGCTGCTCTGGAGCGGGCAGATGATGCCGCGATCCTCGGCCTGGCGCTGCCAGACCGGAACCAAAGGCCTCTGCGTGAGACCCTCCAGATGCTCAAGCTGCCGCCAGATGAGCTGCTCCTGGGTGTACGGCTCGGTCATGCCGTTTCGCGGGGAGGTGGCCCTGCGGCATGCCGACGGGCGATGGTTGCGGCGCATCGTGGTGATGGGGTTCCTCGACGCACCCTGAGCCCGTCAGGGGTGGCGCGGGTGGCGCGGGCCTGGGGCCTGCCCGCGGTCTAGGCTAGGATGGGCGTCCGGCGATGGCCGACGCCTACCCGATGCTGGTCGCAGTCCTGGTGCTGGCGATGGCCCTGGCCGGGCTGCGGGCCGCCGTCGGGCTCCTGCGGCGCAAGCCTGGCCCGCCCACGGTCGGCGACCGGCTCTGGGCCGCCGGCTATCTGTTCCTGCGCCGTGCTCTGTTCCGCGGCTGACGCGATTCCGGAGCAAGGCCGCGATCTGCCGTAGGATGGGCGGGTGGCAAGACCGCTGAGAACGATCCTCCGGGGCACGGCCTCGGCCATCCTCGGGGCGGCAGTGGGTGCGCTGGCGTGCGCCCTCGTCTTCCGCGCCATGTCGGGCGACTACCGCTGGAGCCTGGCACTGGCGATCGGCGGAAGTTGCGGCCTCGGCCTGATGGTGGCGCTCGGCGATCCGCGGCCGCGCGCCGGCCAGGCTGCCGACGCGCCCGCGGGCAGCCGCGACTGATCCGGCAACGCCCGGTCCTGGCCCGCGGGCTGTGCGCGCCTGCCGGCCCGCGGTAGGGTTCGGGGCTCCGTCCCCGACGCGGGGCGCCTGCCGAGGAACCGCGATGAACCCGAAGGCGAAGCTGCTGGCCGCCATTGTGGCGGTTGTGCTCCTGGTGGCGGCCTGGCTGCTGTTCGCGGGCGGGCCCGCACCTGGCCCCGTCACGGCCGCTGCACCGCCAGCCACGTCCGGCCCGCCCAGCACGCACGGCAATGTCCCGGCGCCGGCGCCGGACGCAACGTCGGCCGCGGAGCCGCGGGCGGAAGTGACGCCCACGCCCGCTCCCGCGCCAGCCACCACCGGCAGCCTGCGCGTGCTCGTGCGCTACGCCGACGAACCGCAGCCCGGCGCCTTTCTCGCCGTCCTCCTGCGCCGGGGCGTCGACCTGCGGGCGCCGATGCCGCGGGCGGTCACCGACGAGCAGGGCGTCGCCTTCTTCGAGGGCCTGCCGCCGGGCAACGTCCGCGCGCTGGTCGAGTACCGCCTGGCGCACAGCGTTCCCACCACCATCGAGCCGGGCACCACCGCCGAGTGCACCCTCACGCTCGGCGGTGGCATCACCCTCACCGGCATCGTCGTCGACCAGCAGGACCGGCCGGTCCCCGGCGCGCTGGTCGAGGCCTCCATGCCGGCCATATCCCAGATCGATGCGCGGCCCATCGCCGTCGCCGGCCCTGACGGCACCTTCACCCTGCGGCAGAGCGACACCCTGCTGGTGATCGGCGCCCGCGCACAGGGCCACGCCGCTTCGCAGCTGCACCTGGTGCAGGCCAGTCCCGGCGCCCGCGAACACGTCCGCCTGCAGCTCGGTCCGCCCGCCGGCGAGGTGGTGGGCGAGGTGCTGGACGCGCACGGCCCGGTGGCCGGTGCCACCGTGCGGATCGGCGAAGGCCGCACCGAGGGGATCATGGCGTCGGACAAGGGCGCGCCGCCGCTGCCGGCGCAGGTGCACACCGACGCCGACGGCCGCTTCCGCGCGATCGGCGTGCCGCCCGGCCCGCAGCCGATCCTCTGCCGCACGCCCGAGCATGCGCCGTTCACCGGCACCTGCGAGGTGGGCGTCGGCGGCACGACGGCGGTGCGGATCCTGCTCCAGGAGGGCGTGACCTGCCGCGGCAGCGTGCGCAATGAGGCCGGCGCGCCGGTCCCGGTCACGGTGACGGTGGGGGACATCGGCGACTTCGACCTGGTGCGGACGCGGAGCGGCGCGGACGGCGCGTTCGTGCTGACCGGCCTGCCGGACCGCCCGTTCACGGTGCGCGCCGCCGACAACCTGCACGGCAAGGCCAGCGTGACGGTGCAGGGCCGGGCCGGCGCGGCGGTGCAGTGTGAGCTGATCCTGTCCCAAGGGCTCGCGGTGTGCGGTCGCGTGGTGGACGAGGCCGGCGCCGGCGTCGGCATGGTGCAGGTGCTGTGCGCGACGGAGGGGTCGGCGCAACGCCGGCCGCGGGTCCACTGGACCGATCGCGAGGGGCGCTTCGTCTTCCCGGACTGCGAGCCGGGCCGGCGGTTCACGGTGCACGCGACGCATCAGGACGGCCGGGAGAGCCGCCGGCACGGCGGCGTGGCGCCGGGCCCGGATGTCCTGGAGCTGCGGCTGCAGCGCAATGACGCCCTGCCGGCGCGGATCGTCGGCCGCCTGCTGCGGCCGGACGGCAGCGGCGCCGAGGGGGCGGCGGTGGCGTTCCAGCGCAGCGATCCGCAGCAGTATCGCGAGGCGAAGGTGGCGCCGGACGGTTCCTTCGCCGCCGAGGTGGTGGCGGGCTCCTGGTGGGTGCGGATCGACGTGCGCGGCCATCCGCAGATCACGCTGCCGCGGCGCGAACTGCAGCCGGGGGAGGTGTGGGCGCTGGGCGACCTGCGGCTGACGGTGGGCGGGGTGCTGGTGGTCGACGACGGCGGCGAGAAGCTGCACTACCTGGTGTTCGACGCGGCGGAGCGGTTCGTGTGCGGGGTGTATGCACCGCTGCCGCCCCCGCGGTCGGAGCTGCTGGCGCCGGGGGAATACGTGTTGCTGGCGCGGGCCGACGGGCGCGCGGCGCAGGCGCTGCCGTTCCTGATCGAGGCGGGCAAGGACTCGCGGCTGGAGGTGCGGCTGGCGGAGGGGGTGCGGCAGCGGCTGGTGTTCGACGCGCCGGTGGGCGCCGAGACGCCGGGCGGGGTGGGGTTCGTGGTGCGGCGCGGCGGGCGGATGGTGCTGCACGACGCGGCCAGCGGGCGGGACGGGAGCGCGCCGTTCCGAGCGATCTGGCTGCCGCCGGGGGACTACGAGCTGGTGACGCGGGACCGGGAGCCGGTGACGCGGGTGGCGTTCACGGTGGGGGCGGCGGAGGGCCGGGAGCTGCGGGTGCAGCTGCGGTGAGTGCGGGTGCGTCGTCTCGTAGTAGACTTCCCGCGTGCAGCCGCACCCGCGACATCCTCGAGCAGGCGCTCGATTCCCCGGTCCGGCGCAAAGACGTTAGGTGTCCCCCGGTGGCGTCACGGAGAGTCCTGAAGAGCGTGCTGCACAACTTCCTTGGCACGTTCGCGGGTCGGCACTCCGACCATCGTGGCTACTGGCTGTTCGGTCAGCTGCCAGCCGAAATG
The DNA here is from genome assembly GCA_964565715.1 of uncultured candidatus Brocadiaceae bacterium. Lineage (GTDB taxonomy): Bacteria > Planctomycetota > UBA1135 > UBA1135 > UBA2386 > CAZMGG01. The sequence goes on along the minus strand of CAZMGG010000039.1, from coordinate 20,151 downwards.
GACCGGTGGAGTGTCGATCTCCGCGGAGATGCACCCGGCGGTGACTCGTCCGTCGAGGTTGCGCATCGACTTGCCATCCGCCGGTTCAAGGAGCAGATAGCCAAGGCAGGTCTCGACATGTCCGTTGTGCAGGAGGCTTCGCTGACGTGGACTCGCAACGAGTCGGCTCTTGGATGGCAGGGCGATCACGAGACCTAGGGACGCACCGTCGAGCTTGTCGTTCGAGTCGTGACGGACAGGGGCTTCGCCACCGAACGACGGCACTCGTTCTTCGTCGCCGCTCATGATCCCAGCAGAGAGAGGCGCCGTTCTCCCCCAGACTGGGGCAAGTGACAGCCGCAGAAGCAGGCGAGCCGCGCGTAGGCCTTGCGGACGAGGAATGCCCTCGACGAGCTGCCAGCTGCTGATCGGCAGAGACGTTGGGCGAATATTCGTATGACTACCGGACATGCTCGCGGGCTTCCCATCGAAATCTTGGGCGTGTACCGCGTTCAGGCGACTGAGGAGCTGATCCTGCGCATGCTGAAGGCACACTGGGGAGGCCGAGTGACGCCCGCGCGTCGCGAGGAGGCGATGCCGAGGGTCCGGGCAGAGCTGGGAGGTCTGGTGCTGGTGGAAGCGATCGTCTCCAAGGCCTGCATCGGCGAGTTGGAGCACGCGTCGTCAGTTGCTGGTGCGCAAGTCCCCTGGCAGGTCACCATCCTCTCCCAAGACGGCACGCAGATCGTGCGTGAGCTTTGTTCCTGGATGAGCCCCGATGTGTTCCCAGCCCGGGTCGCGTTCTTCCTGCACTACTTCAACCCGCGGAGTCCACTTGCCCATCCCTCATGCAGCATCGCGCTTCCGCGGCCGCGGCGCATGCCCAAGCGCCTGGCTTCCTTGATGCACTACCAGCCAGTAGACTGATGCGCCCCGCTGCAAGCAGGGGTCGACGGACCGCGCGATCACGCAACCGGAAGATCCAGGAGCCGCGTGCGGCCCGTGGCTGAGCGTCAAGGAAGTTGGATGGACAAGCATCGCTACCTCGAGAACGCAGTGGTTGCAGGGGAGCGCACTCCGGTGTCCCTGAAGGAGATGTGGTGCGTTTGGGTCCTGGCGCCCGGGAGTGCTCTTGTATCGGTGACCCTGTCGTGGATGGGTGTGCCCTTGTTCGACGATGTCCTTCCGATCATGGGGCTGCTGCTGGCGGCCACTCACGCGATCGGAGGGATTGCCACCTTGACCCTCCTGCTGCAGTCCGGGAGCCATCATCGCAGGCCCGAGTTGTACGTGTTGATTGCCTACTGGCTCGGGCTCGCGGGCAGTCTGCTGGGAGGTCTGCTGGGAGCATCATCACGGCCGACTGCAGCATTGGTCCTGACCCGGGTTGCCGTTGTCTCCGGCGTATTGCTGGGCGCCTATCGGATTGCGGTTCTTGTCGTCACCGGCCTCCGAAGCGCCCGGGGCGTCGAGACGCGGCTTGCCGGTAGGGCTGTGGCGTGGGATGCTTCCGGTGTTCCGGCCGGGCTCAGCGTCGTGCGTTAGGCTGCGGAGGTCGCAGCGTGCGGGTTGTTGCGCCGGTCGGTCGAATACTTGTTGGAACCATGGAACGTACTGATCAACTTCTGGTCGAAATCCGAGATGCGCTCGTCGCGCTGCGAGCAGATGTTCATGCGCTGCGAGATCGAGTTGTCCCCGCTGGGCGGTCGTCCTTGGATCGCCTCATTCCACCCCTGGCCTTCGGTGCCGGGATCCTTGTCTATGTTCTGGTCGGCAAGGTGTGGTAGAGCCACAAGGCCATGCAGCCGGCCGGCCCCAAGCGGCCGGCGGCTGATGGCCAAGGACGTTAGACGCGCCAACCCGACCGTGGAGATCACCTCGTGACGAACTGGCCTGAGTGGTGGGACTGGGAGCTGGAGTTCAGCCCGCACCTGCTCAAGCGCATGGTTGATCGGAACTTCTCGGAGACGGACCTTCGCGCGATGATGGAACACGCTACGGGTCTACGGCAGGACGTTGAGCCAGGGCGCTGGATCGTCGACACGAACCACGACTCCGGGGTCTGGCACGTCATCGTCGAGCCGGATACCATCGACGAGCTACTCGTCGTGATCACAGCCTTCCCAGCCACGCCATGAAACACTCGTACCTGGAGGTGACGTTCCGCAAGGGCCGCCCTCTGGCAGCCTACTACTATTTGCCGCGACGCGACGGCGACCGGAGTGTTCGCACGGACCGAGTCGGCGGTCTTGTCGTCGACTTCTCAGCCGACGGCCGCCCTATCGGGATCGAGATCACGACACCCTCACGCCTGGTCCTTGGCGAGTTGAACCAGCTGCTCTCCCAGCTTGGACAGGCCCCGGCAGTGCCGGAGGATCTGGCGCCCTTGGCAGCTGCATGATCACCGGGGCGTCCAACTCGGCGCAGCAGCCGTCGCGCCCAGAGGCTCGCGGCTGAGCGGCAGAGACGTTGGCCTGAGGAGCCCTGATGCGCTTCCTGATCCACTTCCTGGCTCCCGTGCCCCTCGCACTGCTGGGCCTGCTCGCCTAGGGCATGGTGGCCGGCGGTGGCGATCCGTCGCTCGAGGGCCTGGGCGCCTTTCCTCGGCTTCGGGCTCGTCGGCGGCTACCTGGCCATGGGGCTGCAGTCGGCAGCCTTCGCCTTCCTGATGCTCTGGCTGGAGCGCCGAGGCGTTCCCCGCGCCCGGCGGTGCCTCGTTGCCGTTGTGCTCGGCGCCCTGTTCGGTGCCACCCTCGCGTTCGCCGAGGACGAACGGTTCGCGTCGCTGACCGTGACCTTCGCGGTCCTCGGAGCCCTCGTCGGTCCAACAGCCGTCCTGCTTGCCGATCTCCTGGCCGCCGCCCCCAGCTCCCCGAGCGCCCGCACGCGGGTTGCTCGCCGGCGTGTCGCCGGGCAGTGTGTGCGGTCCGACTGACGCGGCCGCAGCCGGGCCGCCCGCACACGCCAGACCAGCCCATCGCAAGCGGCCGCGCCGCAGCCGCACCGGGCCAACGCACGAGAGGAGACACGCATGCAGAACCCATTCTTCGCCGGCGCCGGGGGTGTCCTCAGCGCCGACATCGCGGTGCCCGACCATGAACGCGAGATCCGCTTCTACTCACGGATCCTGACCACGGGGAAGGCTCCCCTCTGGCGTGATGATCTGACCAACAACCACGGCACCCCGGTCATCGGCCTTGGGCAACGCACCCCCGAGCACGCGACCCTCCCGTTGCAATGGATGCCCCACATCCAGGTGCGCGACGTCGGCGCCAGCGTGGCGCACGCCCGCGAACTCGGTGGCAGCATCCTCATGCAGGGCAGGGACCAGGACGGCCAGTGGCAGTGGGCCGTCGTCGTCGATCCCGGCGGTGCTGCCTTCGGCCTCGTTCCTGTCGCAAGCGACACATCCTCCGCCACCGATCACCCTGCGGCCGTAGGTCGCATCGCCCACCTGACGCTGGCAGTTCCGGACGTCCGGACCGCGTGCAGGTTCTATGAACGCGTCGTCGGGTGGTCGGCGGACTCCGCCGATGCCGGCGGCGCAGTCGCACTGCACAGGCCCGACGGAGCCGCGGTTGCGGCGATCTGCCGTGCGCACGCGGACGATCACCGTGTTCCCCCCGTCTGGATCCTCGGCCTGCCGGTGGGCGACCTCGACGCCAGTCTGCGCCTGGTGGGCGAGAGCGGGGGGCAGGTCGTCGACGGTTGCGCCGAGAACGGCCGCGCGGTCATCCGGGACCCGGTCGGAGCGTTCCTGGCGCTGCAGGCCAACCGGTGACCGCGCGGCGACCGAGCGGCGCCTGCGCCGGCCCATGACCACGGCCGCGATGAACCCGTTGCCGCATGGCCCGTTGCCGGCGCCCGTGTTCCGTCGCGCGCGTCCCGTCGTGCTGTGGCCCCTGCTCCTGGCCGCCTGCCAGGTCCCGGCGCCGCCCGACTACCGGTTCGCGCTCGACGGCGCGGCCGTTCCCGTGGACTTCGTCATGGTCGAGGGCCCAGGAGACAGGCCGATGCCCGGCGATCTGCTGTCGTGGCCGTTCCTCGTGCTCGACGACGAGGCCGAACAGGTCTTCGTGCGGGCGCCGGGCGGGCGCATCCACCGCCAGACCGCGATGGGGCCCGAACTGGTCGCCCTCGAGGTCCGTGCCGCCGCCGATCTGGCCGCGCTCACCGATGCCGAAGCGGCGGGCCTGCGGGCGATCGAGTTCGGGCGCTGGGAGCCGGCGATGGCCCCGGAGCTCGCCCGCGTCGATGCGCGGCGCTGCCTGTTCGCGTTCGGTCCGCTCAGCGATGCGGTGGACCTCACCAGCCTGCCTGCGACGTGCCGCTACCTGCACATGCACTACGCCGAGCCGGTCGATCCGGCCGGCTTCACCCGCTTCGCCGAGCTGCGCTATCTGGCGCTGCCCTGGAAGACCTTCCAGACCACGGGGATCGCCCTGGACTGGACGCAGCAGCTGGGCGAACTGCGCTGGCTCGACGTGCAGGGCGTGAATGGCGACCTCGGGCCGCTGGCCGGCCACCCGGCCCTGCGCACGGTCGTGGCCTCGCACGGCCGCATCACCGCGCTGCCATCCCGGCCGCTGCCGGCGCTGCGGGAGCTGCGGGCGCCGTTCAGCGACTGCCCCGAGGCGGAAGTGGCGCGCATGCAGAGGCAGCACCCGACGGCGCGGATCCACACCACGGCGCGCGCGGTGCTGCTGGATCGCATCGGCCGTGCCGTGCGCCTGCAGCTGCGCACCGGCTCGAGCTGTCATCCGCAGCCCGAGGACCGCGTGGTCCACACGACGGCGGACCAGGGCGAGATCGCCGCGCTGCTGGACCTGCTGCAGCTCCGATCAGGGTACCTCCCGGCGCTCATGATCCCCGGTTGCGATCGGGGCGTCATGCAGTTCCATGGCGCCGTCGGGGCGCTGCTGGCGGAGGTGGGGCTGATCGGCACGCGGACGCTGCGCTGCTACCGCGCCTGGGGCCTGCAGCCGGCATCGCTGGCCTCGCCGGAGCAGGTGGAAGCGCTGGTGGCGTGGCTCGGGGCTCGGGGGCTGGAGGTGGTCGAGTGACCGCCGCCTTCGTCGTTGCTCGACTCGACGCGGGAGCGGACGGACCGTGCGATCCTGCAGCCAGACGGCGAATCATCGGGAAGGCGGGCACAGGTGTTGACCGACGCATACCTTGACGCAGTCGTCGCCGTGCTGCGATCGCGCAGCATCGCGCTTGCTCCCGGACTTGCAGACGCCGAGGTCCATCTGGCCGAGACCCTTCACGGCTTCCGGTTTCCGCCCGATCTCCGTGCGCTGCTGCAGCATGCCCAGCCGACCGGTGAGGGGTTTCCTGACTGGCGCCAGCCGGACTCCGGCTTCATTCGGGACAGGCTTGCGTGGCCAGCCGACGGCATCTGCTTCGACGTCGAGCACAGTGCTTTCTGGATGCCCGAGTGGGGGGTGCGACCCAAGCAACTCGCCGATGCCCAGGCCGCCGCGCGGCGCGCGGTGGGCTCGGCGCCATTCCTGATTCCGGTCCATGGTCACAGGTATCTCCCGGCGACCCCCTCCAGGTCAGGCAATCCGGTCTTCTCGGTCTACCAGACGGACATCATCCACTACGGATTCGATCTCATGTCCTACCTGGATGCCGAGTTCGGCATCCCCAACCCGGCGCCGGTGCCACACGCTCCCCGGGAGATCGCCTTCTGGAGTGAGCTGGAGCGTCGCAACGGATAGCGTTGGCCGCGCACGGGTGGGGCATTGCCACCCGATGGGCGCCTGGGGATGCTGCCGGCGGATCGAACCCAACGAGGCGCAAGCGATGTCCGGAGCCGCGGCGATCACGAGTTTCCTGCCCGCGCTGATGGTGGCGGCGATGCGACGGGCCGAGGCGAGGATCTGTCGCCAGCTCACCGAGGCCGGGGCGGTCACCGCCGAGACCGCCATCCTGTTGACGCCCGGGCGCTCGATCGATCGGCGGCGCCTCGCCGGCCTGATCCAGGGCGGTGCGGTGCGTCTGACCGCCGACAGCCGCCACTTCCTCGATGCGGACGGTTGGAGCCGCTACCGGGGTGAACGGCGGCGCCGCGCGCTGCTCGCCCTGACCGTGGTCGTGGCGCTGATCGGCGTCACCGTGGCCGTCGTCCTGTTGTGGAAGTAGACGACGCAGCGGAGTCTCCGTGAGCACCAGACCCTCGCCAGCATGCCCCCTCTGCTCCGACGCACAGGAGCAGGAGCCGCGGCCGCGCCACCGGCGGCGCCAGGCGACCTGAGGGCCACGCCGCGATGGCCCAGGTGGTCCTGCTGCGGGGCGTGAACGTGGGCGGCCACCACGCGCAACTGGAACACCATCCAGGCGATCGGCCGGCTGCTGCAGCGATGACGCCGCCGGCACGGGTGGCCGCCTGCGGGGGACGGGCGGGCGCGCGGGCGACCACCTCCGGATATGCTGCCGCATCTTCCGGAGGATCCATGCGCCGATCACGAACTGCTTCCCGAGCCGATGCCGACCAGGAGCCGCAGTTCCGACGGATCCTGCTCTGGGTGCTGACCGTGGGCTCGGGCATCGCCGCCGTGATGCACCTCCTGGGAACCCGGGTCACGGCGTGGCCCACGCCCTTCGCGTTCGGATGGTGCGCGGTGTTCGCCACGGGACTCGTGTGCGGGATCCTGCGCCGGCGCCGGGCGCGGCAGCGGGCCGAGGCGGCGGCGGAACGCCACGCCGCCCGGGCCGACGGAGGGCGATGATCCGGGAGTACGACGAGGACGCCGAACTCGACCGGTACGTGTGGTCGCATCACCTGGGGCACTTCACTGCCTTCGAACGGGCGGTGCAGAGGGCCTGGCACGTCGAGCAGAAGGCCGCGCACGCCGGTGAACCGACCACACGGCTGATGCGCAGGCATGGGGGTGTGGCGGGCGATCCGGCGATCACCGCCGCGCTGGCGGGCGGCTGGGCGACGTTCCGATCCGAGGCGCGAGTGCGCGTGCTGCGCGAGCACGGCGATACGGTGGTGGTCAATCGCTGCCCCGCATGCCGGCGGGTCGTGATGACGTCGCGCGCGAGGCAGTGTCTGTGGTGTGGTCACGATTGGCATGCCAGGTAGCCAGAAGGAGAAGGAGGATCCCGATGCACAGGTCATGGTGGATGGTGGCAGCGGTGGCGGTTGCGGCAGCGTCGTTCCTGGCGTCGTCGCCGCCGCCGCAGCAGGCGGCCCCGCAGCGCCTCGCCGTGGCCCACGGGGATTGGCTCTTGCCCTTCGTCGGCAAGGAGTTCTACCTGTCGGCGGACGCGACGGTGGCCACCGAGAAGGCGCGGACTGCCTCCGTGCCCGCCGGCGCCCAGGACTTCACGCTGACGGCGGTGGGGCACGACTTCGCCTGCTTCGAGTCGCGGCAGGAGCGCCTGTGCATTCCCCTCGGCGTCCTGCGCGTGATCCTCAGGAAGTAGGCGTCGGCTGCGGCAGGCGCGGGATCACCGCCGCCAGGGGGCTGGACCCACGGCCGGTGCGGCGCAACCATGCGCCGATGCCGTCCGCCCGCCTCGCCGGGGCCCTGCTCGCCCTCGCCGCAGCCCTGCCCGCCCAGTCCGCCGTGCACGGCGTCGGCCGGCAGCGGTTCGACAGCACCTGGGCCGAGGCCAGTGACTTCGTCGAAGTGCGCGCCGGGGGCTTCCACACGCTGGCGCGCCGCACCGACGGCAGCGTGGTGGCCTGGGGGGCAGGCGGTTCCTGCGCCGTGCCGCCGCTGCCCGCGGGCCTGCGCTACACCGCCATGGCCGCGGGCTACGCGCACAGCCTGCTGTTGCGCTCCGACGGCCAGGTCGTCGCGTTCGGCAGCAGCCAGTATGGCCAGACCGCCGTGCCGACCCTGCCGCCGGGTGTCACGTTCACCGCGGTTGCGGCCGGCGGCAGCCATTCCGCGGCGCTGCGCTCGGACGGGGCCATGATCGGCTGGGGCAGCAATTCCTACGGCCAGCTCATCGCGCCGACGCTGCCCACGGGACTCGCCTGGGTGGAAGTGCAGTGCTTCGGGTCAGGCGGCCGCGCGGAGTTCGTTCTGCCGCTGCCGAACCTGGCGGCGCTGCGCGGGGCCTGGTTCTTCGCGCAGGCGCTGGTGGTCGATCCCGCCGCCGGCAACGGACCCGGCGCGGTGCTCTCGGAAGCGGCGGCGGCGCAGGTGGGCGGGTAGGCGTGCTGCGCTGGGATGAGACCGACTTCATGGTCTGCCTCGGGGTCATGCCGGAGGTGGGCGAGGACGGTATCTGGCATCGCTACGTGGTCGCCCGGGACGGTCTGCGTCTGGAGCTGACCATCTGGTCGTATGACGGCGATGTCTACGTCACGATGTGGCGAGACGGGGTGGCAGCACCGCTGGTGGACCTCTGTCTGTGCGGCTGCGATGCGGCGCGCTGGGTGCGCGAGGGGGACCGAGGCCACCTGGAGTTCGCGGCGAGCACGCTGTTCGGCGGTCGCTACGACGGGGAGTCGGTGATCCCCTATGGGATCCGGGTGCGGGTGGAACCGTCGCTGGGCCTCGAGTTCTTCCGCACCAATACCTGATCCGGTCGAAGCGGGTCCGTTGCGTCGGGTCGCATCGGATCGATCCATCGCGGTGCACGCGGGCTCGCAGCGGGTAGGCTGCTGCGCCGTGAGTTCCCTGCCCGCTGCCCGGTCGCCGTGGCTGGTCGCCCCGGCCTTCGACCTGCCGCTGGTCATCCTGACGCCGCTCCTGACCTTCCCGCTGCTGTGGCTGTGGCGCCAGCAGAGCGGCGAGGCCGCCGTCTACGCCCTGGTGATGTCGTTCGGCGCGCTGGGGCACCACCTGCCGGGGATGCTGCGGGCCTACGGCGATCGGGCCCTGTTCCAACGGTTCCGCACGCGGTTCCTGCTGGCGCCGCTGTTCCTGCTGGTGGTCTGCGCCGGCTTCGCCGTGGCCGGGCTGCACGCGGTGGCGGCGCTGGCCCTGCTGTGGGGCATCTGGCACGGCTGGATGCAGACCTACGGCTTCGCGCGGATCTACGACGGCAAACGCGGCGCCGCGGACCCGCGTACCGCGCGCATCGACTTCCTGCTGTGCGCGGTGTTCTTCGCCTCGGCGGTCGTGATCTCGCCGTACCGCTCGTTCCAGCTCCTCGATCTGTTCGCGCGCTGCGGCATGCCGGTGCCGCCGGCGGTGGTCATGCAGACCCTGCGCGGGGTCGCCGTCGCCGCCATCGCCGTGGTGGTGCTGGCCTACGTCGGGCAGTCGATCCGCAACGCCCGGGCCGGAGGACCGGCGAGCCTGCAGAAGCACCTGCTGCTGGCCAGCAGCTGTGCCGCGTGGTGGATCGCGACGAACCACGTGCCGAGCCTGATCTTCGGACTGGCGTTGTTCGAGGTGTTCCACGACGTCCAGTACCTGGCCATCGTCTGGGCCTTCAACCGGCAGCGGGCGCGGAAGGGCGGCGACTGCGGCATCGTCACGCGCTGGCTGTTCCGCGGCGGCGTCGTGTCGGTGGCTGTCTACCTCGGTCTGGTGCTCGCCTATGGCGCGATGGGGCCGCTGCTGGAACGGGCCGGCGAGGGCGGGCTGCGCGACGGGTTGGCCGGCGTGCTGCTGGCCTCGCAGCTGCTGCACTTCTACTTCGACGGGTTCCTGTGGAAGGTGCGGGAGCGCGCCACCGGCGATGCCCTGGGGATCGGCGGCGGCGGCGAGATCGCGCGGCGGCCCGGGTTGCGGCACGCGCTGCTGTGGGGGCTGTTCGTGGTGCCGGTGGCGGTGCTCGGCGTGCGGCAGTGGCTCGAGGGGACCGACCAGGTCGCGGCGGCGCGGGCGGTGGCGGGGGTGCTGCCCGACAGCGTCGAGGCGCAGGGGCGGCTCGGGTTGCTGCTGGCCCAGCAGGGACGGCCGGTGGAGGCGGTGGTGCCGCTGCGCGCGGCCCTGGCGGCGCGGCCGGAGGATGGCGAACGGCGTGCCGATCTGGCGCGGACGCTGGCCGAGGCGGCGGAGGTGGAACTGGGCGCCGGCCGCGGCGAGGCCGCGCGGCAGTTCCTGCGGGAGGCGCTGGTGCTGGAGGGCCGGCTGCCGGAGTTGCTGGCGGGTCTCGTCGCCATGCGGGCCGACGGCGGCGACGGGCCAGGGGCGTTGCGGGCCTGCGACCTGCTGGAACTGGCGGCGCCGGGCGCGGACGCCCGGTTGCTGCGGGTGCGGGTGCTGGCCATGGCGGGCCGGCTGGACGAGGCGGCGGCACTGGTGCGGGCGGTGCGCGCCGCGGAGCCGGCGCGGCCCGACGCCGCCGCGTTGCAGCAGGAGATCGAGGCCGCGCGATCCCGGCGGTAGGCGTCGCCGCGGAATCCGCGCAGCGGCCGCCTATCCTCGGGCCGTGATCGGCGACACCATCCTCGCCCTGGCGTCGGCGCCGGGGCTCGCGGAACGCGCGGTGCTGCGGCTGTCCGGGCCGCGGGCCCGGGCCGCGGCGGCGCTGGTGTTCGCGCCGGAGCCGTCGCCGGTCCGCGCCCAGCAGGAAGGCACCATCGGCGTGCTCGGTCACCGCCTGCCGGCGCTGCTGCTGTCGATGCCCGGACCCCGTTCGTACACCGGCGAGGACGTGGTCGAACTGCACCTGCCGGGCAGCCCGATGCTGCTGGCGATGCTGCAGGACGAGCTCCTGGACCGGGGCGAGGCGATGGGTGTGCGGGCGGCGCTGCCCGGCGAGTTCACGCGCCGCGCCTTCCAGAACGGCCGGCTGGACCTGACCGAGGCGGAGGGCGTGCTGGCGCTGATCCATGCCGGCAGCGAGCAGGAACGGCTGCGCGCGCTGGGGCTGCTGCAGGGAGGGGTGCGCGAGCGCGTCGCCCGGAGCCGGGCTGGCCTGCAGGACGCGCTGGCGGCGCTGGAGGCCGGCCTCGACTTCACCGACGGGGAGACCGGCGCGGTGGACACCGCCGAATGGCTGCCGATCGTCACCGCAGAGCGGCGTGCGCTGGCGGAACTGGCGCAGGGCCTGCCGCAGGCCCGGCGCGGCGGCGAGGTGCTGCTGCTCGGTGCCGCCAATGCCGGCAAGTCGTCGCTCTGCAACGCCCTGTGCGGGCGGCAGGCGGTGCTGGTGGATGCGGCACCGGGCACCACCCGCGACGTGCTGCGGGTCGAGGTGGGCGAAGGCCTCTGCCTGTGGGATGCGCCTGGCGATCTGGCCGATCCGGCGGCATGGGATCGGGCCGCGCTGGAACTGCGCGACCTGGTGGCCGCCGACGCTGCCGCGGCGCTGATCGTGCTGGACCCCGGTGCGGTGCACGTGCCGGCGACGGCGTTGCCGGTGCTGGCGGTGGTCAGCACGCGCGCCGACCAGGGCGGGGTCCTGGCTCTGTCGCCGCTGCCGGGCGTGCCGCTGTTCGCCGTCGACTCGGTGACCGGCACCGGCGTAGCGGCCCTGCGCACGTTCCTGCAGGGCCACGCCGGCGCCGGCGCCCGCGATCTGGGTGGGCCGCAGCGGCAGGCGCTCACCGCGGCGGTGGCGGCCCTGGACCGGGCGCTGGCGACGGCGGCCTCGGGCGGGGGTGGCGAGGTGGTGGCGCTGGACGTGCAGGGTGCCCTGGTGGCGCTGGGCCGGATCGACGGGAGCCACTCGCCCGAGGACCTGCTGGACCGGATCTTCCGGCGGTTCTGCCTCGGGAAGTAGGTCCACCGACGCAATTCAATCGTAACTCTTTATCGAATACATGGTTATGGTGGTCTTGCGGGCCCCGTGACCGGCCAGCCCCAAGCCAACGGCGGGCCGACGTTGCACGGAACCTGTCACAGCGGTGTCCCGAACCGTGGGGAATGACCGGCGGGTCCGTATTCGGCCGGTCCCCAAACCGGCCGGGCGAATCGTCCCCCGCCCAGCACTTCCCGGAGAGCTTCCATGCGCACCGCCCTCGTCCTCGTCGTTCCCGTTCTCGCCACCTCGCTGCTCGCCCAGGATGCCTCGCAAGGCCCGTCGACGACGGCCAACCTGAACGTGACGGCGGCCCAGGCCGCGCCGGTGCGGATCAGCATCGACACGCGCATCGAGGCCACCGAGAACCGCAAGGTGCTGGTGAACGGCCAGGAGGGCGGGTTCGGCGGACGCGGCGCGGGCGGCGGCCGGGCCGGTGGTCAGGGCGGAGCCGGCGCCGCGCCGGCGGGGCCGACCACGGTGAGCCAGCAGGTCGTGTTCGACCAGGCGCCGGCGGGCCAGGACTGGCGTCACTACCACACGCTGAAGCAGACCACCGCGATGCCCGGCGCCGAGGGCGCGCGGGAGAACGCCATCGAGGGCGGCCTGCAGGGCAAGAAGGTGACCCTGAAGACCGGCGAGGACGGCCAGGTGGAGCTGTGGGAGGGCGAGGGCGAGGACCAGAAGGCCGTGGCGGGCGGCATTGGCCGCGGCGTGCCGGGCCGCGTCGTGCTGGCCGGGCTGGTGCCGCAGGGCGCGCTGGGCGTCGGCCAGGAAGCCGACCTGAGCAAGACCTTCGTCGAGGCCCTGCGCGGCCTGATGCACCCGGTGACCGCGGCGCGGCCGCCCCGCGGTGAGGGTGCCGGGGCCGGCGGCACCGGTGCCGGTGGCGCCGAAGGCGAGGGTGGTGGTCGCGGCCAGGGTGGCCGTGGTCAGGGCGGCCGCGGTCAGGGCGGCGGCCAGGGCGGCAACGCGACCGGCGGCGGTGCGGGCGGTCGCTTCGGCGGCGGCGCGATGGGTGGCGGCGCGGTGGCCAACGTGCAGCAGCTGCTGGCCGGCGGCAAGCTGCAGGGCAAGGTGACGGGCAAGCTGGCGGCGGTCGAGCAGACCGGCAGCGGCCAGCGGGTGGCGATCCTCGACGTGACCGCGGTGCTGACCGGCAAGGGCAGCGGCGCCGACCTGGGCCTGCGGCAGGGGGCGGTGGGCGGCATGGGCGGCGGCCGCGGCGGCCGTGGCGGCGCGCAGGGCGGCGGCCAGGGCCCGATGGCCAACGCCGTCGACAAGGTCGACGCGACGATCCAGCTCACCGGCAAGATCCAGGTCGATCTGCAGACCCAGCAGGTGGTCGCGGTGGACCTCGGCGGCGACGTGGCGATGACCCGCGCCACCACCTCGACCATGGATCGCCAGGGCGAGGAGATGAAGTTCGAGAGCAACTCCGACCTGAAGGGCAAGCTGGTCCTGAAGGTCCGCTGCGAGGCGCAGAAGGAGTAGCGGCACGCGAGGCACGGGCGGGCTCCGGCCCGCCCCCGGCGGCAAGGCGGACGGCACGGCGGAGTGGAGGGAGCACGAATCATGAATCCAGCACGCATCCTGTTGATCCTGGTGGGCGTCCTCGGCCTCGGTGCCGGCGCGATGCTCCTGCTCGGCGGCGACGACATCGATCCGACGCAGGTCACGACGACGGCCCGCGAGGGCGGGCGTCCGGGCTCGGTCGGCGTGGCCGACGCGATGGTCCGCGGCGCCGACGAGGGCGACGATCGCACCGAGATGGAACGCGGTGCGGCGGCGGCGCTGGGGCTGCCGACGCTGGCGCAGACCGGCTTGCAGGTGCGGGGGCGCGTCACCGACAAGCTGGGCAACCCGATCGCGCGGGCCAGGGTGCAGGTGCTGCACCGGCAGGACTTCATGGCGGCCTTCACCCAGGCCCGCGAGGCCGGCGGCAACGCGCCGCAGGGTGGTCGCGGCGGGATGCGCGAGATGTTCCAGGGCATGCAGGGCCAGCGCGGGCCGGGCGGCCGCGGGCCCGGCGGCGAGATCAGCGCCGAGGACCGGCAGCGCTTCGAGGAGATGCGGGCGCGCTTCCAGGCGCAACCGGTGGCCGACGCCGTGCTGACCGGTGCCGACGGCACCTACGCGCTGAGCGGCAAGGCCTACGAGGCCGCCGACCTGACCATCGTCGCCACCCACGAGAGCTATGCGCCGGCCATCGAACGGCGGCAGTGGCAGGCGGCGATGGGGGAGCTGGGCATCGACGATCTGGTGCTGCAGGACGGCCTCGTCATCACCGGCGTGGTGGTCGACGACGGCCAGGTCGCGCTGGCCGGCGCCGAGGTGCGCTGGGAGCGGGCCAATCCCGAGGACGCCAACCAGAATCCGTTCGGCAACCTGTTCGGCGGCAACCAGGACAACGGGCGCGGTGGCCGCAACGGCGGCCGCGGCGGCTTCGGCGGCGGCCCTGGTGGTGGTTTCGGCGGCCGGCGCGGCTGGGGTGGCGCCGATCCGCTGGCGGATCTGGTGATGGCGAAGACCGACAACCTCGGCACCTTCCGGCTGGGTCCGGTTCCCGCCGGCGCGTTCCAGCTCGTCGCCAGCGCCCAGGGTCACCTGGATGCCCATTCGCGCGTGCTCGAGGCCACCGACGGCCAGCCCGTGGCGGAGCAGCGGCTGGTGGCGGTGAAGGCGGCCCAGGTCAGCGGCATCGTCCGCGACCCCGACGGCAAGCCGATCGCCAACGCGATGGTGCAGGGCGAGGTGTCGCGGGAGGCGCTGATGGCGCAGTTCCGCCAGCAGCGCGAGAACGCGATGGCGCAGCAGTCGCCCGGTGCGCCGGGCGGCCAGGGCCAGGATGGCGGTGGCCGGCGCCCGCGCGGCGGCGACAACGGCGAGGGCCCCCGCGGCGGCGACCCGGCCCGCATGCAGGAGTTCGCCCGGATGCGCGAGACGGTGGCGGCGACCGAGACCGTCCGCACCAACGACAAGGGCGAGTTCACCTTCCAGAAGCTGCCGAAGGCCCAGCTCAAGCTGACTGCGACCCATCGTCGCTTCCTCGAGCAGGCCCAGGAGCCGGTCGACGCGACCGGCGGCGCCAGGGTCGAGATCACCATGCAGCGCGCGCTCAGCGTGAGCGGCACGGTGGTGGACGCGGGCACCGGCCAGCCGGTCCTGAGCTACGGCATCACCGCGCGGCGCGTGGATGGCGGGCAGCAGAACCAGGACAACCCGTTCGCCGGCTTCGGCCAGCGCGGCGGTCGCGGCGGCCAGAACGGTCAGGGCAACCCGGGAGGGCCCGCCCCGGCCGTCCGCGAGGTGGCGGCCGAGGGCAACACCGGGCGTGGCGGCCGCGGCGGCCGCACGCCGGATCCGGCGCGGCAGGCCGAGCGCGAGCAGGCCATGCAGCAGGCCCAGGCCGAGCGGGCGGCGGCGGAGAAGGCCCGCGCTGCGTGGCTCGAGGCCATGCTGGGCCCCGGCGGCCGCATGCCGGGTCGCACCCCGGAGCCGACCGCGCACCAGGACGGCACGTTCACGGTCGACGGCCTGCAGGTCGGTGAGTACGTGCTCGACATCGATGCCCCGGGCTACGTGCGGATGGCGACCCAGCCGTTCCAGGTCGAGGCCGGCCAGCCGGTGACCGGGATGACCGTGCGGGTGGCGACCGGGTCGCGTCTCGCCGGCACCGTGGTGCTGGCCGACGGCACGCCGGTGCAGCGGGCCACGGTGGAGCTGTTCCTGCCCGAACCGCCCCAGGGCGTCACCCTGGACGAGAACCAGCGCAGCGGCGGTGGCCGCGGTGGGCGCGGTGGGCCAGGCGGTTTCGGCGGCTTCGGCGGCCCTGGCGGCGGCATGCGCGTCGCCCGGGCGGTGACCGGCGCCGACGGCGCCTTCGAACTGGATCCGGTGTTCGCCCGCACGCTGCGGCTGCGGGTGCAGGCCGAGGACCTGGTCGACTTCGAGGATCCGGCGGTGGCGCTGCCCGGCCCGGGCCAGACCCGCACCATGAAGATCACCATGGTGGGCGGCGGCCGCGTGCATGGCGTGGTCAGCAACCTGCCGAAGGGCGTCTCGGCGCGGGTGACGCTGGTGCACACCGGCAACAACTCGCGGCACGGCGCCAACGTCGACCTGCTGACCGGCGAGTACTCGATCGAGGGGCTGCCCGCGGGCGGTTACTTCGCCAGCATCAACCAGCGCGGCGGCGACGAGGAGACCCGGCGGGCGCAACTCGCCGCGGCGATCGCCCAGCGTGACAAGCAGTTCCCCGACGTGATGGTCGGCAACGGCGCCGAGGTGCGCCACGACCTGGTGGCGGGCCAGGAGGCGCTGGGCACGCTCAGCGGTCAGGTCCGCTTCAACGGCGCGGCGGCGACCGGCGTGCAGGTCCGGCTGCAGCGGCGCGATCCGAACGCGGCGGCGGCGGCGCCCGGCAATGGCAACGGTGGCGGGCGCGGCGGCCGCGGGCCCGGTGGCCAGGGCGGCAACCAGAACACGCCGGAAGGCCGGATGGCGGAGATGGCGCAGCAACTCCTGCGCGGCACCGTCGGCGCCGACGGCTCGTTCCAGATCACCGCGATCCCGCCGGGCACCTACCAGATGGAAGTGTCGCGCGGCAGCAGCCAAGTCTCGATGGGCCAGGGTGGCTTCGGCGGCCGCGGCGGCCGCGGCGGGCCCGGCGGCGGCAACTCCGTGCTGCAGCGGCAGGACGTGACGATCACCGCGTACTCGGTGACCACGGTGCAGGTGGACCTGCTGACCAGCCAACTCGAGATCCGGGTGACGACCCCGCCGGTGGAAGGCGAGGGCAATCGCCTGCGGGTGATGCTGGCACTGGCCAGCGAGGCGGGGACGACCCCGGCCAACGAATGGCGCCGGCTGCCGTCGCTCCGGATGCTGATGGTGCGTGATGGCACCACCGGCCCGCAGCCGGTACCGCCGGGCACCTGGCGCTACGACATCGGCGGCCGCGGCCTGACCAGCGCCACCGGCGAACTGGTGGTGGTGCCGGGCCAGCCGGCGTTCCTGAACGTGACCCTGGACAAGGCGCCGGAGCCCGCACCGGGCGAGACGCCGCCGGGCAATGGCGCTGGCGGCAATGCTCCCGGCGGCAATGGCCCCGGGAACGGCGGCCAGCGTGGTCGCGGACCCGGTGGCCAGGGCAACGGGCAGGGCGGCCAGGGCGGCGGCCGCCGCGGCGGCTAGTCGCCGTCGCTTACGCGTAGTACTGGCCGAACCGGTTGGCCAGGAAGCTCGGGTAGTCGACCTGTTCCATGCGGACCAGGCCCGCCTGCGGCAGCTTGCCCTCGGCGAGCAGGTCGACGACCCCGCAGACGCCCGCCGCGGTGGTGATCTGGATGCCGCTCCAGTTCTCGTCGTCGATCTTCCGGTGCAGGATGGTCTTGGCGTAGGTCGACTCGGTGAACCGGCCGCGGAAGGTGCCGGTGGCCGAGACGAACACCACGATCTGGTCCTGGAAGGTCCCGGGCAGCGCCCGCTCGAAGATCCGGGCCAGCTCCTGCTGGTGGTCCTGCATGCGCAGGTCGTGCAGCAGCAGCTTGAGGATCTCGCTGTGGCCCGGGAAGCGGATGGTCTTGTAGTTGAGGTTGCGGACCTTGCCCTGCAGGGTCGTGGCCAGGGTGCCGAGCCCGCCGGAGGTGTTGAACGCCTCGTACTCGACGCCGTCGATGGTCAGCCGCTCGAGGTTCTCCAGCGGCTGCACCGAGCGCAGCTCGCCGTCCATGATGACCTCGCAGGGCCGGCAGTACTCGTTGATCAGACCCTCGGTGGACCAGGTCAGGTTGTACTTGAGCCGGTTGGCCGGATAGCGCGGCAGGGCGCCGACCCGCAGCCGCAGATCCTGCACGTCGGTCAGCTTGCGGATCAGATGATTGGCGACGATGGTGATGAAGCCCGGCGCCAGGCCGCACTGCGGCGCGAACGCGGTCTTCGCCCCTTCCGCCAGGGCCTTCACTTGG
>CAZMGG010000039.1:0-2529 GCA_964565715.1 uncultured candidatus Brocadiaceae bacterium | reverse complement strand
ACGTCCTCGGTCAGGTCGAAGTAGTGCAGACCCAGCTCGCGGGCACGCGCCGCGATCAGCGGATTGCAGTGGTAGGGCGCGCAGGAGATGACGCCCCAGGCGCCCCGCAGCAGCCCGTCCAGGCTGCTGCCCTCGGCGAAGTCCACCTGCTGGCCGGTGACGTCCGGGTAGCGGCCGGTGACGACGTCGACGGCGGCCTGCGCCGCGTCGCCGATGCGGACCTTGTAGTCGCCGGACTTCGCCATCATGTGGCAGACCATGCGGCCGATCTTGCCGGCGCCGAGGATGACCAGGTCTTTCATGGGGGGCGAGGATTGAACGGGGGCGAGGGGGCCGGGGCAAGGATCGGCCGTTGGCGGCGGGCTCAGCCCTTCGGTTTGCGGCCGACCACGTAGGCGATCCACGACGGGCAGGCCTCGCCGAAGCGGACCCGCCGGAAGATGCCGTTGCCGGCGTTGGTCTGGCTGTCGGTGCCCTCCCACAGCACGTGGATGTCCTCGAAGCCGGCCTCGGCGAACAGTTCGCGGATCTCCGGCAGGGTCCACAGTCGCCAGTCGTACTGGAACGCGTTGCGCATGCGGCTGCCGTCGGGGAACTCGAAGTGGATGCGGCAATCGATGCGATGGGTGATCGGATCGAAGGCGTGCTGGTCCCAGACGTAGGTGAAGCCCTTGATGCGGCGGCGCTCCTGCTCGGTGTCCTGGGTGTCGGGGCCGCCCCAGGCGTCGAGCATCAGCACGCCGCCGGGCCGCAGGTCGCGGAACGCGGCCCGGATGTAGCCGCCGAGTTCCTCGCGGGTGCGGAACACGCTGTAGCTGAAGTTCAGCGCGGCGGTGAGCTGCGCCTTCTCGACCCTGGCCGACCGCACGTCGGCCTGCACCAGCTGCAGGCGCGTCTGCTGCTCCTCGTCGAGCAGCGGCTCCACGTTGTGACGGCGGCCCCAGGCCAGCGTGTCGGCGCAGAGGTCGACGCCGATGGCGCGGTTCTGCCGGTGGCGCTTCACGAAGTGGCAGGACAGCACCGCCGTGCCGCAGAAGTCCTCGCGGAACACGCGCAGGTCCTCGCCGGTGTAGCGCTTGTGGAAGCGGCCGAAGAAGGCGGCGTCGGTCTCCGGGCCCTGCACCGAGAGCTGGTAGAGCACATGCCGGTCGGCGGTGCGCGCGGTGAGTCCGGGCTTGCGGGACTTGCCGGACTTGCGGCGCGGCGACTGCTTCGGCTTCTGGCGGCGGGCCCTGGTCGATGCCATCCGCACCCTGTAACGGAAAGGGCGGAGCGCGCGCAAGCGCGCCGTCGCCGGGATCAGCGGCCGCCGGCGACGCACCGCGCCGCGCCGACCCGCTCGGGATGGGTGGCGCGCGGCGATCGATCGGGGGTCCAGGGGCCGAAGTCGCGGTCCAGCGGCAGCAGCAGCACCGTGTCCTGGTCGGGCACGAGCTGGGCCGGCGGCGCGAAGCGCTCGCCCCGGTGGCGGGCGCCGACCGACACGCGCACGTCGTCGATGCGGCCGTGGAAGAACGAACCCGGCGCGCCGTTCTGGCCCGGGTCGGCGCCGATGAACAACGGCAGCCGGTTGGGCGTGCGGCTGCCCACCGCCGCCGTCGCCGCGACCTTCTCGCCATCGACGTAGAGGCGCACCTCCTGGCCGTCGAAGACGCCGGCCAGGTGGTGCCAGCGGCCCACCTGCAGCGTCACGCCGGCGGCACGGGCCCTGGCATAGCGGCCGTCCAGGTGGACCAGGAACTCCGGCACGCCGTCCAGCAGCAGGATCGACCACTCCGAGCTCTCGGTGCGGGCCACCACGCCGCGGCGGCCCTGCAGCTGGTCTGGGTGCACCCAGCCCTCGACGGTGAACGGCCCGTCGGCGAGGTCCCAGCGGTCGGCAGCGATGCGCAGGCAGGCGCCGTTGCCGTCGAGCTGCAGGGTGCCCGGCGCCGGCGCCTCGGTGGCGCCGAGTTCCGCCGGCGGCGGCAGCGCCAGGGCCGCCTCGCGGCGCGGCAGGCTGAAGCGCAGGCCCTCGCCGAGGTAGTCGGTGCGCAGCTCCAGGCGCGGCAGGTCGAAGGCCCCGCCGGCGCCGGCTGGGCGGACCACCGCGAACGCCACCGGCATGGTGGCGCCGGCGGGGATCACCAGGTGGGTGTGGTCCGGCGTGAAGCTCCACGACCCGTCGTGCAGCGGCGTCACCGTCAGCTCCACCGGCCGCCGCGCCGGATTGGTGAGGTCGACGGTCAGCACGCCGTCGGCGGCCCCGTCGGCGCCGATCGCGAGGCCGCGCGGATCCGCCGGCAGCAGCCGCCGGTGCAGCCGTTCGGCGTCCTCGCTGATCTCGCCGGTGATGCGGCGCGGGTCCATCACCGCGCCCACCGGCAGGGTCGCCACCTGGATGCCGTCGGGACGCACCGTCACCGCGTGCAGCTCGTGCAGATAGCCCGCCTGCGGCGCCTCCATCTCCAGCACGCCGCCGGTGGTGGCCAGGGTGAAGTACTCGATGCCGTCGCGGGCGCCGTCGTAGCGCATGCGGTGGATGTGGCC
>CAZMGG010000038.1:33642-43130 GCA_964565715.1 uncultured candidatus Brocadiaceae bacterium | reverse complement strand
CTGCGGCGGGGTTTGGGGGCCGGGTGGCGCGTGTGGCGGCGGGGTGCGGGGGCTGCGGCGGGGTCTTGGGGGCCGGGTGGCGCGTGTGGCGGCGGGTGGCGCGGGGCGGCGGCGGGGTCCGCGGGGGCTGCGGCGGGGTCTTGGGGGCGGGTGGCGCGTGTGGCGGCGGGGTGCGGGGGCTGCGGCGGGGGGTTGGGGGCGGGTGGCGCGTGTGGCGGCGGGGGGTGCGGCGCTGCGGCGGGGGGTTGGGGGCGGGTGGCGCGCGTGGCGGCGGGGTCCGCGTGTGGCGGGTGGCGCGGGGGGGGCGGCGGGCGGCGCGGGGGCGGCGAGGGCGTCAGTGGCGGAAGTGGCGGTGGCCGGTGCGGATCATGGCGAGGTTGGCGTGGTCGGCGGCGGCGGTGACGTCGGCGTCGCGCTTGCTGCCGCCGGGCTGGATGGCGGCGGTGACGCCGGCGTCGATGCAGAGTTGGAGGCCGTCGGGGAAGGGGAAGAAGGCGTCGCTGGCCAGGACGGAGCCGGGGGCGCGCGTGCCGGCCTTGTGGACGGCGATGCGGGCGGCGTCGACGCGGCTCATCTGGCCAGCGCCGATGCCGACGGTGCCGAAGGCACCGTCGGGTTCGGTGGTGGCCAGCACGATGGCATTGGACTTGACGTGCTTGCAGACCAGCCAGGCGAAGCGGAGGGCCTGGTCTTCGGCGGCGGTGGGCGCGCGCGTGGTCATCACTGCGTGCTCCGGCGGCGCCACCGGCTGATCGGGGGTCTGCACCAGGAACCCGCCGTTCACCTGACGCAGCACCGCGCGCTCGCGCTCGGGCGCGGACGGCAGGCCGCCGAGGTCGAGCACCCGGACACTGCTCCCCCACTTCGCCCGCTGGAGTTCCGCCAGGGCCGCCGCGGACACGGCGGGCGCGACCAGACACTCGACGAAGGTGCCGCTCTGGACGATGGCGGCGGCGGTGGCCGGGTCGAGGGGACGGTTGACGGCGAGGATGCCGCCGAAGGCGGAGACCGGGTCCGAACGCAACGCCAGCTCGAAGGCGCGAGGTTGCGTCCCGGCCACCGCCACCCCGCAGGGGTTGTTGTGCTTGACGATGACGACGGCCGGAGCTGCGTGCTCGAGCACGGCCGCCAGGGCCGCGTCGCAGTCGAGGATGTTGTTGTAGGAGAGCTCCTTGCCGCCGAGCTGACGCGAAGACGCCAGGCTCGGCGCGGTCTGGTCGGAGAACGCGTAGAAGGCCGCCTGCTGGTGCGGGTTCTCGCCGTAGCGGAGGTCCTGCAGCTTGTCGCCGGCCACCGCCAGCCGGGCCGGGAAGCGCGGTTGGTCGGGCTGCGCGCGGCGTTCGTGGTCGAACCAGGCGGCGATCGCGGTGTCGTAGGCGGCGGTGAGGGCGAACGCCTTGGCGGCGAGCGCCCGGGCCTGCGCCTCGGGCAGGCGGCCGTCGTGCGCGCGCAGGGCGGCCAGCACCGCCGGGTAGTCCTGCGGGTCCACCACCACGGCGACGTGGGCGTGGTTCTTGGCCGCCGAACGGACCATGGCCGGGCCGCCGATGTCGATGTTCTCGACGATGTCGGCGCGGGTGGCGCCGGGCCGGCGGACGGTCTCGCCGAAGCGGTAGAGGTTGACGCAGAGGAGATCGATCGGCGCGATGCCGTGCTCGCGCATGGCGGCCTGGTGGCCGGGATCGTCGCGCACCGAGAGGAGGCCGCCGTGCACCTTCGGGTGCAGGGTCTTGATGCGGCCGTCCATCATCTCCGGGAAGCCGGTGTGCTCGGCGACCTCGCGCACCGGGATGCCGGCGTCGGCGATCGCCTTGCGGGTGCCGCCGGTGGAGAGCAGCTCGAAGCCCAGCTCGCGGAGGCCGCGGGCGAAGTCGGCGATGCCGGTCTTGTCGGTCACCGAGAGCAGGGCGTGGCGCTTCACTGGCCCACCTTCTTGTCGTCCTTGCGTTGCTTGAGCCAGGCCTCGATGAACGGGTCGAGGTCGCCGTCGAGGACGGCGTCGACGTTGGAGGTCTCGACGTCGGTGCGCAGGTCCTTGACCATCTGGTAGGGCTGCAGGACGTAGCTGCGGATCTGGTTGCCCCAGGAGACGGAGCCGCGGTCGCCGTAGAACCTGGCCAGCTCCTCCTCGCGCTTGGCCAGTTCGAGCTGGTAGAGCTTGCCGCGCAGCGCGGTCATGGCGGTGGCGCGGTTCTTGTGCTGGCTGCGTTCCTTCTGGCAGCTGACGACGATGCCGGTGGGCAGGTGGGTGATGCGGATGGCCGACTCGGTCTTGTTGACGTGCTGGCCGCCGGCGCCGGAGCTGCGGAAGGTGTCGACCCGGAGGTCCTCGTCGCGGATGTCGACGTCGATGTCGTCCTCGAGCTCGGGGACCACCTCGACCGAGGCGAAGGAGGTCTGGCGGCGGGCGTTGCCGTCGAAGGGGGAGATGCGGACCAGGCGGTGCACGCCCTGCTCGGCCTTCAGGCGGCCGTAGGCGTAGGGGCCCTTGACCTGGATGCTGGCGTAGCGGATGCCGGCCTCCTCGGCCTCCTGGTGGTCGAGCTCCTCGACCTCGTAGTCCATGTGGGCGCACCACTTGACGTACATGCGGAGCAGCATCTCGGCCCAGTCGGAGGCGTCGACGCCGCCGGCGCCGGGCACGATGGTGACGATGGCATTGCTGGGGTCGTGGGGACCGCCCAGCATGAGCTGGAACTCGAGCTGGTCGAGCTTCGCCGAGACCTTGGCGTGGATCTCGTCGAGGTCCTTGTCGACGGCGGTGGGATCGTCCTCGCCCAGCTCGATCAGGACCTTGCCGTCGTCGATCAGGCGGACGAGGGCGTCGAGCGGCTCCACCACCTGGCCGCACAGCTTCTTCTGGGTGACCGCCTTCTGGGCCTTCTCGGCGTCGTCCCAGAAGCCCGGCTGGGTCATCCGGTGCTCGATCGCCGCCAGCTCACGATGCCGCAGCTCGAAGTCAAAGGCTCTCCTTCAACTGGGCGATGCGGTTCTCGGCGCGCTGCAGGGCCTGGCGGTGATCGTGGAGGGACATGGCCCCGCTGTAGCGTGATGCAGGGCGAGAATCCAGGGCGCCGGAGGGCGGCGGGGACCGTGGCGCGCCTCAGGCGGCGCGGGCGGCGGTCGGCGGCGGAAGAATGAACCCGCGACGGGCACTGCAGGCAAAGGATCGAAGTCGGCGAATCATGGCCCGTCGCGGGTCGGTGTCTTGCTCTTGCCGCACGGCCATTCTCGGCGGTCGGTCGCGGGACGTGAGTCGCGCGACGGGACGGGCGGGCTGGGGGTTTTCCGCTTCAGCCGGGGGCCGACGGTCGCACCGCGCGTTCGCGCGCGCCGCGCGCCCTGGCGCGCGCGAAAGAAATCTTCACGCCGGGCGGGACGGGTCGAACAGCAGCTCCGGCGGCCGGCCGGCGGGGCGCGGCGCGGGTGCGGGAGTCGGCGCGGCGGCGGCGCGCGGCGGCGCCGATGCCAGGGCGCGGGCGGCGAGGAAACCCGCCACCAGCAGGATCTGCAGCAGCACGACGAGGAGCTGGGCGAGGCCGAGCAGGGCCCAGGTGTGGCCCTTCTGGTCGGCCCACGCCAGCAGCGGCGCGAGGGCGAAGCCGGCGCCGAGCCAGGCGGCGGTGAGCAGCAGCACGATCTGCGCGGTGCGGATGGGATGACGGAGCATGCGCAGGGCCGCACGGCCCCAGGCGGCGGTGGCCGAGCGTTGCTCCGGCGCGATCAGGAAGGCGCGGGCGAGCTTGCTGGCGAACAGCAGGCCGAGGAACAGGAGGCCGTAGAGCCAGCGCAGGCCTTCGAGGCCGGCCTCGAGGGAGAACAGGCGGAAGCGCAGGCCGAGCAGGCCCAGGGTGGCGCCGGGGTCGGTGTCGGCGAGCGCGTCGGTGCGGAGCCAGGTGTCGAGGAACGCGACGCCGTAGGCGAGGCCGAGCGCCAGGACGAGACCGAGGCCGAGCGCGCGAAGGTGGCGCGGCAGCAGCCTGCCACCCTCGGCCAGCACCTCGGCGAGGCGCCAGGGCCGGCCGCTGCCGGCCAGCGCCAGGATGCCGCCGCCGAGCCAGGTCCAGCCGAGGAGCACGAACAGGGCCGCGCCGGCCGACGCCAGGGTCAGCTCGGGGTGCTGGCGGGCGAAGTCGGCGTCGAGGTGCTGGTTCAGGCCGAGCGTGGCGCCGGGGTGATGGTCGTAGGCGCCCTTCCAGGCCACCCAGAGGGGCCAGGCCAGCAGGAAGGCCGGCACCGTGACCAGCAGCCAGCCGAGCAGCCAGAGGCGGACGGCCGAGGCGGCGGCGAGGAGCGAAGCGAACGCGATGCGGATGCCTTGCATGGGTGCTCCCTAGCCGATCAGTCCGCCGAAGCTGAGTTCGCACTGGGCCTGCAGCAGGGCGCGCAGGAAGCGGTGCCGGGCCGGCGCCGGGTCGGCGCGCCGGCGCCAGGCGTTGTCGAGCAGGTTCTGCTCGATGAGGTGCACGCCGGCGGGCCAGGCGGCCTCCTCCTGTCCGGCGGGCAGCTCGAAGGGATCGATCCAGACCTCCAGCAGGCGGCCGCGGTCCTGGCCGGGGGCATCGCGCAGGTCGATCCGCCAGATCGGGCCGCGGTCGTCGGCGGCCAGCGTCCGGTACTCGGGGGCGCCGCGTTCGAAGGAGAGGCGGACCTTCATCGCCGCGGTCATGGTGCCGGTGCGGCGGATCACCACGTGCGGCTCGGGCCCGTCGGCCTCGACGGCGTGGATGCCGTAGTCGAGGGTGGCGCCGGCACCGGTGGCGTTGGCGAAGTAGTCGGCCACGGCGGCGCCGCAGCGCTCGCGCAGCAGGGCCTGGAAGTCGGCGGTGGTCGGGTGGGCGAAGCGGGCGCGGGCGTGGAACTCGCGCAGGAAGGCCCACCACTGGTCTCCGGGCACCATCCGTTCGAGGGTGCGCAGCAGCATCGCCGGGCGGTGGTAGCTGTTGGCGACGTAGCTGATGCGGTCCAGGTGGTGCCAGCCCGGCTGCACCATCGGATCCGGCGTGCGGGCGTCGAGCAGGCGGCGGCGGTCGTTCCAGACGTCCTCGAAGGGCACCGCCGGGTGCCAGCTGGCGGCGTTCTGGCGGCGCATCAGGTCGAGCAGCGGCGAGGCCGGCCGCCAGGTGCCGTCGAAGCCGTGCGCCGCCAGGGCGTCGAAGCCGGGCACGCGCCAGAGTCCGGGCAGGCGCGACCGCAGGGCGACGCCGCCCTCGGGCAGGCCGTGGCCGGGACTCACCGCCATCGGCAGCAGGGACGAGGTGCGGTCCACCTCGGCGGGCGCCACCACGGTGCCCGCGCGCAGGCGCGGCTCGGTGCGGTAGGCCAGCCACTGGGCGCGGCCCTCGCTGTAGGTGTTGAGGCCCTCGTCGAGCCAGGCTTCCTCGAACTCGTTGTTGGCCGACAGGCCGTACCAGTACTGGTGGCCGAACTCGTGGATGGTCACGCCCTCGGGCGACGGCTCGCGCGGGTGCAGGAACAGCGGCGCGCCGCAGGTGAACAGGGTCGGATACTCCATGCCGCCGCCGAGCGGGCGGCCCTGCACGTCGCGGCCCGGATCCACCGCGGTGACCACCGGATAGGGGTAGGGCCCGTAGCGGAGGCCGAAGAACTCGAGGCCGGCCTCGATCGCCCTGAGGTGCCGCTCGCGATGGGCCGGCGTGTCGTGTTCGCGGTGCAGCAGCAGCACGATCTCGGTGGCCGGCAGGTCGAAGGTGGCGACGTCGACGCCGAGGCGTGCGGCCACCGCCTGGCAGATGCCGGTCGGATCGTCCGCGGCCCGCATCGGCCCGAAGGTGCGCGTGTGGCGCACGAAGTCGGGATCCGCCACCAGGGCGAAGTTGTGGACGTCGTGCTGCTCGAACACGTGGGTGGTGCGGCCGTCGCCGAGGTCGCGGGCCTGGCCGTTGCCGCCGGTGGCGCCCACCACGTGGCTGCTCGGCAGGGTGGCGCTGACCGTATAGCTGCTGAAGTCGGCGAAGAACTCGGTGTGGGCGTGGAACTGGTGGCAGTTCCAGCGCGCCTCCCCGTCCGGGCCCGCCTGCAGCACGCCGAGGATCGGATACCAGTGCATCAGGAACACGCCGCCGCCTGGCAGCCAGCCGGTGCGGCGCAGGGCCTTCGGGATGCGGCAGGAGAAGCGGGTGGCGACCGTGATCTCGCCGCCGGGCGGCACCGCCTGGGGCAGCGCCACGCGGACCACGGTGGCGTCCTGGGCGTTGCCGTCGTCGGGCTGGACGAACTCCGGCGCGAGCGCGGTCTGCCGCTCGCCCTCCACCAGGGCGATCTCGCCGAGTTCGATGCCGCCGAAGTCGGTCTCGCGCCACTGCCCCCGGAAGGCGGCGCCGGCCTCGCGCATGAAGGTCGAGTCGCGGTCGCGGAAGGCGTTCCAGTACAGGTGGAACCAGAGTTCCTGGGTCGGCGCCGTGGTGGCGTTGCGCCAGCGGATCCGCTGGCTGCCCTGCACCGTCCGCTGCGCCGGGTCGATCTGCACGGTCATGTCGTAGGCGGCGACCCGCGCGCTCTGCGCCGGCGGCCGGGCTGGCGACGGGGCCTTCGGGTCCTGGGCGATGAGGGTCGCCGCCAGCGCGAAGGCGGCGAGGACGGACGTTCCGGTCGGGCCGTGCACCATGGCGGGCGCAGCTTACGGAGGAGACGCGGAGTACGGTGGCGGCATTCCGCGCGGCGCCCGGCGCCTCAGGCCGGGCCCAGACGCCGGAGCAGGGCGGCGACGAGGCGGGCGAGGCCGTGTTCGCTGGCGGCGGTGGCCGCCCGGATCCGGCGGTCGCGCTCGAAGGTGGCGGCCAGTGCCTCCAGCAGCGGCCGCCGCTGCGCCTCCGACAGGCCGGGCTGGAGGATGCGTTCGGCGATGGGGCGCACCGCCTGCAGGAAGCGGGGGTCGCGGTTCCTGGTCTGCTGCGCCAGCTCGGCCAGCAGACGGTCGGCGGGGGTCATGCAGGAGCCTACCCCGCGCCTCGGAGGATCAGACGTACTCGGTGACCCCGTTGACCGCGTTGCGCTTGCGGGTCACCTGCTCGGCCGCCTTGTAGCTCTTCAGCTTGTTGTAGAGCGTCTTGGTGTCGATCCCGAGGATCTTGGCGGCGCGGGTCTTGTTGCCGCCGGTCGACGCCACCACCCGCTGGATGTGGCGTTTCTCGACCTCGGCAAGGGTCAGCGTGAGGGTCGCCTCCGGGTCCTCGCTGCCGAGCAGCTTGCGCATGGCGGCGGCGGGCTCGACCAGGAGGAAATCGAAGTCCGAGCCCTCGATCCGGCCGCGCAGCTCGTCGAGGGACTCGCAGGTGGTCGGCGAGGCCCCCCACTCCGCCGTGAGGCCGGCGAGACCGAGGGCCTTGGGATCCTTGCCGGAGAGAACGAGCAGGCGCTTGCCTAGGGCCAATCGGGACATGTCGTGATCCAGCTGCTGAAGGGGTCTCGGACGACGGGGCAGAGCAGGCAGGTAGTCGGCGAACGGGCCCGACTGTTTCCGGGATTTTCGGAAACCGGCCGGATTCGCGTCCCCGCGGGCTGCCGGGGGACACGCGCGCGGAACCCCGCGGGTAGCCCCGTGACAGAACCGGGTAACCAGCCCGCCGTCAGTCGAAGGTGCGGCGGTTGAGCGCGAGGCGGCCCCGCCCGGTCCGGATCACCACCGCGGTGCGGCCGTCGCCGACCAGGCCGGTGAGCGAGCGGCCGTCGCCATGGGCCTGGATCGGCAGGCCGAAGCCGCTGGCGACCGTCCCTTCCATCGATCGCACGTCGGCGCGGAAGCCCGCATCCGGCGGCAGGTAACAGATGGCATTGCCGAGCCCGGTGACCAGCCGCAGATCGGCGCCGGGGCCGGGCACGAAGGCCTGGATGTCGCCCTGGCCCACGTCCACGTCGAGGTCGCCCCAGTGCCGATCGACGATCACGTTGCCGCTGCCGGTGTGGATGCTGGCCGCGCCCCGGCAGCGGGCCAGTCGCAGGTCGCCGCGGGAGGTGCGCAGCCGCACCGCGCCCTGCCGTTCGATGACGCCGAGGTTGCCGCTGCCGCTGGCCTCCAGGTCGACGGCGATCGCGGCCGGCAGGGACAGGCGCAGTTCCGGCGAGTAGACCGCCATCACCGGGTCGAAGCCGGCCGGCGGTCCGGGCAGATGGAGCTGCCAGGTGCCGGGCTCGCCGGTGGCCTCGAGGCGCGGGGTCCGGTCCACCGCGCGGAGCTGCTCCAGTTCCTCCTCGGTGTTGGCCGCGATACGTAACTGTCCTTGAAACAGCAACTTATGATCTTCGGCCGGGTGCAGCTCGAAGCTCCCCGACGGCACCCGCACGAGCAGGCGGCCGATGGACGGCGGCAGGTCCAGGGCGCCGGTCAGCGGCACCACCTCGCGGTGCGAGAACGAGCCCCCGCAGCTTGACAGACTGGCAAGAATCGCGACGGCGCAACCCATGGCAAGGCCGCTGGGCCTTCGCTTCTCGCCGCGCGACAGTCGATCATGGTCAGGTCGGAGTTCCATTCCGGCGGTCCCGTTGGGGGCCGTGCTTTTACTGCAAAGGACCATCGATGCGTCTGCCAACCCTGCTCGCGGCTGTCTCTTTCGCCTCCTGCCTCGCGGCTCCCGTCTTCGCCCAGGAACACGACCGTTCGGACCTGCGCGACGAGATCCGCCGCATCGTCCGTGAGGAGGTCCGGGCGGCCCTCAAGGACGCCCTGAAGGACCTGCATGCGGCGCCGGCCCCCACCCGGCCCCTGGCGCTCGCCCCCCGCAGCGCGCTCGGCCTGGGGGCCCCCGCGAAGGCAGCGGAGAAGGACAAGCCCGAGCCGCGCCGCATCGCGGTGAAGTCCGGCCTCGACGGGGAGCTGGGCGCGATCGAGATCGAGCTGAAGCAGCTCGACCAGGAGATGGCGAAGCTGCAGGCCGAGATCAACAAGCAGATCAAGACCGGTCTGGCGGAGGTGGTCGGGCCGAAGGGCGCGGTGATCGACCTGCAGGACGTCACCACCGAGGTGCGGGCCCTGAACCCGCTGGTGAAGGTGAGCCACGGCACCGAGGACGGCGGCGAGAAGACCTTCGACGTGTTCCGCGGCCAGCTGAAGGGCGAGAAGGGCGAGCCCCAGCGCGTGTTCGTCCGCAAGATGGTGGAAGAGCAGAAGGGCGAGAAGGGCGATGACCAGCCCCGCATCCTGCAGTGGGTCGGCACCGCGCCGACCAAGGCCGCGCCGCAGGCCGGCATGTGGCAGATGGGCGCCCCCGCCAAGGCCGGGGCCCAGGTGATCGTGATCCGCTGCGAGGACGGCGAGTGCCGCATCGAGATCAACGGCAAGCCGGTCAAGACGGGCGCGCAGGGCGGCGGCAACGTCTTCCACTTCCAGAGCGACGGCCCCAAGGCCAGCACCGGCCGCGTGATGTTCTTCGGCGAGAAGGCCGAGAAGGCCGAGGGCGTGCCGATGCTCCTCGAGCTGACCGAGAAGGCCGAGGTCCGCAAGGGCGAGAAGAAGACGGCCACGAAGAAGG
>CAZMGG010000038.1:0-33542 GCA_964565715.1 uncultured candidatus Brocadiaceae bacterium | reverse complement strand
CACGAAGAAGGACGCCGAGGAGGCGTGCGAGGAGTGCGAGGAGTGCGTCGAGATCGAGGTCACCGCGACCAAGGCCGCCGCCGGCTGCTGCTGCAGCGGCGAGGCGAAGGCCGCAACCAAGACCGAGGCCAAGACCGAGTGCTGCGACGAGAAGGCCGAGAAGGCCGGCGGCAAGAGCGAGGTCAAGCCCGGCTGCTGCGACGAAAAGCCGGTTGAGAAGCCGGCCCTGAAGGTCGAGAGCCGCAAGGTCGGCGTCGGCTAGCGCAACGCGAGACCGGAACCGACGAGCCGCACCGTGACCGCCCAGACGCAGTACCAACCCGACCCCGGCACCCTGGTGGCCTACCACCGGGCGCTGGCCGAGCACGCCGACGGGCTGAAGGGCTACGCGGCGCGCCTGCTCAGCGACCCGGTGGCGGCGGAGGACGTGGCGCAGGATGCGTTCCTCGCCCTCTACCGCCACCTGCACTCGGTGCCGGCGGCGGCCTACCGGCCCTGGCTCTACCGCGTGGCGCGCAACCTGTGCCTGGACCAGCTGCGGCGGCGCAAGTTCAAGCTGGCGCTGTTCCGCGACCTGTCGGCGGACGACGACAACCCGTTCAATCCCGACGACGTCGGCGCGGCGCAGCCGGACCAGGTGGCGCAGGCCCGCGAGGCCAACACCGCGATCGAACAGGCGATCCAGGAGTTGCCGGCCAAGTTCCGCGACGCGTTCCTGCTGTGCGAGATCGAAGGGATGAGCTACGAGGATGCGGCGGCCGTGCTCGGCTGCCCGGTGAAGACCGTCTCGACGCGGCTGTTCCGCGCGCGCCAGCGCTTCAAGTCGCTGGTGAGCCGGTTGATCAAGGTGTGACCCGATGAATTGCCGGAACTGCCAGTACCACCTGTCCCAGTGCCTGGATGGCCGCCTGCCCAGCGGGCGGCGCACCGCCGCCATGCAGCACGTGGCCGAATGCGCGGCGTGCGCCCGCTTCTGGGACGAGCTGCAGCAGGCGCAGCAGCTCGTGCTGCGGCTGCCGGGCCACCGGGTCGGCCCCGACTTCCGCGAGAACCTCTGGCAGCGGCTGCAGGCCGGCGAGGGCACCCCGGAGGCGGTGTTCCGCGAGCCGGTGCCGATGTGGACCAAGGTGCGCTACGTGCTGACCGGCGCGGCGGCGGCGGCGGCGTTGCTGCTGGTGCTGCGCCTGGTCGGCGAGTCCCGCACGCCGACGCAGCCGGGCGGCGATCCCGGCGTGAACGCGACCCAGGTGGCCGATGCCGGCGAGCGCCGCGGCGGCCTGCGGCCCCGGGACCGCACCAGCGAAGCCGTGCCGTCGCCCATGGACGGCAACATCCTGGCCGCCTTCGAGCCGCTGACGCCGGACCTGATGGCCCGCGAGGCGGCGGTGCAGTTCCGCAACCACCTGTCGAGCGCCACCTTCTACGCGCAGCGGTTGCAGCCGCGGCAGAGCGGCGGCGAGCAGCCGCAGGCGGCGCCGGGCGGCGAGGCCGAGCTGGAGCTGGTGGCCGAGCGGCTGGTGGATCGGGCGGCCGAGCTGGAACGGCTCGGCAAGGTCCTGCTCGACCTGCAGGACCACCGGCACGTGACGTTCTCGGCCCGGATCGAACAGGACCTGCGCATGGTGGTGGCGCAGATCGAGGCCCGCCTCGGCGAGGCCGAGGGCCACGCCCGGCGCACGCGCGACGCGTTCACCGCGGCGGGGTCGATCGCCGAGGTGCTGGAGGAGGCGCGGGGCCTCGAGGCCCTGCCCGAGCAGGTGATGGGCAAGCTGGTCTACACCGCCACCGAGCTGGACGGCTTCCTGATGCGCTGGTCGCAGCAGCCCGAGGTGTTCCAGCGGCTGTTCGTGTGCCTGCCCGACGGCGGCTCGGGCTGGGCGCTCGAGCTGGACCCGCGCGAGCGCGTCAACGTGTTCTCGGTGCAGCAGGGCGAGTGCAGCCCGGGGCTGGTGGCCCCGCGCAGCCGCCTGAAGGGCACCCTGCAGATCCGCGTGCAGAAGGGCCGCTAGCCCGGATCCAGGGCCGCCGGAGGAATCCGGGCGAGGGGTAACTTGCCTCCGGCGGGCTGCTACCATGGCGCCCGCCTCTGCCCCACCTGCCGCCATGATCGCCCCATTGTTCGCCGCCCTCCTCGCGTTGCTGTCCCTCGCCGGCGCCGCACCGCGGGACGCCGTGCCCGCCGCGCCGCCGGCCAGCGCCACCGCGGTCGCCAACGACAAGCTGTTCAAGTGCCTGGAGGCCTGGCTGAAGGCGTATCGCTCGGGCAAGGTGCCGTTCCACGACCGGCGCGACATGTTCAAGGACTCGATCGCCAACCGCTTCGGCGTCCTGCCGAAGGGCCTGGTCGGGGCGATGACCTGGCAGCGGGAACTGGACCTGCTGCTGGAGATGGCGGTGGAGGTCGACACGCCGGAGGCCGCCGACTACCTGCTGGAGTTCGCGGCGGTCGGCCTGGACGAGGCGAAGTACACCCGCGAGATGGCGCCGCACCTGGTGCGCGACACCGGCGAGAAGTGGGTGGCGCGGCTGAAGGGCGCGGCGGCCCGGGAGCAGGTCCTGAAGGCGGCGCGCGGCGAGACGAAGGTGGACCGGTCGCGGGCGGTGGCGATCCGGGCGGCCGCCCTGCGGGCGCTGGGCGTGATCGCCGAGCCGGCCTTCCGCGCGACGCTGGAGCAGGAGCTGGGCCACGCCGAGATGCACATCCGGCTGGCGGCGGCCGAGGGCCTGCAGCGCCTGGGCAACGAGGCGTCGGCCGAGGCCCTGGCCCGGCAGCTCGAGAAGGAGGACCAGGACAACGTCATCGTCGCGACGGTGGCGGCCCTGCGTGCCAGCTACGCCCGCTACCTGAAGAGCCAGCAGGGCGGCCCCGAGGGCGAGACCAAGCTGCCGGAGTCGTCGCGGCTGGCGGTGCGGGCGGCGATCCAGGCGCTGGGCCGCACCACCTGGCGGGCCGACATGGAGCTGGTGTCGTTCCTCGACGACTTCCGCTCGCCGGAGACCGTGCCGGCGCTGATCGCGATCCTCGAGCGGTTCAAGACCAACCAGGCCGACGTGCTGTCGGGCAAGACCTCGACGCTGCTGCTGCATCGGGCCCACGAGACCCTGGTCGGCATGACCGGCGCGGTGTTCGCCGCCGATCAGCCCGAGCAGTGGCGCGAGCTGTGGGAGCGCGAGAAGGACAAGCTGCAGATCGCCAGGAAGAAGGACGCCACGGCGGCGCCGGGCACCGTCGCCAAGGGCCTGTTCGGCATCCCCGTGCAGGGCTCGCGGGTGACCTTCATCGTCGACCTGTCCGGCAGCATGGACTTCGCGATGCCGTCGGCGATCCCGCCGGGCGAGGTGCCGGACCGCGTGCCGACCCGCATGGACGTGGCCAAGAAGCAGCTCCACCAGGTGATCAACGACATGCCGGAGGTGTCGTCGTTCAACTGCGTCACCTTCAACGGCCTGCCGAAGGCCAAGGTGTGGAACAAGGAGCTGCAGCAGGCGACTCCGCGCAACAAGGACAAGTTCCACGCCTTCATCGAGGACATGCGGCCGGACGGCGGCACCAACCTGTGGTCGGGTCTCGAGGAGGCGTTGAAGATGAAGTCGCTGGTCTACGGCAACCGCTACGAGACCAACCTCGACGAGATCTTCGTGATCTCGGACGGCGCGCCCAACCTCGGCGACGTGGTGGACCCGGTCGAGATCCTGCGGCTGGTCACCGAGACCAACCGCTTCAGCAAGGTGCGCATCAACACCGTCTTCATCACCTCGCCCAACGCGCAGAACCCGAAGGACACGACGATGACGCCCGAGGAGCTGATGAAGCGGATGGCCGAGCAGAACGGCGGCCGCTACGTGCGGCTCTGACGCCGGGGCCGGCCCTCGCGCACGAACGGCACCGCCAGCAGGAGCAGCGTCCCGATCACCAGCAGGGTCCAGGCGGCGCGGTCGGACTCCTTCAGCACCTGCGGCGGCAGGTCGTTGAGCACCAGCGCCGAGCGCGTCACCTCGTCCTGGAACAGGAAGGTGACCTTGCCGATCGCGCGCCAGAGGAAGAAGGTGCCGTCGACCTCGGAGCGCATGTAGCGCGCCATCGCCACCTGGCCGTGCAGCACGAGGCCGCCGCCGAGCAGCACGCCGCCCAGCAGGGTGAGCAGCCAGCGGACCAGGCGCAGGGGCATCGTCGCCCGACGATAGGGCCCGGGCCGGCCCCGGCGAACGCCTACTTCGGATCCAGCGGCAGCCGGCACTCGCGGCCGTCGATGACGATCTCGTAGCGCGGCGCCAGGCGGCGCATCAGGTCCGCCGGCGTCTGGATCTGGTCGGCGGTGATGCGCACGGTCACCTTGCGCTCGCCGGTCTGGTCCATGTTGCGGGTCAGCCGCAGGACCCGGCCCGGCAGTTCGAAGTGCATCGTCACGTCGAGGCCGGCGAGCTGCGCCTTCCGCTTGTCGAAGAACGACTGCGCCACCGCGTCGGGCTCGGCGCCCCAGCGCTCGGCCTGCTCGCGCGCCTTGCCCCACGCCACCTTGCCCTGCGGGTAGAGCGTGAGCATCACCGTGTCGGGCACCGGCCCCGGGCCGAACTCCCACTCGGCCGCCGCACCGCACAGCGGGCTCTTGCGCAGCCCGGCCAGGTCCTTGAAGGCCACCTCCAGCTCGACGCAGCGGTGCTGGCCCTTGTCGAAGGTGCGGTGTGCGGTGAGCTGCAGCCCGGCAGTGGCCAGCTCCTTCTCGACCGCGGCCCGGTCGAACACCTGCGCCGGTCCGGCGCCACCGTCGGGCGCCGTCACCGCGGCGGCGCGGCGCGCCTCGGCGAGCACCTCGGGCGACATCTGCAGGCGCAGCTTCTGGGTGCCGGCGCCGTCCTGGGTGATGGTGATGGTCTGCTCCATCTCCAGGCAGGCCGCCAGCAGCAGGACCGGCAGCAGGCACAGCGGGCGGGCGGCACGGCGGACGTTCATGGGACTTCCATCGGCCGATGCCATGGGCCGGCTGGAGCCGCCACGCCACGCTGCGGAGGATCCGCCGGCGCGCCCTATGGGCGGCCCACGGCGCCGCTAGCATCCCCGGGCTCCATGCTCACCGCCTGCCTGCTGGTGCTCGGTGGTCTCGTCCTGCTGGTCCTCGGCGCCGACCTGCTGGTCCGGGGCGCCGTCTGGATCGCGCTCGTGCTCGGGGTCAGCCGCATGACCGTCGGCCTGACCCTGGTGGCGTTCGGCACCTCGATGCCCGAGCTGATGGTCAGCCTGGTGGCCGCAAACGAGGGCAAGGCCGAGATCGCCATGGCCAACGTCATCGGCAGCAACACCTTCAACATCCTGGCGATCATCGGCCTCGCCGCGGCGATCCAGGCCATCCACCTGAAGGTGGCGAAGATGGAGCTGAACTACATGCTGGTGGCGACGGCGATGGCCGGCATCCCGTTCGTGTGGGGAGAGGAGGTCGGCCGGGTGCTCGGCGGCGTGATGCTGGCGATGGTGCTGCTGTTCTGCTGGCAGCTCGTCCAGCGCGAACGCGGCTCGCGGCTGGCGGCGGTGGTGAACGAGGACCGGCCGCGGGCGTCGGCCGCCGGCTGGATCGGCCACCTCGGCCTGCTGGTGGGCAGCCTCGCCTGCCTGAAGTTCGGCGCCGACTGGCTGGTGGACGGCGCCATCGCCATCGCCCGCGAGGCCGGCATGTCGGAGGCGCTGATCGGCATGACCATCGTCGCCGCCGGCACCAGCCTGCCCGAACTGGCGACCTCGGTGCTGGCGGCGCGCAAGGGCCAGCCGGAGATCGCCATCGGCAACGTGGTGGGCAGCAACATCTTCAACGTCGGCGCGGTGCTGGGCATCTCGTCGCTGCTCTGTCCGTTCCCGGTGCGGCCCGCGGAACTCGGCACCCTGATGATCGCCACGGTGGTCTCGGCGGTCTGGCTGGCGGCGGTACTGGCCCTGCGGTCGGGAGTGAGCCGCCGCACCGGCGTCGCCTTCGCGCTGGCCTACATCGGCTTCATCGGCTTCGAGGTCTGGCGCACCGGCCAGGCCTGAGCCCGGGCGCCGCGGGAATGCTGGCCTGCGGCGAGGCCGCCGCTAGCCTGCGCCGATGCTGCATGCCTGTCTGCTGATCCTTGCCGGCCTGGTGGCGCTGATCGTCGCCGCCGACCTGCTGGTGCGGGGCGCGGTGTGGATCGCGCTGCGGCTGGGCATCAGCCCGATGACCGTGGGGCTGACGCTGGTGGCGTTTGGCACCAGCGCGCCGGAGCTGATGGTCAGCCTGGATGCGGCGGCCAAGGACATGGGCACCATCGCGCTGGCCAACGTGCTGGGCAGCAACAACGCCAACATCCTGCTGATCGTCGGCGCGGCCGCCCTGATCCGCCGCATCCGGATCCACGTCGCCAGGCTGGAGCTGCTCTTCCTGCTGCTGGCCACCGCGCTGGCCGGCCTGCCCTACGTGCTGGGCTGCCACGTCGAGCGCTGGCTCGGCGTGCTGATGCTGCTGATGCTCCTGGCCTTCTGCTGGGCCCTGCTGCACCGCGAGCGCCACCGGCCGGCGGCGCACCATCCGACCCCCCCCCGCCCGCCCGGCGGCGCCGGCCGCTGGCTCCTGAACGTCGGCCTCGTGCTGGTCGGCCTGCTCGGCCTCAAGTACGGCGCCGACTGGCTGATCGACGGCTCCAGCGCGGTGGCGCGGCACTTCGGCATGGGCGAGGCCCTGATCGGCATGACCGTGGTGGCGGTGGGCACCAGCCTGCCGGAGCTGGCGACCTCGGTGGTGGCGGCGCGCAAGGACCAGCCCGAGATCGCGGTCGGCAACATCCTCGGCAGCAACATCTTCAACGTCGGCCTCGTGCTGGGCGCCGCGTCGCTGATCTTCCCGCTGCCCGTGGTGCACGCCGAGACCGGCGCGCTGATGGGCGCCACCGTGGTCTCCGCCATCCTGCTGTGCGTGGTGCTGCGCGCGGCCGGCGGCGTGCCGCGCGCCATGGGCGGTGCCTTCCTGCTGGGCTGGATCGGCTACGTCGGCTGGGAAGTGTGGCGGGCGGGCCTGCTCTAGGGCGGCCGGCCCCCTAGAATCGCCGCCCCATGTTGACCGCCGCCCTGACCGTGCTGCTGGGCTGCCAGGAGCCCCCGCCGCCCGCCCCCGCCCCCGTGCAGTCCCCGGTTCCCGTCGTCGCCGACTGGAACGACAAGCAGGCCAAGGAGGCGATCGCCGCCTTCAAACAGGCCACCAAGGGCAACGCCGGCCTCGCCGACCGGCTGCGCGCCGTCGAGGCGCTGGCCCAGGGCCGGCACGAGGACCTGGTGCCGCCGCTCGCAACCACGGTGCAAGCCGACAAGTCCCTGGCGGTGCGCCGCCGGGCCGCCGAAGTCCTCGGCCAGCAGCCGGCGAAGGCCGCCAACCCGGTCATCGTCAAGCTGCTCAAGCACGGCTCGGTGACCTCGCAACCCGAGCTGCAGGGCGACCTGGTGCGCGGCCTCGGCAAGGCCGGCTACACGCCAAGGCAGTGGCGCGAGATCGACGGGCTGTTCGACCGGGAATACGGCGAGCAGCGCGTGGTGCTGCAGGAGGCGATCCTCGACCTGGTGATCCAGCACAAGGAGACCCAGGCCATCGACATGCTGCTGCGCAACCTCGACGAGCCCGCGCCGGCCAACGTCGACGATCCCAGCAATCCGCCGGCAGAGTACTGGGAGGCGCGCTGGAAGTCGTGGCGGGTGTGGCGGACCAAGGTGAAGGACGCCTTGTTCGCGCTCACCGGGCAACGCTTCAGCACCAGCGCCGAGGCCAAGGAGTGGCTGAAGAAGAACCCGCTCAGGTGAGCGACGACCCCCTGGCGGCGCTGCGCGCGGCGGCGCCCTGGCTCGGCTCGCCCGGACTCGGCGTGTGCGTGGTCGGCAGCCACGCGCTGGCCATGGCCTGCGCCCGCGCCGGCGTGCCGGGGCCCGCGCCCGCGGACCTCGACCTGTCCTGGGCCCTGGAGCCGGCGGCCGGCGAGGCCCTGCTGCGGCAGCACGGCGTGTTCGTGCCCACCACCGAGGGCAACGTCGGCCGCGGCACGCTGGCGATGAAGCTCGCCGGCGGGCGGATCGAGATCACCGCGTTCCGCGCCGGCCAGGCCGGCTCCCCCCTGCCGGAACGCATCGCCGCCGACCTGCGGGCCCGGGACATGACCATCGGCGCCCTGGCGGTCGAACTCGCCACCGGCACGATCCACGACCCGACCGGCGGGCTCGACCACTGGCGGCAGCGCCGCATCGTGCCGGTCGGCGATTGCGCCGAACGGGTGCGGGAGCACCCGGTGCGCTGGGTCCGCTACTACCGCAAGGCGCACCAGTTCGGCTTCCAGCTCGACCGGTCCGTGCGCGCCCTCGACCTGCCGCGCGGCATCCTGCGCGACCTGCCGCCGGAGGCGATCGCCCTGGAACTGCGGGCGGCGCTGCTGAAGTGCGCCTCGCCGGGCCGCTTCCTGCTCGAGCTGCACGAGGTCGGCCTGCTCGGGGTGTTCGCGCCGGAGCTGGCGCTGCAATGCGACGGTCGTCCGGCGGGCCCGCAGCGCCACCACCCGGAGGTGAGCCAGGCCCTGCATCTGGTGCTGGCCCTGGAATGGGCCGTCGAACGCACCACCCACCTCG
Organism: uncultured candidatus Brocadiaceae bacterium; assembly: GCA_964565715.1. Lineage (GTDB taxonomy): Bacteria > Planctomycetota > UBA1135 > UBA1135 > UBA2386 > CAZMGG01. The sequence goes on along the minus strand of CAZMGG010000038.1, from coordinate 24,934 downwards.
ACGAACGCGACCGCTGCGCCGTGCTGCTCGCCGTGCTGTGCCACGACCTCGGCCAGGGCTTCACCAGGCCCCGCGACCTGCCGCGGCACATCGGCCACGAACACTACGGGCTGCCGCACGTCGACGCGCTGCTGCGCCGCCTGCCCGGGCTGGCCGACAACCGCACCCGCACGCTCTGCCGGGACGTCTGCGCCCTGCACCTGGAAGTGCGGCGCCTGCACGAGGTGCGGGCCGGCACGCTCGCCCGGCTCTACGACGAGCACTTCCGCGCCAGGGACTACCCGGTGGAGCTGTTCGCGCTGGCGGTGGCGGCCGACAGCGGCGGCAGGCTCGGCCTCGCGGCGAGCGGCGAGGCGATGCTGCCGCGCCTGGTCGCGCAGTTGCACTGGCTGCGGCGGGCGGCGGAACGGGTGGACGCGGCGGCGCTGCGCGCCCAGCACCCGGAAGTGGCGGCGTTCCGCACCGCGCTGCACGAGGCCCGCTCGCGGGCCATCGCCGCGGCGCTGCACGAGCCCGACGCGCCGCGCGCCGACGGCAGCGGGCAGCAGGGCTAGCTAGCTCAACGGGCGCCGGTGCGGACTTCGGTCTCTGCCACCTCGCCGGCCTTCACCTCCACCTCGACCTCCTGGCCCTCGGCGGACTCCTGCGGGCCGATCTGCCGCGCCCGCACGACGTAGCGGCCGGGCTCGAGCCCCTTCAGCGAGAAGGTCCCGCCCATGGCGGGTTCCCGGTCCCACTCGCCGCTGCTGCCGGCCTTGCGCCACGACACCAGGGCGAGACCGAGCGGCTTGCCGTCGATGTCGGTGGCCGTGCCGCGGATCCCGCCGGCCTCGCTCAGCCGCAGCGTCCCGCAGTCCAGCGTGGCGCCCATCACCACCTGCTGGTCCTTCGCCTCCACCGGCGCGTGCCGGTCGTGGGTGATGCGGACGGTCCAGGTGCCCTCGGGCACGTCGTCGATGGTCGCCACGCCGTCGGGTCCGGTGCGGACCCGGACGCCGCCCATGGTCATGGTCGTGGTGTCGCCAGCACCGCTGTTGTCGATGCTCAGGCTGACCATCATCATCCGCCGCTGCCGCGGCGCCTCGCCGCCCGAACGACCGCGCTGCAACGTCACCTCGGCGCCCGCCAGCGGCGCGCCGGTGGCGCCGCTCACCGCCTGCACCCGGATCTGGCCGGTTCGCAACGCCAGGTCGCGCTGCACCTCGGCGACGCCGGCGGGGATGTCGATGGTCGCCTCGGCCTTGGCCACCTGCCCCGGCCTGCCGTAGCGGAGCGTGTAGGCACCGGCCTCCAGCTCGGCGAGCGCGTAGCTCCCATCGGCGCCGCTGCGCACGCTCTGCCCGGTCGGCACGCCCATCTCGCCCATGCCCTCCCCCTTCTCGATCGCCACCTCGATGCCCGCCTGCGGGCCGTCGGGCCCGCTGACCGTGCCCGACAGCCGCGCCAGCACCGGCCGCGTGATGGTGACCGGCACGGCCGCGCCGGCCTGCACGGTGAACTCGACGCGGCTCTGCGCCAGCGTCGTGGTCTCGCCCATGGTGAACACCATCGAGTCGCCCACCGAGCGCGACTGCGGCGCCTTCTCCAGCTCGGCGCGGTAGGCGCCGGGCGGCAGCGGCCGCAGCGTCGCGCGGCCTGCACCGTCGGCCTTCTGCCGGTGCTCCCGTTCGGCGGGGTCGCCGAGCGGCCCCGTCACGACGAAGGCTGCATCGGCCACCGGCGCCCGGTCGCTGCCGACCACGGTGATCTCGGCGCTGCCGCCCGGACGCAGCGTGACCCGCGCCTCGATCGCGCCCGCCACCGGCAGGGTCACCGGCACCGGCTGGCCCTCGGCCAGCTCGTCGTGCCGCCCACGCACCAGCGCCGCCCCCTCGGGCAGGCCCGCCAGCTCGACCACGCCGCGGGCATCCGTGCTGCCGCCGGCGAGACGTTCCTCGCCCTCGCCCAGGAACACCGGCGCGCCGCCGGTGCTGGCCGCGCGCCGCATCCGGAAGCCGCCGGGGCCGGTGGCCTCCGCCGCCGGCCGCACCGCCTCCACCCGGGCGTCCGCCACCGGCTCGCCGCGGTGGTCGACGACGGTCACCCGCAGCACGGCGCCGCGATCGGCGACCAGCACGACGCCCTCGGCGGCGCCGCCCGGGACCACGCTGACCGCCGTGGCCACCGCCGGCCGATGGCCATCGCCCGTCGCCATCACCTGCACCGTGCCCGGCGGCACGTCGTCGATGCGGAACGTACCGTCGGCCGCCGTCACCGCCGCGTCGCCATCCAGCAGGCGCACGGCGGCGCCGGCCTCGCTGGCGGTCACGCGGCTGCCGGCAATCGGCTGGCCGGCCCGGTCGCGCAGGACGCCGCGCACCGAGCCGAACCGCAGCGCCCGCAGCAGCAGCGTCGACGTGCCGGTGGGCACGTTCGGCTGCGTCACGGTGGCGTGGCCCTCGCCCCAGGCGCGCACCGTCGCGGTCTCGCCGACCAGCCCGGCCAGCGTGAACCAACCGTGTTCGTCGGTGGTGGTCGACTCGTCGGCGGCGAACCGCTGCACCGACAGCGCGCCGCGTTCCTCGTGCCGCATGGCGCCGACGCGGATCCCGGTCACCGGCAGCCCGCGATCGTCCACCACCTGGCCGGCGATGGCGTTGCCGGCCTGCAGGACCAGCACCAGGTCCCGCACCTGCTCGCCCTCGCCGAGCTGCTGCGTCGCCACCGCCGGCAGGTGCCGCGGCGACGCGGTGCGGATCGTGTTCCGGCCCGGCCGCAGCCCGGCGATGCGGAACGCGCCATCGTCGCCGGTGGTGGCCGCACCCTCGTTGCCGCCGAGGAACGGCCCCTCGCCGCGGTGCGCGCTGACCCTGACGCCGGCCACCGGCCGGCCGCCGCCGTCGCGGACCACGCCGGCCACCGCTGCCGCCCGCGCCACCGCCAGATCACCCAGGTCCAGGTCCGCCGACGCCGCCGGGAACGTCCGCACGCGGTCGCGGAGCACGAGGTCGGTGCCCACCACCGACAGCGCCCCGCCCTGGTCCCTGCCGAAGCGGAAGGCGAACCGGCCGTCGGCCCCGCTACGTGCCTCCAGCGGCGGCGCCGCCGATGCCGCCGCCGCCTCGGGGAGCGGCATGGCGAACATGCCGGCCTGCTCGCGCAACCGCAGCGGCACCTCGGCGATCGGCGCGCCCGACGCGTCCACCAGCCGGCCGCGCACCGCGATCGTTGCCGCCGCGACCGGCTCGTCCGATGGCGCCGTCGGCACCGCCCGTCGTTCGGCCGCCTCGCCGGCGCTGCCCTTCGTCGCCTCGCCGGCCAGCGCTCCCACCGCCCGACCTGCGGCACCGGTCGCCTCGCCGGCTGCCGCCGCGGGGCCCGGGGTCGGCGCCGGCGCGGGTTCCCCGCCTCCCCCCCACACGAACACCAGCACGGCGAAGATGACGACGAACAGGACGACGACGGGGGCGAACCTGGAATTCACGACGATCCTCGATCGGGCATGGACGACGGGACGGCGGCGCTGGACGGGCACGACTACGCAAGACTCCCCAGCCCCGCGAACGCTGGGGGAACTCGGGCAACGAGCCCGCTAATCTTGCCCGCATGCCATCCCTGCAGCACTTCGTCCGCCGCCGCAAGCAGTTCCTCGCCGCCATCGACGGCCCCGTCCTGCTGATGGCCGGCGGCCAGCACAGCCGGAACTACCCGCAGAACCCGCACCCCTACCGCCCGGACAGCAACTGGCTGTTCCTGTTCCCCTCGGCCGAGCCCGACGCGGCGGCGCTGTTCGACCCCAAGGACGGCACGGTGACCCTGTTCCTGAACGAGCGCACCCCCGAGGACGCGCTGTGGCACGGCCCGGTGCCGTCCTTCAAGGACATGAAGAAGATCCACGCCGTCAGCGACGTGCGCGCCCGCGCCGAGCTGGGCAAGCAGGTGAAGGGCATCGCCGGCAAGCGCAAGGTGCGCAGCCTGGCCGTGGCCGACTTCCTGGCCACCGCCGAGGCGGCGGCGATCACCGGCGAGGACCTCCGCTTCCACGACAGCGGCAGGGTCGGCGATCCGGCCCTGATCCAGGCGATCGGCCAGCTCCGCGCCCGCAAGACCGAGGAGGAGCTGGTGGAGATGCGCGCCACCGCGGCGATCACCCGCGAGGCCTTCGTGGTGGCGATGGCCCACACCCGGCCCGGCATCCGCGAGCAGCACCTGGTCGGCCACGTCGAAGGCACCTTCGCCCGGCACGGCTGCGTGCCGGCCTACAACACGATCCTCAGCGTGCGCGGCGAGGTGCTGCACAACCACGCCCACGACAACATCCTGCTGGAGACCGACATCGTGCTGCTCGACGCCGGCGCCGAGAGCAGGACCGGCTACTGCTCCGACGTGACGCGCTGCTGGCCGGTCGGCGGCCAGTTCTCGCCGGAGGGCCGCGACATCTACGACATCGTGCTGGCCGCGGAGATGGCGGCGATCGAGGCCGTGCGCCCCGGCGTGCGCTATCGCGACATCCACCTGGCGGCCTGCCGCGTGGTGGCGGCGGGCCTCGCCGGCATGGGGCTGCTGCAGGGCTCCCTGGACGAACTGGTCGAGACCGGCGCCCACGCCCTGTTCTTCCCCCATGGCGTCGGCCACCTGATCGGGCTCGACGTGCACGACATGGAGACCTTCGGCGACGCCATCGCCTACCCGAAGGGCCGCTCCCGCAGCACCCAGTTCGGCACCGCCTACCTGCGCCTCGACATGGACCTGGAGCCGGGCATGTGCTTCACCATCGAGCCCGGCATCTACTTCGTGCCCGCCATCCTGCGCGACAAGGAGCGCCGCAAGGAGTTCAGGAAGCAGGTCGACTTCGGCAAGGCCGAGACGTTCCTGACCATGAACGGCCTGCGCGGCTTCGGCGGCATCCGCATCGAGGACGACGTGCACTGCACCGAGCTCGGCGCCGAGGTGCTCACCGCCGCGGTGCCGAAGGACCGGGTGGCGGTGGAGGCGCTGGTCGGCAGCGCCGGCGCGTGACCGGCGCCGCGGCGCGCAACGACGACCGCCGGCGCTGCCCGTGGTGCGGCGACGATCCGCTCTACGTCCGCTACCACGACGAGGAGTGGGGCGTGCCGGTGCGTTGTGACCGGCGCCTGTTCGAGAAGATCGTGCTCGAGGGCGCCCAGGCCGGCCTGTCGTGGATCACCATCCTGCGCAAGCGCCAGCGCTACCGCGAGGTCTTCGACGGCTTCGATCCGGCCCGCGTGGCGCGCTTCGACGCCCGCAAGGTCGAACGCCTGCTGCAGGACCCGGGCATCGTCCGCAACCGGCAGAAGGTGCTGTCGGCGATCGGCAACGCGCGGGCGTTCCTGCGCCTGCAGGAGGACGGTCCGTTCCACGAGTGGCTGTGGGCGTTCGTCGAGGGCGAGCCGGTGGTGAACCGCTGGCGCAGCATGGCGCAGGTGCCGGCGAAGACGCCGGTCTCGGACGCGATCGCCAGGGAGCTGAAGCGGGCGGGCTTCACCTTCGTCGGCAGCACCATCGTCTACGCGATGATGCAGAGCATCGGCATGGTGAACGACCACCTGCTCGACTGCTGGACCCGGAATCGTCGCAACTAATTTGTTGACAGACTTTTACGTCGTTGCGTCCCGGGCGCTGCCGGCCGCCCCCTCGGCCCGCAGCCCGTCCACCACCCGCGCCAGCGTGCGCGAACAGGGATCGCAGTTGCTGCCGCAGCACCACCGCCAGCCGTCGCCGGGCTCCAGCAGGTACTGCCGGACCAGCCGGCCGTAGACCGGGTCGACGCCCGCCGCGCGGAGGCGTTCGGCGATGCGGGCCATCAGACGGTCTTCGGCGGGGTCGGCGGACACGGCGCAGGAGCGTAGCGCATCGGGGCGACGAGCGGACGTGGGTCCCGCTGGCGACTCCGGCTACCCTGGCTCGCGTCAAGGAGTCTCCATGCCGCGCTGCCATCGCTGGTTCCCGTCCGCCGCCCTCACGCTGGTCGCCGCCCTGACCGCCCAGGCGCCGCCGCCGTCGGCCCACGGCCTGTCGCCGGAACAATGCCTTGCGCTGCGGGCGGTGCGCGGCGTCGAGTTCGGCGACGGCTTCGCGGTGTTCACCGTGATCGTGCCGCGGCCGATCGCCGATGGTCCCGGCGGCGCCCGGCTGCACGCGTTCGCGATCACCGACCTGGACGCGGCGGCGCCGACGCCGCGCGAGCTGATCGGGGGCAAGGACTCGGCGAACGGCCTCGCGGTGCGGCCGGGGACGCGCACGGTGACCTTCCTGAAGGCCGTCGACGGCAAGGCACAGGTCTTCGCGCTGCCGGTGGACGGCGGCGAGCCCGAACGCATCGCCGACACGCCGGCGGTGGTCGCCTGCCGCTGGCGCCCCGATGGCCGGGCGTTCGCGTTCACCGCGCTGGACCCGCTGCCGGCCCTGCGCCAGGACAACCAGGAACGGGGCTTCCGGCCGACGGTGGTCGACGAGGACTTCCAGCACCTGTCGCTGTGGCTGTGGGAGGCCGCCGGCGACGGCGCCCCGGAACGGGTGCGCAAGCTCACCGAGGGCCGCACGGTGTTCGACTTCGCCTGGTCGCCGGACGGCACCGCGCTGGCGCTGCAGCTCGCGCCGCGCAACCTGGTGGACGACTCCTACATGCTGAAGCGCCTGTGGCTGCTGGAGCCCGGCGCCGGCCGCCTGCGGCCGCTGGTGGACAACCCGGGCAAGCTCGGCGCGATGGCGTTCTCGCCCGATGGCCGGCAGCTCGCCTACATCTCCGCCGCGGATCGCAACGACCCCCACGACGGCATGCTCTACGTGGCCGACGTGGCCACCGGTGCGGTACGGGCGCTGACGCCGGGCCTGCAGGGCAAGGTGGAGGCGATCGACTGGGGCGCCGGCCCCGGGCCGCTCTGCCTGCTGAGCCGCGGCGTGCGCAGCGAGCTGTGCCGCATCGACGCCGGCAGCGGCGCGCAGACGCCGTTGCATCAGGAGAAGGAGGCGATCACCGCGTTCGCCGCCACCGCCGACGGTCGCGTCGCCCTGGTGGCGTCCACCGCGCGGCACCCCAACGAGCTGTTCCTCGGCCGGATCGCCGAGAACAAGCCGCCGCGGCTCCGGCTGCGGCGCGTCACCGACGGCAACCCATGGCTGGCCGACGTGGCGCTCGGCGAGCAGTCGGTGCTGGCGTTCGCCGCGCGCGATGGCGTGCGCATCGAGGGCGTGCTGATGCTGCCGCTCGGCCACCGCGAGGGGCAGCGCCACCCGCTGGTGATCGTCGTGCACGGCGGCCCGGAGGCCCACTTCAGCGACGGCTGGCTCACCAGCTACTCCAACTGGGGGCAGTGCCTCGCCGCCCGCGGCTATGTGGTCTGGTTCCCCAACTACCGCGCCAGCACCGGCTACGGCGTCGACTTCGCCAAGCTCGACCACGGCGATCCGATGGGGCGCGAGTTCGAGGATCACCTCGACGCCATCGACCTGCTGGTGGCGCGCGGCCTGGTCGATCCCGACCGCGTCGGCATCGGCGGCGGCAGCTACGGCGGCTACACGGCGGCCTGGGCCGCCACGCGGCACAGCGAACGCTTCGCCGCCGCGGTGTCGTTCGTGCCGTTCACCGACATCCACACCAAGTGGATGACCGCCGACATCCCGCTCGAGTTCTTCCTGGTGCACTACCAGGAGAAGTGGCCCTGGGAGCAGAAGGAGTTCCTGCAGGACCGCAGCCCGCTGCACCACGCGCCGCGCTGCCGCACGCCGTTGCTGCTGCTCGGCGGCACCGCCGATCCGCGCGTCCACCCGAGCCAGCCGTTCATGCTCTACCGTGCGGTGAAGTTCGCCACCGACACGCCGGTGCGCTACGTGCAGTATCCGGGCGAGGGCCACGGCAACCGCAGCAACGTCTACCAGCTGGACTACCTGCTGCGGGCGATGCGATGGTTCGACCACTACCTGCGCGGCGACGGCGATCGCCGGCGCAAGGCGCCGCCGCCGCTCGACCTCGCCTATCCCACCGGCGGCTGATCAGCGCCGCGGCGGCGGCTGCTCCAGCAGGCTGAACAGCAGGTTGTTGGTGAACAACGGGTTCCTGGTCAGCCCGATGTGGTCGTCTGGCAGGAAGGTCACGTTGCCCCACGGCACCGGCGAATCCAGCCATTCGTGGCCGCCGGTGCGGCCCATCCGCCGATCGGCCACGGCGCTGAAGCGCGGCACCGTGCCGTCGCCGGGTTCGGTGGCGTTCGCCCCGGCGAAGTCCGGCACCAGCCGACCGCCCCTGTCGCGCAGCGTCGCCCGCGCCAGCGTCGGCATGGTGTCGGCGGCGAACAGCCGGATCTCGGCCGGGCCGCGGTCGGGCGGGTCCTGGTCCAGCGCCGCGTGGAAGCGCCGGGCACGGCCCAGGCACCAGGCCAGATACGTGCGCGCCGCGGCGCGCCGGCCGGCGACGTCCGGCAGGTCGGGCAACAGCCACTCGAGATACGGCTCGCTGGCCGGATCCAGCAGGCCCCAGCCGTTCCGTTCCCAGTTCGCCACGTCGAACAGATCGAAGTCCACCGGCGCGCCGTCGCCATCCACCACGAGTCCCTGGTCGTTGCGCGGCATGAGCTGGTAGAGCGACGGCATCGTGCCGAGCAGGGCCTGGTGGTAGTAGGGCAGGATGATGCCCGGGCTGAAGCCCTGACACAGCGTCTGCAGCGACTCCATCGCGCCGAGGTTGGGCGTGCCGACCATGATCAGCCGGTCGATGTTGGCGGCGCCGGCCCAGGTCACGGGCGGCACCGCGCCGTCCGCCGGCAGGTCGTTGGCGCCGAACTGCAGGTAGTAGCGTGCGATCAGGCCGCCCATCGAGTGGGCCACCACGTCGAAACGGAAGCCGCGGGCGAGCCAGTCCTCCAGCTCGCGCCGCTGCCGCGCCGATTCGGCGTCGTCCTGGCCGCGCAGGAACGCGACCCGGGCCCGCGCGCGCCGGCCGATGTCGGAGCGCAGCTCCTCGAGCCAGCGGCCGAAGCGGATCGCGTTCTCGACGTTGTCGCGGCGCCAGTCGTAGAAGAACGTCCAGCAGGTGAAGTGGTCCTCGGCGTAGGCCGGCGTGCCCGGATCGACCAGGACCGGGTCGGTGTAGCCGCCGACGCCCAGGGACCGCAGGATGTCGGCGTAGACCTGCACGTTGACGACGGTGAACAGGAGTCCGAGCCGGATCGCGCTGAGCGGCCCGGCCGGATGGACGTCGGCGGTGGCGGCGTCGTAGGCCATGGCGCTGGCCGGCACCGTCAGCGGCAGGCCGAGGGCTCGCGCGCCCGCCGGCGTCGCCGGATCGATGCCCTCGCTGGTGAAGGCGCCCCACACGGTCTTGCCCGTCGATCGCTGCTGCAGGCGCGACCCCAGGATGCCGTGGATCACCACCACCGGATTGCGCGTCTCCCGTTGCGCCCCCTCGCGATACAGCTCACGCACGGCCGGCAGGGCGCCACGGGGCGAACCGCAGGCCGCGGCCAGCAGGGTCACGAACAGGCAGATGGCGGGCGTTCGCATGGCGGAAGCCTCCGTTGCCCGGCGGCCCGCCCCGTTTCACCAGAAAGGCCGCTCAGCTCCGGGCCGGCGGATACAGGATCACCGGCACCTTCGCCCGCCGGACCACCGACTCGGCCACGCTGCCCATCAGCAGGCGGCGCAGGCCGGTGCGGCCGTGGGTCGCCATCGCCACGAAGTCGGCCTGGACCTTGTCGGCGTGCTCGGTGATCGCCACCGCGGCGTCGAGCCCATCGACCACGGCGAAGGCCACGCCGTCGCCGCCGACCTCCTGCACCAGCTTCTGCATGCGTTCGGTGACGTCGCGCCGGATCTGCTCGCGATCCGGCCAGGCCACCGGCGCGCCGGTGGCCAGCATCTCCATCGGCGTCTCCTCGATCACCGTGAGCAGGGTCACCGGCAGACCGAGCCGCTTCGCCAGCGCGCGCGCCGGTTCGAACGCCCGGCGCGACTCGTCCGAGAAGTCCGTCGTGATGATCATTCCAGGCATGGTGCCTCCTTCGGGATGGGGAGAGTCTAGCGCCGCCGGGATCAGGACCCCTTGCCGGACCGCTGCACCGGCACCATCAGCACCGGCATCGGCGCGGTGCGCAGGATCGTCTCGGCCGTGCTGCCCAGCAGCAGCCCGCGCACGCCGCTCCAGCCGCGCGAGGCGATGATCAGGATGTCGGCGCCGATGTCCTTGGCGGTGGCCAGGATCCCGTCGACGACCTTCGGCGCGGTGATGACCCGGGTGGTCACCTCGACCTCGCCGGGGAACCGTCCGGCCATGGCCTCGATGGCGGTCTCCGCGTCGCGCTGGCGCTCCGGCAGCGACGGATCCGCCAGCTTCGGCGCCAGCGGCGCGCCGTGCGGGATCGCCGCGCCTTCGGTCACCACGGTCAGCAGCGTCACTTCCGCTCCCATCCGGGTGGCGAGCTCGGTCGCGGTGGGGATGGCGGCGGCGGCGCTCTCGGACAGGTCGGTCGTGACGAGCAGGTGTGGCTTGGTCATGGACGTTCTCCGCGGATCCAACGTCAGCGGTAGGCCCTGCCTTTCAGCCGTTCCCTCCGTCGAAGTGCGTAGTCGGGCGCCGCATCGTGCGTAGCCGCCTGCGGCCGTCAGGCGCCGGTGGCGGGCAGCACGATCACCGGGATCGGACTCCGTCGCACCAGGCCCTCCGCCACGCTGCCGAGCCGGAAGCGTTGGAAGGCCGACTTGCCCTGGGTCGCCACCAGCAGGAAGCCGGCGCCGTGCTCCTCGGCCGCGTGCAGGATCGTGTCCACCACGCTCTCGCCCGAACGCACGTCGACCGCGATCGCGCAGCCCTTGTGTTCGCGGGCCTTGGCCTCCAGGGCCGACCGGGCGTCGAGCGCGTCCTGGGCCACGTTGGAGCTCAACGCCGGCGCCAGCATCGGATCGGACACCACGTGCAGCAGGACGACCCGGCCGCCGAGGCCCAAGGCCAGCCGGACCGCCGGCGCGAGACAACGATCGCCCCCAGCCGAGCGATCGGTGGCGACCAGGATGACGGGACCGTCGTTCACCATGGCCGCCAGTATGCCGCCCTGCGGAGCGCTGCAACCACGACAATGGGCGTAGCCCACCACCGCCGAAATTCATCCTTCGACCCCCCTGTTCCCCTGGCGAAAGGAGGCCCCGCATGGCCAGCAAGCGACGCAGCGCCGCGAAGGCGGCGAAGAATCCCAAGAAGAAGAGCAGCTCCGCGGCGACGAAGACCCGCAAGGGCGACAAGGCCGCGCGGCCGGCCAAGGGTCGCCTCACCTGGAGCCGGCTCACGGCGGCCGACATCATGCAGACCGAGGTGGTCACGGTCGCCGCGACGATGCCGCTGGCGGAGGTGGAGCGCACGCTCAACGAGAGCCGCATCACCGGCGCACCGGTGACCGACGAGGCCGGCCACATCGTCGGCGTCATCTCGATCCGCGACCTGATCGAGCGCTACACCCAGGACCCCGATGCCCGGCCCGAGCCGCCGCAGCGCCCGACGTTCTACGGCCTCGACAACGACGACTTCGACGGCGAGAGCCCCGAGGCGGAGTGGGCGGCGCGCTCGCAGGACACCGCGGGCGACGCCATGACCGCCGCGGTCTTCCACGTGGCGCCCACCGCCAGCCTGCAGCAGGTGGCGCGGGCCATGGTCCGCCACGCGATCCACCGGATCCTGGTGGCCGAGAAGGGCCATACCGTGGGCATCATCTCGGCGACCGATCTGCTGCGGGCGATGGCGCGCTGACCCGGCGTTACCATGGTCACCGGCGCCGCTACGGCGCCGCACCATGATCCGCCCGCTGCTCGCCTGCACCCTTCTCGCCGCCACGGCACCGGCCCAGCTGGCCGCGGGCAACGCCCTGGTGGCAACCCGCCTGCCCGGCGCGCCGGCGACGGCGCTCCTGGCGGTCGACCTGCAGAACGGCGCCAGCGCGCCGCTCGGCGCCTTCCCCGGCGACCACCTGGCGCCGCTGGCGGTGGCCATCGACCCGGTGGACTTCGATGTCCTGCTCTGCCTCGACGCCGGCGGCGGTCAGAGCGTCGTGCTCCGCCTGCCGCGGGGCCACTTCGCCGGCGCCTGGTCCATGGGCGTGGTCCCCGGCACGGTCCGCCACCTGACGCTCGACCACGACGAACTGCTGCTGACCGTCGGCGGCCCTCAGGGCGGCCTCTGGGCCATCCCGCGCACCGGCGGCACCGCCGCCCTGCGCTGGGCGCGCCCGTTCCTCTCTGCGGTGCAGAGTTTCGGCGGCAGCTGGGGCGTCGCCGCCTGGTCCGGCGACCAGGGCCCGCCGGCCTCCCCGCCGGGCGTCGGCTACGTCGACTTCACCACCGGCCAGTTCTCGCTCGGACCGGAGACCTGGCCGGGCTTCGCGCATCCCGGCATCACCGGCGTCCTCGACCTGCCGACGGCCCTGCCGCGCCAGATCCTCAGCCACAGCGATGGCACCGTGTCCCTGCACACCATGCTGATGATGTCCGTGCCGGTGACGCTGCCGATCCAGCCGCCGGTGCCCGCCGGCGGCGCGGTGGCGTTGAAGCCGCAGAGTCCGTACAGCACCTCGCCGATCCTGCTGGGCGGCGCCGCGTTCCCGCACCTCTGGTCGTTCGATGCGTGGGCCGCAACGCCCACCCGCACGCTGCTGTCGCTCGCCCTGCCCGGCGATCCCGTCGACTTCGCGGTGGCGCCGGACTTCCAGCGCGCCGACCTGCTGCCGTTCGGCCGGCCCTGCGGCAACCAGAGCCTGAACGTGCAGGTCTTCTCGCTGCCGACGCTCGGCAACGGCGCCTTCGCGGTCCAGCTCGGCGGCGGCGCGCCCCAGGCTCCGACCCTGTTCGCGGTCGGCCTGAGCGACACGCTGGGCGGCGTCCTGCCGTGGCCCCTGCCCGGCGGCTGTCCGCTGCGCACGTCCGCCGACGCGGTGGTCTTCCACCTGAGCAACCCGATGGGGCAGGCGGTCCAGCCCATGCCGATCCCGGCCCAGCCGGCGCTCGCGGGCCTGCTGCTGTTCGCGCAGTGGCTGCAGGCCCCCGGCGGGGCGTTCACCAGCAGCGCCGGCCAGGCGATCCACGTCGGCAACTGACCGCATCCGGCGGCGGCCCGGCGGCGAAGGTCCTGCCGTGACGCCCGCCGATCTCGCCGCCCTCCCCCCCATCGCCGTCACCGGCGCCACCGGCTACATCGGCGGCCGTCTGGTGTCCCGCCTGCTGGCCCACGGCCACCGCGTCCGCTGCATCGTCCGCAGTCCCGGCAAGCTGGCCCGGCGCCCGTTCGCCGACGATCCGCGGGTGGAGGTCGTCGCCTGCGATCTGGCCGACCGGGCGGCGACCGCCCGCGCCCTGGCCGGCTGCGGCGCGGCCTTCTATCTGGTCCACTCGATGCTGGCGGCCGGCGCGGCCTACGCCGACCACGACCGTCGCCTGGCTCGCACCTTCGCCGCCGCCGCCGAGGAGGCGGGCCTGCCCCGCATCGTCTACCTCGGCGGACTCGGCGAGACCGGCGAAGGCCTGAGCGAACACCTCGCGTCGCGTCGCGAGGTCGAGCGCGATCTGGCCGCCGGCAGCGTGCCGGTCACGGTGCTGCGCGCGGCGATGATCATCGGCGCCGGTTCCGCCTCCTTCGAGATCCTGCGCTACCTCGTCGAACGCCTGCCGGTGATGGTCACGCCGCGCTGGGTCCGGACCCGCTGCCAGCCGATCGGCATCCGCGACGTGCTGCACTACCTGGTCGCCTGCCTGGACGCGCCGGCGACGATCGGCCAGACCCTCGACATCGGCGGCCCCGAGGTCCTCACCTACGCCGACATCATCCGGATCACCGCCGAGGAACGCGGCCTGCCCCGCCGCTGGATCGTGCCGGTGCCGGTACTGACGCCGCGGCTGAGTTCGCTCTGGATCCACCTGGTGACCCCGATCAGCGCCAGCATCGCGCGGCCCCTGGCGGAAGGCCTGCGCAACGAGGTGGTCTGCCGCGACGACCGCGCCAGCCGCCTGATGCCCGGGCCGCTGCAGACGGTGCGGGAGTGCATCGCCGACGCGCTCGCGGTCGACGGCGAGGTCGAGACGAGCTGGTCGGATGCCGGCGTCATGCCGGGCGATCCGGACTGGGCCGGCGGCAAGGTCTTCGTCGATCCCCGCTCGATCGAGATCGCCGCGTCCCCGGCGGCGGTGTTCCGCGCGGTCTGCCGCATAGGCGGCGGCCACGGCTGGTATGCCGCCGACTGGCTGTGGCGCCTGCGCGGCTTCCTCGACCGGCTGTGCGGCGGCCCCGGCCTGCGCCGCGGCCGGCGCAGCCCCGATCGCGTGGCCTTCGGCGACGCCCTCGACTTCTGGCGGGTCACGGCGGTCGAGCCGGACCGCAGCCTGACCCTGCACGCCGAGATGAAGCTGCCGGGCGTGGCCACGCTGACGTTCACGATCGAGCCGTCGGCTTCCGATCCGGACCGCTGCCGCCTGCAGCAGACGGCGCGCTTCCGGCCGCGCGGGCTGCTCGGCCTCGTCTACTGGTACGCCGTGCTGCCGCTGCACGGCCTCGTGTTCCGCGGCATGCTGCAGGGCATCCGCCGGACGGCGGAGGATCTGGCGGCGGCGATGGCGCTGCGGGAAGCCTGACTCGCGCCGCCGCGCGGCGAACGCCGCGTCGCCGGGGCGCCGCCGACGATCTTGATTGCGCACTAATCCTAAGTCGATGCGGGAAAGCGGGTTGTGTCGCCCGTTGCGGCGGTCATGGCCGCCGTTGCGGCAGTCCCGCGCCGATCAGCGGCCGGCGAGGCAGCGGTCGAAGAACACGAACACGTCGGGCAGGGCCATCTGCACGATGGCGAGGTGCTCGACGCCGGGATACTCGCGGAACGTGGCCGGCGCCGACGCGGCCTCGAGCCGGCGCGCCAGGGCGCGGGCGCCGGGCAGGCCGAAGTCCCGCTCGCCCGCGGCCACGAAGAACGGCAGGCTGCCCAACTCCGCGCCGGGCCGCGCGGCGCCGCCGCCGCCGAGCGCGGCCACCGCGGCGTAGCGCCCAGGTGCGGCGCCGGCCGCGCCGATCGCCGCGGCCGCGCCCATCGAGTGCCCGACCATCACGACCCTGGTCCGATCGATCGGATAACGCGCCGTCAGCGCGTCGATCAGGTCCGGCAGATCCGGCACGCCGAAGCCGAGCCGCGGCGCGCACAGGTACCAACCGCGCGTCTGGCAGAGACCGACGATGGCGCCGTCGCCGTAGCCGTCGAAGAACAGGTTCTCGCTGCCGCCCATGCCGTGCAGCGCCAGCACGAGGGGCTTCGGCCCATCCGGCGCGTCGCCGGCACGCGGCGGCACGAGCAACCGCACGCTGTGGTTGGCCGCGCGACCGGGCACCCGCAGCCAGAACTGACCCGGCCGGGCCGGGCCGTAGTGGCGCTCGCCGGCGTCGAGCGCCGCGACCAGCGCCTCCGCCTCCGCCAGCAGCCGCGCGCCCGGCAGCACGGTCTCTTCGGCGCGGCTGCGCGTCATCTGCAGCAGCGTGCGATGCAGCGAGCGCAGGGTCGCGCCCTCGAGGACGGCCTGGTCGGCGGTCCCGGCCTGCTCGCCCAACCGCCGCAGCCGCGCGTCGCGGTCGGCGACGAGCGAGAGGCCCAGCCGGCGGGAGACGAGCACACGGCCGCCGGCCCGGATCTCCCAGCCCAGTTCGCGATCGCCGGCGGCGGCGTCCGCCGGCGACGCCAGGGTCACCGCAGCGGGCAAGGGGTCCGGCACCGGCAGTTGCGCCAGTTCGACGGCCGCGCCGGGCCCGCCGAGCCAGACGCGCACCACCGCGTCGGCGGGCCGCTCGGCGGCCTCGTCGGCGAAGCCCACGGCGAGGGTCGCCGGCCCGCTGCCCTGGCGCAGGTCCACCAGCCGATCGTCGAGCCGCAGCCTCAGGCTGCGGGCCCAGCGTTCCGCGGGATCCGGCTCGCGGCCCGCCAGCGCGTCGCGGGCGTCTTCGATGGCGGCGGCCACGGCGGGCAGGTCGAGCCCGAAGAAGGCCTGCACGGCCCGCTCGAGCTGCCGCAGCGCGGCATCGCGGCGCGGCCCGGGTGCGGCGGCGGCGAGCTCCCGCTCGAAGGTGCGCAGCCGGAGGC
The DNA here is from genome assembly GCA_964565715.1 of uncultured candidatus Brocadiaceae bacterium. Lineage (GTDB taxonomy): Bacteria > Planctomycetota > UBA1135 > UBA1135 > UBA2386 > CAZMGG01. Next base: position 8,852 of record CAZMGG010000038.1, on the reverse strand, counting down.
CCAGTTCGAGGCGATCCATCTGCGCCGGCAGCGTCACGGCCGCCAGCAGCACGACCGCTGCCATGCGTGCGCCGAATCCGTTCATCGCAGCCAGCCGAAGTCGGTGTTGCCGCCGCTCAGGATCGCGCCGATGCGGCGGCCGGGCAGCTCGCCGGCGATCGCCCGCAGCGCCGCCAGCACCGTCGCCGCCGAGGGCTCCACCACGATCTTCATCCGCTCGACGAAGAACCGGCAGGCCGCCGCCACCGCGTCCTCGGTGACCGTCACCACGCGTACGCGGTGCGCGCGCAGCAGTTCGAAGTTGGGCGCGCCCAGCGCGGTCAGCAGCCCATCGCAGATCGTCCGCGGGTTCTCGACCCGCGGCTGCCGCACGCCCGAAGCCAGCGAACGGGCGGCGTCGTCGACCGCGAGCGGCTCGGCGCCCAGCACCCGGGCCTGCGGCCGCAAAGCCGCCACGGTCACCGCCGTGCCGCCGCAGAGGCCGCCGCCGCCCACCGGCGTGATCACCAGGTCCAGGTCGGGCACCTGCTCCAGCAGCTCCAGCGCGGCGGTGCCCTGGCCCGCCATCACCCGCGGGTCCTCGAACGGATGCACCATCACCAGGCCGCGTTCCCGCTGGATCCGGGCGCTGGCGGCGTCGCGTTCGGCGGCCGGCACCTGCACGACCTCGGCGCCGTAGCCGCGCACGGCCGCCACCTTCACCGCCGGCGCGGTCTCGGGCATCACCACCACGCAGCGGGTGCCGCGGACGGAGGCCGCCCAGGCCAGCGCCGCGCCGTGGTTGCCCGAGGAATGGGTGACGACGCCGCGGCGGGCCTCGTCGTCGCCGAGCGACAGCACGGCGTTGAGGGCGCCGCGGGCCTTGAAGGCGCCGGCGCGCTGCAGGTTCTCGCACTTGCAGTGCACGGCGGCGCCGAGTTCGCGATCCAGGGTGCGCGAGGTCAGCACCGGCGTGCGATGGACGTGCCCGGCGATGCGGGCCGCCGCCGCGCGCACCGCCTCGATCGTCACCAGGGCCGCCGCCCCGGCGCCGCTCACGCCGGCGAGACCTTCAGCTTGCCGTTCTTGCGCTCGACGTCGAACAGCTTGTTGCCCAGCGGCAGGCCCTGCAGCTTGAAGTCCGGCATGTCGCTCACCACCGGGTCGTCCTGGATCTCGCCGAAGCGGATCGCGAAGCCGCCCGCCACGCGGAAGATGTTGTCGAGCAGGAAGCCGTGCAGATACAGGTCGATGCCGCGGTAGCGCGACGGCAGGCCGGTCTCCGGATGGTAGTGCTCGTGCGAGTTGGCGACCGTGGTGCCCTCGGCCTCGCCGGACAGCATCGCCACGGTCTTCTTGAACAGCTCGCCGAGCAGCTTCTGCGCCTTCTTGTTGCCGCGCTCGGCCCAGTGGCAGAGCCCCTCCATGATGTGGGAGTTGATCATCGGCCAGACGCGGCCGTTCCACGGGCAGTTCTTGCGGGTGCCCTTCCAGCGGCCCTCGGCGTCGAAGTAGGGATCGCTGATGGCGAGGCTCGGCACCGGGTGCTTGGTCCAGAACTCCTTCCGGTCGCCCAGCGTGTCGAGCATCTTGTCGACCATGTCGGGGGTCGGGATGTCGGTGCCGAGCGGGTAGAAGCCCACCGCGGCCTTCACCCCGGTGCGGCGCCGGCTCTTCGGATCGAGGTCCATGAAGATGCCGGCCTTGTCGTCCCACATCTTCTTGCGGATGGTCTCCTGGATGACCTCGGCCTCGGCCTGGAAGCGGTTGGCCATGGCCTTCTCCTGGATCTCGTCGGCGACCTTGAAGAGGTACTTCACCATCCGGTAGCGGAACACCGACACGTCGATGCCCTTCAGCCGGAACTGCTCGGCGAACTCCTCGGCCTTGTCCGCCTCCTTGTCGATCACCGTGTAGCGCCGCGAGAACTCCTGCCCCGACTCGAAGTGGTTGACGATGTCGGTGAGGCCGCTGCCCTCGGGATCGCGATTGTTGGCCAGCCACTTCACGTAGCGCTGCATCGCCATCAGCACGGCCTTCTTGGTGGCGCGATCGCTGTGGATCGCGTCCATCGCCTCGAAGCCGCCGCCCCAGTCGGCGTGGTAGAAGTCGGCGCCGTCCAGGCTCGACATGTAGACCCGGCCCGGCACCTGGCCGCTGTGGTGGATGTTCTCGAAGAACAGCTTGAGGATGCCGCGACCGAGCGTCGGGTCCTTCAGCCAGCGCGCCTCGCGCATGATCGCCGGCGCGCTGTAGCTGATCGGCTCGTGGAACAGTCCGTTGCCCTCGCACACCGCCGGCGAGCTGAACAGGCCGGCGCCGTGCGGCACGCGCAGCAGGTGCAGCAGCTCGAACCGGTGCGCCACCAGCCGCTCCAGGTTCTTGTCGTCGCACTGGAAGCGCGGCACCTTGTCGTGGAACGTCGCGTGGCCGTTCTCGTCCTTCGGATCCGGGCGCCGCGGGCGGTAGTTCACGCCCTTGCCGCGGAAGATGACGTTGGCCTCGAAGCGATGCGCCGCCTTCTGGCCCGCCTTCAGCGGCACCGGCCGGAACAGGCCGGCGTAGACCCGGCTGTCCGGCAGGATCGGGCTCGGCTTCTCCATCGGTCGCTTGGCGCGCGGGGTGGGCAGCTGCGCCATGTCGAACCACGGCGTCTCCTCGTAGTCCGGCCGGTCGCTGCCACCCTCGCTGAAGAACGGCACCAGGCAGCGCGCGCCCTTGCTGTCCGGGCTGCTCCACACGATCTCGACCGGCACAGGCGGGAAGGTGTGGTACTTGAGCTGGCGGCGGATGCGGAAGCTGTCGCCCTCCTGGCTCACCGGTTCGCCCTCGACATCGGTGAGGGTCCACATCACGACGGTGAGCTCGCGGTCGGTCTTGCCGGAGTTGTGGAACTCCAGCTCGGAGACGAAGCGGTCGTCGGTGGTGACGAAGCGGGTCTCGACGACCTCGAGGCCGGCCTGGTCCTTGAAGGTCAGCTTCGCCTTGCCATCGCTGAACGTGATGTCCTTGCAGGCCAGGTGCACCGGCGTGCGGCCGTCGACCACCGAGAGCACGTAGAGCTGCGGCAGCGCGGCGTTGAAGATGAGCACCTCGTCGGCGAAGCCGGGGGTGTCCTGGTGGCGCGGGAAGCGGGGGGCGTAGAGGCAGTAGCCGCCGCCGCCGAGGGCGAACTTTCGGTTCTGGTTCATGCTCGGAAGGCCCGTCCGTCAGGGCGAGCTACGCGCGACATGCCTTGCTCGGTTTCCGCCTTGCCGAACATGCTCGGGTGGGGCGTCGAACGTAAATTGTTAATCAACAGTGCTTTACGTCAGAGCGAGCCTCGGCACCTTAATACGGCTTCGCCGTATTTCTGGCCCGAATCAGGGCGCATCTTCGTTTCCGCCCAGGGCAAGTCAAGCGCTTTCTCCGCGCCGGCGGTCAGGGCGCCGCGGCCAGGCCGGCCCGGGACACCGGCCCCGCCGGATCGACCTCGAGCCAGGGCGAGCCCGGCGCCTGCAGGCAGCGGCCCTGGGCGGCGGCGGCCAGCACGGCGGCGAGCCGGGCGGAGAGCGCGCGGCGCGTGAACGGCCGCAGCCGGGCCCGGTCGCAGCCGCGGGCCGGATCGCCGGCGGCCCAGCGCCGCACCAGCCCGTCCAGGGCCTGGGCCACCTCCTCGATCGAGGTCGGACCGGCCACCACGCCGGCGTCGAGCGCACGGACCAGGTCGGCGCCGTCGCCGTCGGGCAGGGCCGCCAGCACCGGCCGGCCGCTGGCCAGCGACTCGTAGAGCTTGCCCGGCACCACCAGCGCCCGTTCACCCGGCGGCACGCCGTGCAGCGGCACGAACACCGCGTCCGCCGCGCGCAGCGAGTCGATCGTCCGCTCGTGCGCCACGTAGCCGTGCTCGCGCACGCGGTCGGCGACGCCGAGCCGCGCGGCCAGGGTGCGATGCGAAGCGTCGACGTTGCCGTAGAAGTGCAGGGTGACCCGGCGCGCCAGTTCCGGCGCCGTGCGATCGAGCGCCGCCAGCGCCTGCAGCAGGTAGAAGCCCGTGCGGCCGAGCGGCGCGATCTGCCGGTGCCGCCAGCGCGGCCGGCCGTTGCGGGTCAGCCCCGGCGCCGCGTCGGCGTCGTGCAGGGTGCCGTGGTGGACGACGCGGAACGTGCCGGCGTCGGCGCGCTCCGCCGCCGGCACCGGCGCCGCGCCCTCGCCGGCGTCGGCGGTGTCGGCGGCGAAGTCGTCCTCGTCCCAGCCGTTCGGGATCACCACGACGCGGGCCGGATCGGCGCCGAGCCGGACGTACTCCCGCGCCGCCGCGGGCACGTTGGCGACGATCTGGTCGGCTGCACGCAGCGCCCGGCGCATGTGGTGCAGGTCGTAGGCCGCGTGCAGCGGCGTGCGATGGCTGCGCCAGCCGTCCAGGGCCCACGGATCGCGCAGGTCGAGCACCCACGGCAGATCCAGCTCGCGCCGCAGCGCGTGACCGATGCGGTAGGCGGCGAACGGCGACAACGTGGTCAGCACGCAGTCCGGACGCTCGGCGCGGGCCCAGTCGCGGGCCGCCGCCAGCGCCGCCGAGGCCCATTCGTCCTCGTCGAGGCACAGCCGCAGGCGGCGCCGCAGCCGTTGCAGCGGCGTGCCGCGCGCCGGACCTATGCGCCGCACCGGCACGTGCGCCAGTTCGGCGGCCAGCGTCGGATCGTCGTGCGGCGCCGAACGGTCGCGCTGGTCGTCGCCGGCGGCGACCACCTGCGGCTGCCAGCCCGACTCGGGCAGGTACTTGCAGAACTTGCCGAAGCGCTGGGTGCCCGCACCGCCCTTCGGCGGGAAGAAGTAGGCGATCAGCAGGACCGAGTTCACGCGCCCACCTTCGCCGCGGCGACGCCCTGGCCGCAGCGCGGGTCGCCGCACGACGCGTTCCGCTGCAGCCGGTCGCGGCGGCGGCGCCAGCGGAACAGCGTCCGCCGCAGCCAGCCGGCCCGCCGCGCGTCCTGCACGATGATGGTCGGCGTCGGCAGGATCCAGCCGACCTCGGCGCCCCACTTGGCCAGCAGCCACTGCGACGCCCGGTCGTAGCTCGGATCCAGGCGGCCGGTGGACAGGTGCACCACCGGCGCATCGATCACCATCACCCTTCGGCCCTGCCGCCGCGCCTGCAGGCACAGGTCGGCGCCGTAGCAGTGGAAGCCCGGCGTCGCCGGGTCGAAGCGCAGGCCGCTCGCCCGCCGGATCGCGATCACGTGCTCGTCGACGGTCAGCACCTCGGCCGGCAGCGGCGGCCAGAAGCAGTGGCCGTTGGGATCGAGGATGTGGCCGCGGAAGCGACCCGAACGCCGCGTGCCCACGAGCCCCGCCACCGCCACGTCGGCCGGCAGCGCCGCCAGCTGCGCGCGCAGGCGCCCCCACCAGCCCGCCGGGAACAGCAGGTCCTGGTGCACGCACAGGATCCAGTCGGCGTCCGCCTGCCCGATCCCCCAGTTGAGCCCCTCGGCGGCGTTCCAGCCCCGCGCGTTCGGCTCCACCATCAGCCATGGCGGCAACGGTTCGGCCTGCGCCCACAGCGACTGCTGGCAGGCGGCGAACTGGGCCCGGTCGTTGACCAGGGACACGAAGGCGATCGACTGGCTCACACGGCGGCTCGTTCGGCCCGCAACGCCGCCAGCACGGACTCCAGGTCCGCCGGCAACGGGCTGTGCAGGGCTACATCGGCACCGGTGACCGGGTGACGCAAGGTCACGCGGTGCAGGTGCAGGAACAGGCGGTGCAGGCCGTAGCGCTCGCGGAACAGCGCGTTCAACCGGCCCTTGCCATGGGTGGTGTCGCCGAGCACGTGACGACCGGTGTGGTTGCAGTGCCGGCGGATCTGGTGGTAGCGGCCGGTGGCGATCCGGGCCTCCACCAGGGCGCAGCCGCGGAACGCTTCCAGCAGGCGGAAATCGCTGCGCGCCCGCCGCGGGATGTCGCGTTCGTCGGTGAGCGGCCGCACGCAGCGCCAGGCGTCGGGCAGGCGCGGGAAGGTGCCGGGCCAGCGGCACAGGATCCGGTACTCCTTGCCCTGCTCGGCCGTGTGCATGGCCTCCTGCAGCCGGGCGGCGATCTTCGGGCTGAGCGCGAACACGAGCACGCCGGACGCGGCACGGTCCAGGCGGTGGCCGAGGTAGACGTAGGCGCCGACCCGGTCGCGCACCATCTTCAGCGCGCACGGCTCCGCCGGCCCCTCGCGGCCCGGATGCACCAGCAGGCCCGACGGCTTGCTGACGGCGACGATGTGCTCGTCGCGATGCAGGAAGGGCAGTTCGTCGACCGGCGTGGTCATGGCGGATGCGGCGGAAGCGCCGACTAGAGCGCGGCTGCGGCCCGCCGTCCATGACAGCGATGGCCCATGGCGCTACAGATGCCGCCGTGAACCTCTGGGACCTGCTCGAACGGGCGGCCGCGGACCATGCCGGGCGCCCGGCTCTGCGCGATGGCGACGCTTCGTGGACCTGGGCCGGGGCGCTGGCGGCGGCGCGCGGGCTCGGCAGGGCCCTGCGCCGGCTCGGCGTGCGGCCCGGCGACCGGGTGGCGGTGCTGGCGGGCAACGGCGCGGCGTTCTGGTTCGCCTATTTCGCCGTCGACGGCTGCGGCGCGGTGCTGGTGGCGTTGAACACGCGGCTGTCGGCGGGCGAACTCGGCGCGATCCTGCAGGACAGCGGGGCGAGGGTGCTGCTGCACGGCCGCGAGTTGTCGGGCGCCGCCGCCGCCGCCGCGGCCGCCGCGGCGGCGGCGGCGGGGCCCTCGACCGGGATCACGATCGCCGACCTCGACGACCTGATGGCCGCAGACGCCGACAGCAACGAAAACCCCGCCCCGTTCGACCCCACCCCCGGCGATGCCGACGCGCTGGCCCACCTCTACTACACGTCAGGCACCACCGGCCGGCCGAAGGGCGTGATGCTGAGCCACCGCAACGTCGTGACCCACGCCGAGGCGGCGGTGCTCGAACTCGATCTCGGCGCCACCGACCGCTGGGCCCACATCGCGCCGATGTTCCATCTCGCCGACGCCTGGGCGACCTTCGCCATCACCATGGCCGGCGGCTGCCACCTGTTCCTGCCGCAGTTCCGCGCCGACGCGGCGCTGGCGCTGCTGCGGCGTGAGCGCATCACCATCACCAACCTGGTGCCGACCATGTTGAACCTGATGGTGAAGGATCCGGCCGCGGCCGGCGGCGGCTTCGCGCTGCGGGCGATGCTGTCGGGCGGCGCGCCGATCGCGCCGGAAGTGGTGCGGGCGATCCTGGCGGTGTTCGGCTGCGAGTACGTGCAGACCTACGGCATGACCGAGACCAGTCCGTACCTGACGCTCAGCCTGCTGCACCCGCACCTGCGCGCGCTGCCCGAGGCCGAACGGCTGCGCTACGTGTGCAAGACCGGGCGGCCGTTCCGCGGCGTCGAGCTGAAGGTGGTGGATGCGGCCGGCGCGCCGGTGCCCGCCGATGGCCGCGCCGTCGGCGAGATCCGGGTGCGCGGCGCGACGGTGACGCGCGGCTACTGGAACCAGCCCGACGCCACGGCGGCGGCGTTCGACGAGGACGGCTTCCTCCGCACCGGCGATCTCGCCACCATCGACCACGAGGGCTACGTCGACATCGTCGATCGGCAGAAGGACGTCATCAAGACCGGCGCCGAGGCGGTCTACTCGGTGGAGGTCGAGAACGTGCTCTACCGGCATCCGGCGGTGCTCGAGTGCGCCGTGTTCGGCGTGCCGGACCCGCTGTGGGGCGAGCGCGTGGTGGCGGCGGTGGTGCCGCGGCCCGGTGTCGCGGTCGACGCCGCCGAGGTGATCGCCTTCTGCCGCGGCCGCATCGCCCACTTCAAGGCGCCGCGCGAGGTGCGGGTGCTGGCGGAGCTGCCGAAGACCGGCACCGGCAAGATCAGCAAGCGGCTCCTCCGCGACGGCGGTCCGGCGCCTGCGTAGCATCCCGGGATGCGTCTCGTCGTCCTCAGCGACACCCACAACCGCCACCACGGGCTCGCCGTGCCCGACGGCGACGTGCTGGTGCACTGCGGCGACTTCACGGGTCACGGCTCGCCGGCGGAGATCGCCGCGTTCGACGCGTTCCTCGCCGGGCTGCCGCACCGGCACAAGGTCGTGATCGCCGGCAACCACGACTTCGGCTTCGAGCGTCGGCCCGCCGAGTCGCGCGCGCTGCTGCGGCACGCGACGTACCTGCAGGACAGCGGCGTCACCATCGACGGCGTGCGCTTCTGGGGCAGCCCGTGGCAGCCGTGGTTCTACGACTGGGCCTTCAACCTGCCGCGCGGGCCGCGGCTGCGCGAGAAGTGGGCGCTGATCCCGGACGACACCGACGTGCTGATCACCCACGGGCCGCCGCACGGCATCCTCGACCTGACGGCGCGCGGTGAGCCGGTGGGCTGCGAGGAACTGCTGGAGCGGGTGCGGGCGCTGCGGCCGCGGGTGCACCTGTTCGGCCACATCCACGAGGCCAGCGGGCGGGAGACGCGCGACGGGGTGCTGTTCGTCAACGCCAGCATCTGCAATCTCGGCTACGAGCCGGTGCAGGCGGTGCAGATCGTCGATCTGGCGTGATCGGGGCGCTTGAAGCGGGCGCCCGCGCCCGCTTCACGCGGTCTTCGGCAGTTCGTGCACCGACAGCAGGCCGTGGCGCCGCCAGCCGAGCGTGAGCAGCCAGGTGCGGGAGTCGGTGATCGGGCGGACGATCACCTCCAGACCGCGAACCGTGAGCGGCTCGCGGAACCCATCGAACCATGGCGCCGAGGTGAACGTATCGATGGCCTGCGGGACCGCAATCTCGCCGCCTTCGGCGGCGTGTTTCTTGCCGTTCTGCAGCACGTAGCGCAGCGCGTTCCGCGTCTCCCGCGGCGTCT
>CAZMGG010000037.1:0-43827 GCA_964565715.1 uncultured candidatus Brocadiaceae bacterium | reverse complement strand
GTTGGCGCGCATCGCCGCCATGGCGCTGTCCCAGTTGGTCAGCGTGCTGCCGAGCCAGTCGAGCCGCAGCTTTCCGCTGCCGTCGGCGAGCGGAACCTTGTCCGCGGTCGGCGTCAGGGCGACGTCCTCGTCGTCGACCAACTGGCGCCACGTCACAGCTGCGCCTCCCGCTCCGCCCGGGCCCGCTCAGCGCGCAGGGCAGTGTCGATCGCCATCTGCGCCGCCAGCATGATCGTCGGCGCGCCGGCGCCGAGGCGCTGCGCCAGGTCGATGATCGCGTTGTGCAGTGCCTCGGCCTCGTGCCGTGCGATGGCCAGGAACTCGCGCGCGGTCACCGGCACGCTGACCGGCATCTGCCGCGTGATGGTCCCGACCACTCGATCGCCGGCAGACGGGGCCTGGGGTGGAGCGGCTGCAGGCGGCGGCTTGGGCGAAGGAGCTGGCGGTGAGGCATCCGCCGCCGCTGGGGCAGGTGGCGGTGGCGCCGACGGGGCGGCAGCCGGCGCCTGCTCCGGAGCCGATCGCTGCGCCTTCTCCACCAGACGAGCCGTCCTCCCGCACGCGCACGTCGCGTAGCCGGCGACCTCGTCCGGGACCCATTCGTGGACGTGCTCCGGCGGCGGGGCTGGCGGTTCTGCCGGCGGCGGCGGAGGGGGCGTCGGCGTGTCGTGGCGCAGCAGCAGCACCCGGGGCTCTGCGGGCGGGAGCGGAAGCGCAGGAGGCGGCGGGATCTCACCGCGCTCCATGGCCTCCCGCTGCCGCACCCGATCCGCCAGCCCCATGTGGCCTACCGGCTCACCATCAGCCGGTTGATGGTGCTGTCGTGGATGATTCGGCCGGTCTGCTCGGTCGGCCGGCCCGCCGTGGTGTAGCTGACCGGCTTCAGGCCGTTGATCGTGGCGCTGGCGTTGCTGAAGTCCACGCTCGCCGTCGGCGCCGCCATCTGGTCCAGCCGCGACGTGCGCACCTGCGTGTCGAAGTTGCTGATGGTGCTCGCGAGCTGGGTGCCGGTATGGTTGGCGCGAGCCAGCGGGTCGGTGGCGAGCTTGCTCAGCGCGATCGCCGCGCTGGCGTTGATGTCCGCGTTCATGATCGCGCCGGCGGCGATCTGCGCGTTGCTGACCGTGCCGGTCAGGTCGCCGCCGACCGCGGTGCCCTGCACCGCGCTGGTGAAGTCCGAGATCGTGGCGGCCGTCTGCGTGCCGGTGTGGTTCGCACGCGCCAGCGGGTCCGTCGCCAGCTTCGACAGCGCGATTCCTGCGCTGGCGCTGATGTGGCTGTTGGTGATGCCCAGCGCCTTGATGCGGGCCGCGTCGGCGTTGACCTCCAGCGTGCTGTTGTCCGGGTTCCAGTCGAGCGTGTTGCCGCTCTTCGTCAGCGCCGCGCCGGCCGTGATCTGGCCCGCACCACTGAACTGTGTGAAGGTCAGCGCCGTCGTGCCCAGCGTGATCGGGTCATTGGTCGTCAGGACCCACGTCGTGTCGGCGTTGACCGTGCCCTCGTTCACCTGCACCGAGATGCCGCTTACCACCTCGCTGGAGATGTCCGCGTCGGTCGCCCGGTTCCACGCACCCGCCTGGCAGACGTAGATGCCGTTCTGGCTCCCGGTGCTCTGGTCCTTCACCAGCACGCGGTCGTTGGCGACCACCGACACGCCGTCGATGGTCTGCGTGCCGCTCAGCGTGATGTTCGCCGTGGTCGCCACGCGGCACGGTGTCTTCACCGTGAAGCCCTGCACCTTCGCGTCGACGTAGCCCACCGTCGCCGCTTCGCTCGCGCTCACAGGAGTCGGCAGGTTCGTCAGCCGATACCCCTGCATGTCCAGGTCCTCCTCGGGCACGAATGCGTGCCTGTGGTCGGACCGGGCCAGCGTCGTGGCGGAGCCGGCGGTGGCGGTTCCAGAGCCGCCGCCCACCGTGGTCATTGCGCCTGAGAAGAGATCGCCGTCATCCAGAATCTGCCGCCAAGCCATCGCTCATGCCTCCCAAGTCTGCAGCCTCCCGGTGCGTCCGTTGAGGACTGCGTCCGGGTCGAATCTCAGCCTGCCATCTTCCAGCAGTTGGACCACGCCAGCGGAATCGACGCGCCACAGCGGGTCGCCGTTCTCGTCGGTGGCCTGAATGACGGTGCCGCCCCCCGACGAGACCACCTCGAGGTTGGGCGTAGTGTCGTCGTCCCCCACGATGCGGGTGTTCCCGATCGGGAATGCCGCCCCCGGCGAGAGGTCTTCCCGCAGGGCGACGGGGTCCCGCTTGGTCTTGATGGTCACGACGCGGGCCAGCCAATCCGGTTCGCCGGCACATGGCAACGCCGGATCCTGCGCACCTCACGTCGTAGCCCTCACGGCCCGGCTCTCCCCGTGGTCGCCGATGTGCCGGACGTCGTAGTAGAGCGTCGCCCCGGGGGTCAGCATGTCGTCGGCCTGCTCCACCGCGGTGTAGAGGATGCTGCGGTCGCGGGTTCGCGGTGACCCGGTGCCGTTGGGGCCCCGGCTCGTCCTGGTCAGGGTTGCCACGACCGCCCCGTAGGTCCCGTCGGCGTAGACCCGCCAGACGTACTCCTCGAACGATTCGTCGAACGGGAAGGGCGGCAGGGCCGCCACGGGCAGGTTGCGCCGGGTGTGCGGCTCGGTGATCGAGAACAGGACGTCGTTGTTGGGCTCCAGCTCGCTGCTGATGTCGTAGGGAGGGAACGGACGAGCGTTCCATGCTCCCAGGTCGAACTCCATGGCCTGCACGTCCACCAGGGTCCGGCCGGTCGGCACGAACTTGTAGTGCAGGGTCGCCTCGGGCTGCGCCACACCAGACAGCGACCGGAACATCCCGGTGGCCAGGAAGACCGGCGTGCCGTGGTACAGCAGCACGAATCGCTCGCCGACTACGTGGCCCGTCGGCACCGTCCGGCGCAGACCTCGCAGTAGCGTCGAGAGGCGGTAGCTGTTCCCGCCCAGCGCCGTGACGGTCGCGAACCCGATGATCTCGTTCCCCAGGATGGCCCAGTTGAACCGCTGGTCCCGCACCTGGGCCTGCGTCATCGTCACCAACGGGATCAGCCCGTCGCTCTCAAGGGTGATGTCGACCGTGCTGGTCGTGTCCCACGTGGGCGTGGCGTTGCCAACCTCCTCGCTCGGCGAGCCGTCTGGCAGCGCCGTGTCGGCGAACCCGATCGTGCTCTGGCCGTCGAGCGTCCCGATCAGGCTGTAGTTCGTTCCGCCGTCGGTGCTCTCGTAGACGCGGACGCCCGCCCAGTGCCCGCCGCGGCGCGCGCCCGCGCACAGGTAGAGCCCTGGGGCCCCTGCGTGCTCGTCGATCAGCGGCGGCATGTCCAGGATCTCGGCCGCGATCTCGGTCGGCGGCGGCACGATCACCGGTGGCGATCCAGAGCCCGACTGCACAGGCGAGCCGGTCACGCCGGCATCGAGCGTCTCCCGCACCGCACGGACCCGCACGGTGAAGTTGCTTCCCACCTCCACCCTGGTGGCCCGCGCCAGATGGACCTCGCCAGCGTCGTCGGTCCATGTGAGCAGGTCGTTCTCAAGCAGGTGGCAGTAGCTGGCCGGCAGCAGCATGTCGTACGCGTGGCTGTTGAGCCACGTCCGGCGCACCACCGTGCCGGCCAGGTTCCTTGCCTGCTGCCGGGTCAGCACCAGGGTGTCGAGGTGCAACTGCTGGGCGTTCTCGTGCTCGACGCCGAGCGGAGCGCGCAACCCGGCCGGCTGAACGCCCTCGCCGTAACTGCTGTCCGGGTCCTGGTGACTGACGTCGAGCGCGGTCGGCAGCCGCTCGACGTCCTGCCGCGTGGTCGAGTACTTCGGGCCGCCGGCACCGTTCGCGCCGAAGTCGGAGAAGGCTGCTCCGTTGCGGATTCGGACCACATCGGCCCGCTCGATCGGGAAGAACGCGACCCTGGCGTCGCGCTCCTGCGTTGCGACCTGCTTCGCCACCAGCAGCGGCTGCAGCGCCGTCGTTGTCGGCTGAACCCCTCGGAGGTAGTACCCCTCGCACTGATCGGTCGGCACCAGGCTGACGTCGTAGTCGTCCTGCGTCAGGCCGTGCCGCTCGAGGATGCGCGCGATCGCCTGCGCCCACGTCAGGGACTCATCGACCTCCTGGATCACCTCGACGTTGGGTGCGCGGTTGCCGAAGTCGGTGAGGTTCAGGTCGCGGAAGCTCAGCGTGGCTTGCCCACGGAAGCCCGGGATGGTGCCCGTCGGCTCATGCTCCGCGATCGTTGCGTCCTCGCCTTCATCCTCGGTCCCGCGGCGGAACACCGGATCGGCGCCGAAGAGCCCTGGGTAGTAGCGCTGGGTCGAGTAGAACTGGATCTGCGCGTTCGGAGCCCCGCATGTGATTCCTGTCCCCACCGCCGGCAAGGTTGGTGCGCCGGCGCCGTAGGGGATCAGCCAGACCTGGTTCGCTGGCAGGATTCCCCGGGCCACGCGGTATCGGCCGTTCACCGACGACGGACTCCAGCCGGTGAGCATGACGTCGTCGCCGGTGCGGAACACTTCGCCGACGTTGCGCTCCGCGGCGGCATTGGTGAGGCGGACCCACTTGTCGACGGTGCCGACCAGGACGACGGTCCCGGTGTACCCCGTGACGATGATGGCATCGTCGACCCGCTCGACGATGGCAGGCGTCAGCGCGCTGCCGGGCGTCGCCGCGGCGGCGGCCTGCGCCTCCAGCGGATCGAGCGTGACCGACGACGGCGCCGTCACACTGTGTCCCACGATCGCCTGGACGCGCCAGTAGCCGTTGACGCCGGTCGGGCTGTGGAAGTGCCGCAGGCGGACGACGTCGCCGACCACGAAGCGGTGGGTGAAGTCGAGTTCCTGCAGCGTGTTCATCGTCAGGCGAAGCCGCCCACTGCCAGGCGTCGACGCCGTCATGTCGCTGGTCCGGACGGTGACCAGGTTGCGCTCGTTCCAGTAGGCGACGCGGCCGTCGAACAGCAACTGCACGATGCCGCGGCTCTGCCGGTCGTTGAGCACGATCAAGCCGTCGCCGAAGACCTCGCGGCGCGTGATGCGGCCCACCTTGGCGCTGCCGGTGCTGATCGCCATCTCCCGCTTCCAGAACGCCGCCACGTGCGCAGGCGTGCGAACGCGCCGGCCCATGGCCCAGATGCGCGGCGAGCCGGTCGCGAGAGAGCTGGCGGGCAGGTCGAAGAGGCGATCCGGCTGTGCCTGCTGGCGACCCTTGCCGCGCAGCTTTGGCATCAGGAACAGTTGGTCGATCAGCGTTGCCGCGATCGTGATGCCAAACCCGAGGAACGGGTTGACCGCCGTGGCGCCGGCGGCCTTGCCAGCCGTGGAGACCGCATAGGCGTTGTGGGCCGCCATCCCCAGCCCGCTCATCGGCGTTGCCATTACGCCACCCCTCGCAGACGCCAGGCGCTGTGCAGGCTGTCGCGCCACCCGTCGTCCAGGGGGATCTCGCGCACGCGCCACGTGCCAGCGTGCACGAAACGCCATGCGCCATCCTGGCCCACCCCTGACAGGACGCCGACATGCAACGGTGCGCCGACTCCCCCGCCCCAGCGCAGCACGACCACGGCGCCGGGCGCAGGTTCCGTCGGATCGGCCACCGCGGCCAGCTCCCGCAGCAGGGAGTCTGACGCCGGGGGGCATCCGTAGTCGAGGAAGTCCGCGCAGTGCAGTCCGCAGGCGTGCGCGGCACAGAGCACGACGCCCACGCAATCGAGCGCCACTCCCGGCATGCGGCCCTTGTGGCGCGTCGGGGTTCCCACCAGGGACCGCGCAGCGGCAGCGAACTCGGCGGCGGTGATCATGACGCGCTCGCGCTCGGCGGGTCGATCGTGGCCTGCGCGCCAGGCTCGTACGGACTGCCGCCGAATCTGAGGACGTTGGCGAACTTGCTGTGGCACGTCTGCCGCAAGCCGTCACAGCCAGGCAGGATGATGGCGCGGTCGCCAACCGCGATCGGGAAGGGTGTCGGCAGCAACAGGCTGATTTCGCGCGTGCTGTCGCGGTAGCCGACGATCGGCGACGTCGTGCCGGCGTTGTCGCCATGGACCCACACGGCGGCGCCCTCGCGGTAGTAGTCGTCGGAGAAGGCGCTGGGGAAGTGGGCGTTGTTGAAGCGGACCACCTGCGGCGACGTCACGACGGTGACGCTCGCGCCGAGCCCCACGGCGTAGGTGGTCGTCCCGTCGGGCCACGGCTCGTCCCAGTGCTGGGCGACGATCAGGGTGTCCGTCGTGTTGCTGAGGACCTGCCGAAACTGGTTCTCGGCGGCGCCGCCGTTGCACAGCGCCCACTGGTTCACCCACTCGTTGGGCGTCCAGGTCTTGCTCGTGTCGGTCAGGTAGTTGTAGCCGCCCGTGCTCGCCGTCCCCGACGTCGCGTGTGCACCGATGGCGATGCCGCCGCCGAACCGCGCCCGGCAGGTTGCCGGGTCACCGAGCCGGTAGCCGCAGACCGGGCGGAAGCTGCCCCCGAACCGGCCGCCGATCGGCTGCTGCAGCTGGTGCGTCCGCCCGTCGAGCGTCGCTGTCCAGCGCTCGCCGTCGTCCTGGATCTGCGTCACCCACTTCGTGCTCTTACGGAACTCGAGCCACGGCTTGCGCCAGTCGACGATGCGGTGCTCGACCTTCGCGCCCGCGTAGCGGTCCGCGAGCAGGTCCGCGCTGGTGATCGTGTTCTCGTCGATGAACCCCCACACCTCCGTGTTGCCGGCCGCCATGCCCGCGTTGCGTCGCTCGGCGCTGGCGCCGCCCATCCCGATGGGGTCGAAGACCTGCCCCTCGTACGTGAGCCGTCGGTCGTGATCGGTGAAGCGGAGCACGACGCCGTCGCGGCGGGTGACGCGCCAGGTGTTGCAGAGCGTCTTCCCGCGCGCGTAGGTGAGGGAGGCCAGCGCCGCGTCGCCAGGGCGGGAGGTCATGCCGAGAACCCCACGGTCGAGCCGAGGATCGTCCCGGCGACGATCGTGTTGATGGCCTTGCCGCTGAGCAGCAGGATCGCCGGCCCAGCGGCGCCGCCGAGGCCGCCGGATGGGGCGTTGGCGCCGGCGACGCCGGGGGCGCCGCCGAACCCGCCCTGGCTGCCCGTGGGGCCGCTGTTGCCGTTCGGCCCGCCCGCCGCCAGGGAGCCCGAGACGCCGTCCGTGCCGCCGCTGCCGCCGCCCTGCCCGCCCGGCCCTGGCCGGTATCCGGCCCCGCCGCCGCCGCCCGCGCCGCCGCCGCCGCTGCCGCCGGATCCGCCCCCGCCACCACCACCCCCGCCCTGGATCGTCCCGTAGTTCGCGATTGCGGTGTTGAGCCACAGGCGGAGAGCGGCTCCGCCTGGCTGCCCGTTGGTCGGTAGGGTGCCGGGCGTGATTGTGCCGCCGCGGCCGCCCTGCCCGCCCGGGCCGCTGATCGTCGCCAGGCGGCTCTGCAGCAGCAGTGTGGAGCCGTCAGGGAAGGCGCCGGAGTCGAGTGCCGCGACCGCGCCGGTGCTGCCGCCGATGACCACCGCCGACGCGATGGTCACGGAGAGGGCGACGGGCGCGATCCCGTCGTAGCCGCGGGCGAGCAGGATCCGGCGCAGGTTGATGTCCGTGGCGGAGCTGTCCAGCGAGATGTCCCAGGGCTGTCGCTCGGCCGAGATCGCCGGGCTGGCGGCCGGAGCGCCGTGCTGGATCGCCACCCACGCGCCGTTCTGCGACGCCCTGTCCGAGAGGTAGAGGTCGACCCCATCTCCGGCCGCCACGGTGGCCAGGGCTGTCGTGCCGTCCTGCAGCACGACGTCCACGGCATGCGTGCCGCTGCTGTTCCACACGGTGAACGCGGGCCCGCCCAGGCGCAGCAGGTCGGCGCGCGGCAAGATCAGCTTCCGGCCCGCACCCGTCGGCGCGAGGACCAGGAACCGCGGACCGTCGAATCGCACGCGGACGTCGCCAGCCATCGCGAGGGTGGCGCTGCCGCCGAAGTGGCGCTCGATCGCGGTCACCATCAGATCGCCACCCACTGCGTGGTGCCGGCAGCATCGTTGCGGGACAGGAAGATCCGCGCGCTCTCGCCCGCGGCCAGCGTCACAACCAGGTTGCCGGCGTCGTCGCGCACGCTCACGGTGCCGCTGGCGGCGGCGTCGTTGTGCACCAGCCAGTACTCGCCCCCGGGGAGTTCGTCGCCGGGCGGCGGCAAGAAGGCTGGAACGCCGGTTCCCAGCGACTTCAGGTGCACGAACCTGCCGCTGGTGGGCGACAGGGTCATGCCCGAGTTGAACGCCATGTTCACCGTCGAGCCGCCGGGCTCCCACAACTCCGGTGACTCCGTCTCGTCGAGGGCCTCGACGATGTCGATCGAGAGGATCTGCGAGACCTGGAAGGCCGTCAGGCGCTGCCGAAGCAACTCATCGACCGTTCTGTCGAATGCGACCGGAACGTCGAACTGGCAGCCGGCCGTGACCACAGCGCCGTAGGTGGGGGCGCTGTTGAGGGTGATGACGCCGGTCTGCAGGTTGGTGGTGAACGAGACCGTCGGGGTCCCGTCGATCGCGACCAGTACGGTGCCGGCCACCGGCAGCCGCAGCAGGCGCACGTAGGGGTTCGGGCCGCTCAGGTCGTACTGCTTGCGCAGCTGGAAGTTGACCGCGCTGCCGTCGCCGGAGCCGATCGTCTGGTCCAGCGCCGACGGCGCCGACGTCCCATCCGCGGCGGTGGTGTAGTCGCTCCAGTCCTTCCAGCGGAAGCTGTGCAGACCGCCGCGGCGGGCCAGATAGAAGTCCTTGATCGCAGCCCGCTGGGACTCGCTCAGGAGTTCCTGCGCCGCTTGGTAGCGATGGCGCGCCTGGCTCCAGCGCCCGATCCGGAACTCGTGCCCGCTCGCCGTCGGCTGCGCCTCGGTGTTGAAGCCGGGGCCGCTCTCGTACCCGTAGGCGATGTCGGCCGGGAACCTGACGTCGTGGAAGCCCATCAGCTCGCGTTGTTGTTGAACGTCCCGAAGTCGCTCTGCACCTGGGTCGGCGTTGTGCCAAACCCGGCGCCGGTGCCCGCGCCGCCCGCGAAGGCCTGCCCGAAGGCTCCGGAGAGGCCGCGGATTGCCATCTGCTGCGCGATCCGGCCGAGGTCCTGGATGATGCCAGCCAACACCGACCGGAGGTTGCCGCCTGCCTGCGCCGCGTTCAGCAGGCCGCTGCCGATGGCGGCGCCAACGTCCTCGCCGAGGTCGCGCAACTGCGCCATCTCCTGCTGCAGCCCGACCTGCTCGCGGATGATGCGCTCCTCCTCTGCAGTGAGGGCGGTGTTCTGCTGCTGCGCGATGGCCTTCGCGTGCAGCACGGCAATCTCCTGCTCGCGCTCCTCGCGCGCCATGGCGGCAAGCCGAGTCTCCTCCCGGACCGCCAGCACGTAGTCGCGCACGCCCTCGCGCCCGTGCTCGGGAACGGGATCGCGCAGGTCGGCGACCGGTGGCGCCGGAGGCCCGATCAGATCCGCCTTCCGGTCGCGCCGCACCGCATCGGGATCCTCACCGCGGCCGAACCGGCTGCCGGCTGCACCCGAGAACTCCTGTTCCAGGCGGCGGATGCGCGCCTCGGTCGCCCGGATGGCGGCATCCGGCGTGGCGCCGAGTTCCACCCCCGGCCGCATCAATGCGCCACGGCCCGTCTCGATGACGCGATCCGGAGTGCGGGCGATCCCCTGGTCGCCCAGAACTCGACGCAAGCTCTCCTCGCTGGTGCCGAGAGCCAACGCGAGGTCGGCGATCGGATACGGCTTGTCGGCGTCCTTGCCCGACCGCAGGCTCACGCTCAGACCCTTGAGCCGGTCGAGTTCGCCAAGGCGCTGGCGGTTCAACTCGCCGGCGTCGCCGAACTCGAAGGCTCGCATCTGCGCCGCTCGGATCTCGGACAGGCTGCGCAGCGCCGAGCGGAGGCCGTCCACGCCGAACGCGAGGGAGTCGGCCGCCTCCTTCGCCTCGTCCATGCCGGCCGTGAACAGCGAGAGCGCCGAGGCGGCGATCGAGATCCCGGACGCGATCAGCAACACGGGGTGCGCGCGCCACGCGGCCGCGAGTCCGTTGGACACCACGGTGGTGTTGCGGATCTCGTTGCTGAGGGTGGCGTAGTTGAACGCGGTCTGCTGCACCTGCTGCTCGATGCGCAGGCCGCGGATGGACTCGAAGGCCTTTCCCGACTGCAGGAGCGCCAGTGATGCGCCCTGCGCAGCTCCGGCGATGCCGCCGAAGCCAGCCTGGATCTGCGACAGCCCGGCCACCGCTCCCTGGACACTGCCCGCAGCGGTCAGCGCCTTCCCGACGCCTTCCATCGACTGCTTCGCCGTGCTCCCGCTCAGCGTGAGGCCGTCCAACTGCGGGCGGAGCACTTCGAACGACCGCCCGAGCCGGGTCGCTGAGTCGCGCGCGGTGACGCTGCTGCCTGTGGAGAGTTCCTCGAACGTCTGGTCCAGGCGGCGCGTCGCCGCAACGGCCTGCTCGGCCCCGCCCTTGACCTCATCGGTTGCGCGCTTCGCCTCCTCGGCGCCTCGCCGCATCCCGGTCGCGTCGATCGCCAGGCGCAGGGTCGTCATCTGCAACCCCCCTCTTCGCCTGCGACGCCAGCAGGACGCCGTCCAACGCCGAGATGATGCGCCAGAAGGTCGGCCGCCGCCACTTCGCCACGCCGTGCAGGCGGCACCACGCAGCGACCTCGGTGCACGGGATGGGGTTGGCGCCGAACCCGCACGACCGGGCCCGGCTGAGTTCCAGGAAGGCCTGCCAGAACTCCTCGGCGGTCGCCGCCACGGATGGCCGCTCGGCGATGGCTCGGGGCACAGAGCGACCCTCCCGCCGGCGCTGAGCGGCGAGTCGCTCCAGGAAGCGGATCTGGCCCTCGTTCCAGCGCAGCCGCCAGACGAGGACCTCGGTCAGTTTCCCAGGGCATCGGCCTCCACCTTGTGCGCGAAGGCCTCGCGGTCGCTCGCGGCCTCGACGACGAACTGGCGCAACGGGTCGTTGGCCGGGTCCTGCAGGATCTCGTAGGCCTTCTCGGGGCTGTAGGGGATCGGGTTGCCGTCGTCGTCGTCGAGGTTCGCCCACCCCAGGAGGATGGTTTCGGCGAGGCACCGAGTCGTGATCTCGTCCAGCAGCCGAGCGCCGCTCGCGTCGGTGGCGACCCGGAGATCCTCCCTGCGCGACTCGATCAGTTCGGCGCGTCGGTTGCGCCACCGCGGCGATCGCATCCGGCCCACGCGCACGCACAGTGTGGTCGCCGACGGCGTGGCTCGGGGACGGAGATCCCATGCCTCGAAGTCGAACCACAGCCCGTCCGAGGCAAGGTCCGGAAGCGCGCGGAAGCGGCTCAGCTTGGTCATGCGGCGAACGCGATCACTCGCGCGCTGAGGGCCTCGGTGGCATGCAGGACAGCCTGGAAGGACAGGCGCTGCATGACGTCCTGATCCAGGCCGGGCGTCGGCTGGCCCACCCTCGACCACTTCACGCGCGGAAGCGACCAGGCGAAGGCGTTGCCGGCGTTGTCCTGGGTGACCACCAGGATCGCGCTGTCCGTGCTCGCCAGGAACTTCTCGTACTCGACGAAGTCGGAGAAGTAGGCCTCCACCGACCCGGTCAGCACGAACGACCCGGAGCGGATCGATACGGCGCCCTGCGTGCCGATCACCGTGCGCGCGGCGCTGTTGTTCACCCACCGGAAGTCGATGGACTTCGCGGCGTAGTCGGTGGCGCCCACCCGCAGCACCGGCACGTTGCCCTTGCAGTCCATCACGGACGTCGTGGGGGCGGGGGTGTAGCTCGACCCCGCGATCGCCGTCCGCTGGCTGCTGGTCTTGCCGAGGAAGCTGGCCGCCCAGGTCGAGATCTCGCCATCGCGGATGCGCACGCCGAACGAGTCCGGCACGAGCCCGGTCAGGACCTCGTACTTGCTCACGTCGAGATAGGCGATCTCGATCGTGGCCGACTTCTGCGTGCTGCCGTTCTTAAGTCGCACGCCACGGTCCACCTTGTAGTTGCTGCCGTCGGGGCAGCCGCCCTCGACGGTGATGCTGCTGGACGATCCGACGGTGACGACCCGGAAGTACCCGACCAGGACGTCCCCGCTGGTCCGCACGCGCACGACGTCGCCGACCTCCTTGCCGGTGCCCACGCCGGTGCCCGTCAGCACCTGCGTGCTCGCAGTGATGCCGGTGGCCTGGGACGCGGCGGCCGTCTCCGCGTCAGCCTGCAGCGACCGCTTGATGGTCCACCACTGCGCCCCGGTGACGTCGTACTGGAGCTCGGCCTCGATGTCGCCGCCGGCGCGGTTGTTGACCCGCACCAGATCAGGCACGTTCCGGTCCTCGCGGATCGTGCGGCTCTGCGTGTAGTCGACGTTAGCCTCCAGCGTGGAGCTGGCCTTGTTGAACTTCAGCAGGGTCGGCGTGCCGGGCGTGACGCCGAAGGTCGATTCCTCGACCATCGACAACTGGAGGCGATTGCTGTCACTCATGCGATTTCATCCGCGCGAAAGGGGATATCGATGTTGCGCTTCCACCACCCACCGTCGCGGAAGCCGGCGCTGACCGATGGCGCCGAGAAGGTGATGTCGGGGCTCGTGATCGCCTGGCCGCGGAAGGCTGCGACGATGGCGTCGTGCGCGATCCGCATGGGCTCCTCGCCCTTGCCGACAGGGGCGTAGACCTCAGCGACGGCCACGCCGACTGTGCGGTAGCGCCTCTGGCCCGGGCCCGCCACGGTGGCGATCCTGGTGGTGCCGCCCAGCACCGAGAACCGACACCACAGCGGCCAGTCCTCGCGGTGGGCGCCGTTGTCGTAGACCACCGGCATTCCCAGGCCGATCTCCACCTGGGTGCGGAACCGCTGCTTGATCGCGTCGTGCACGGCCGAGACCATCAGAGCCCTCCGCTCCTCTCGGCCTGGAGTCGAGCGACCGTGACGGCGACCATGCCCTGTGGGGCCTGGGTGCTGTGGCCCTGCTCGAGCGGCAGCGCATAGGGCAGGTTGTTCTGCAGGTAGGCGATGGAGAACGGCACCCGCAGGCCATGCAGAACCAGCAAGCCCTCGGCGATCGCGATCGCGCCGCTCGGGTCGACGCCGGACGCGATCCCGCTCACTGGCTGCCCGATGGACAGTTGCCAGTTCCGCCGGAACTGGCCGCCGTGGTAGCCCTTCGGCGGCTTGCTCCGCCAGAGCGCTGGGTTGCCCACCGGCGACATCAGGACCACGCCCTGCAGCGCACGGAGGCAGACGCGCTTGTGCTCCTCGAGGCTGGCCGACTCGACCTCGGTGCGGAACGAGTCGAGCCCCAGGACGAATTCGCCCAGGTTGTCGCTCACGCCGCCCTCCTGACGTGCAGCTCGTAGAGCAGCACCGTGCCGCTCAGTGCGTGCGTCCGCACCGCCACGGCGACCCAGCGGGTGCCGGAGACGATCGCCACGTCGCCGGCGCCGGGCGCCCATGCCAAGCCGCGCGCCGCGACGTAGACCTTCGCGTCGCCGGCTCGGATCGACTCACCGTTGACGAGGTGGCTGCTGAACTCGACCGGGTCCGATGACGTCGCCGGCTGCGTCTGCAGGTCGGCCGGAACGCTCCCGATGCTGTGGTCGGCGTTGTCGCGCTCGATGGTGATGTCCACCCCGTTGCGCTGCAGCGCGCTCAGGACCTGGGCGCCGAGTCGCTCCTCCCTGGCGGCGGCGGTCATCGCACCATCCATTGCGTCGCCTGCAGCAGGCCGGCGCTGCGCAGTAGGCGCTCGACGACGACGAAGACGGGCTCCACCTCGGCCGCACCCTGGAACGTGATGTTCTCGGTGATGGGCCCGATGCTGATCGACGAGCTGCGCGCGGCGCCCGACCCGGCCTGCCGGTCGGGCATGACGCTCGCCGGGTCCTCCAGGAACCGCACCGCGATCTCGATGGCGGCGTGCACCACGACCACGGGCACCGCGGTCTGGCCGATGGCGTTCCCGTGCAGGTCGACAGCATGCGCCCTGGGCCAGTGGAGCGCCTGGGTCGTCGATGCCGGAATCCCGACCCAGCGGGTGGCGTAGGTCAGATCGAGGGCCTGCGTCCCGATCCGGAGAGCCTGCTCGCGCTGGGGGATCGTCGCCGCCGCCCAGGCGGCAGGGTTGCGGCGCCGGCTCAAGTAGGCGTCGGCGGTCGCCAGCGATGCGTAGCTGTTGGCGTCCGCGATCCCCGTGCCGCCCTCGACGATCAGGCCGTATTCGGTCTCGGCGGTCTCCGAGAAGGATCCGCCGTCGGGCCCGATCGCCGCGATCCGCCAGATGTCACCCACCGTCGTCGACCTCCCAGGCCTCGACGTTCGGGCCGATCTCGCCGGGCTGGGCGGCGTTCACCCACGTGCGGCCGCCGTCGGAACTGCGCTGCAGCAGGAAGTAGATCTCGTTGCTGGCGTTGTCCTGCCACGTCACGTCCGTGACCGTGGTCCCAACCCGCAGCCTCGCGCGAAGCATGGACGGCGGCGCCGTCGGGCCCGGCTGCTGCACGGTGGTCGCAGACGCGACCGCGGACCACTGGAGGCTGGGGCGGCCGGCCAGAACGGCGCGGATGCGGTAGAACCAGGTCGCGGCCCAGCCGGTGCCGCCGTCGACGTACTGGCCCTGCGGGGTGTTGGCCGGCGGCGCCGGCAAGTCGGCCCATCCGTCCACCCCATTGGCCGACCGTTGGACCTCGACGACGGCTCCCGGTTCGACCGTTGCGACGTCCCACTCGAGGGTGATGTGGTCCAGGGATGCGTGGGCCGTGGCCGTCAGGCCGGTCGGCGTCGCCGGGTCGTGAGGCGGCTCGCGGCCGGCGACGGTCGCGTAGGCGATGGCGCTCCAGTCGCTCGGGCCGGCGGCGTTCACGGCGCGGACCCGGTAGGCCAGGACCTGGCCAGGCTGGACCGCGGCGTCCAGGTAGGACTCGACGTTCAGCGTCGGCGTCGCGACCGTTGCCCACTGGATCTCGGTCGCCGGCAGCGCGGGCACCGCGCCCCGCTGCA
The DNA here is from genome assembly GCA_964565715.1 of uncultured candidatus Brocadiaceae bacterium. Lineage (GTDB taxonomy): Bacteria > Planctomycetota > UBA1135 > UBA1135 > UBA2386 > CAZMGG01. Next base: position 28,869 of record CAZMGG010000037.1, on the reverse strand, counting down.
GGTCGAAGCCGGTCTCGTCGTCGGAGTTGTCGTCCCACTCGAGGGTGACCTCCGGATCCGTGGCGTGCGCCGTGGCGGTGAGGTTCGACGGGGCGGCCGGCGCCTCCGGGTCGACCGGGTCCTCGTAGGTGGTGTCCTCCGCCGAGGCCGTCGCCGTCGCGACGTTGCTCCACAGGCTCGGGCCCGCGCCGTTCACCGCCCGGATGCGATACCAGGCCTGCTGCGAGGGCAGCAACTCGGTGTCGCTGTAGTCCTCGTCGTTGGGGCCGAGCGTCGCGCGCGGGAACCATGGGCCGTCCGCGCTGACCACGCTCCGCTGGATCTCCTGCGTCACCTCGTTGCTGGCGTTGTCCTGCCAGGTCAGATCGATCTGGCCCGGCGCCTCCGGCGCCGCGGCGACCAGCAGGCTCGGCGCGTCCGGGGACCCCGGTTCCGGCAGCACCGGCGCCGGCGGGACGCCGGCAGTGGTCGCCGACACCACGGTGCTCCAGGCGCCCCAGCCCTGGGCGTTGCGCGCGCGCACGCGGTAGCTGGCCGCCTGACCGGTGGTCAGGGCGGTGTCGACATAGGACGTGGCGCCGGCCGCCAACTCGTCGTCGAGCCGGGCCCAGCCGGTCGAGCCGTCCGCGCTGCGCTGGACTTCGTGGCCCAGGATCTCGGTCACGGACGAACCCAGCGACCAGGACACGGTGATCTGCGGGTCGCTGACGTGGGCCTGGGCGGCCGGACTGGCCGGGGCGGCCGGGAGCCCGTGGAACACGGTTCCGGCCACGGCGGCCGTCCAGGGGCCGGCCCCCTGCGCGTTGACGCCACGGACCCGGTAGAACCACGTCTGGCCGTAGAGGACGGCGTTGTCGTCGAGCCCCACGGCCGCGGCACCGGCGTCGAGCGCGACCCAGCCCGTCTCTCCGTTCGGCGACCGCTCGACCTCCTGCGCCGTGACGCCGGCGGCCGGCGTCCACGCCAGGGTCAGGCGCTGCAGTGTGGCGTGGGGCGTGACCGTCAGGCCAGTCGGCGCCGCCGGCAGGCCCGCGGCCGCGGTGGCCGAGGCGACGTTGCTGGGGCCGCTGGGGCCGACGGCGTTCCGCACCACCGCGCGGTAGTGCCTGGTCTGGCCGTAGCCGATGGTCGTGTCCGTGTGTGCGAAGGCAGTCGCGCTGACGGTCGCCAGCACGGCCCAGGGGCCGGCGCTGTTGGGGCTGTGCTGGATCTCGACGCTCAGCGCGCCGTTGGTCGGGTTCGACCATGCGAGCGCAACCTGGGGCAGCGTGGCGTGCGCCGTGGCCGTGAGCCCGGTCGGCGGCGTCAGCAGCCCTGCCGTCTGCGCCGAGGCGACCGGGCTCCAGGCGCTCTGCAGGTTCTGGTAGCGGGCGGCGACCCGATACCACCGCCGGGTGCCGCGGGGCACCGAGGTGTCGCTGTGGGTGCTCCGCCCGGCCGGCACGGTGGCCAGGTCGGCCCAGCCCGAGGTGCCGGTCGAACTCCACTGGACGAGGAAGCTGTCCCGGCCGGCGCTCGCATCCGGCCAACCGAGGTCGATGCGGGCCTCGCTCGCATGGGCAACCGCCGCCAGGGCCGCCGGCGCCGTCGGCAGCCCGGGGATCACCACCTGGACGACGGCTGAATAGCTGCGCAGGCCGCCGGCCGTGACCGCCGCCACCCGGTAGGCCAGGGCCTGCCCGATGGACACCCCCGTGTCGGTGTAGGACGTCGCGTTCGCCGCCGGCGAGGCGATGACCGCCCAGGCCATCGTGGCCGGGTCGGCGCGCTCGACCTCGTAGTGGTCCTCGGTGCTGGCGTTGTCGACCCAGGTCAGGGCCACCTGGGTCTCGGTGGCGGCCGCCTGCAGGCCGGTCGGCGCCGCCGCGGCCTGCTCGGGCGTCACCGGCGGGATCCACTCGAGGATCTCCGTCGAGGCGGCGAGGTCGGCAGTGATCTGCGCCCAGATGCTGTTCGCTCGCGCGTGCGCGGGCTGCTCGCGCAGGACGACCCAGGCGGCGAAGGGGAACCAGGCGGACGCGAACCACCCCGGCAGGTGCAGCGCCTGACCGGTCGGCGCCCGGTGGGCACCAGCGCCTTCCACGAACGCTGATGCCGGCAGCGGTGCACCGGTCGCAGGATGGCCCACGAAGTCCCACTCGACCCACCGGCCACGGCTGTCACCTGGGCTCGGCGGGTGCTGGCTGTAGGCGCGATCGAGCACGCCCAGGGCAGCGGTCAGCGCCGCGGACTTCGCCGCGGCGACGCCCAGGACATGGCCGAAGATCCAGAGGCAGCCGGCCGCCTGCGCCGCCTGGTAGGCGAAGAAGACCTGGGCGTAGGGGTTGGCCCCGCTCTGGTTGCGCCAGATGTCGGCCAGCAGGTTGCCCTCACTCCGCGGCTGCCAGACTGCCTTGCCCGAGATGGCCGGCAGTGTGACCGCTGTGAAGTGGTCGACTGCCCGGGTCTTCATGGCGTCAGCCAGCGTTCGATCGCGCAGCACGGGGTAGAGCGTGGCGACGAGCAGCGCCATCCAGCCGATCGCCCGGTCGGCGCCGTTGCGCGCGGCAGCGCCGGTGGTCCCGCGCTGGTAGAAGTAGTTGCGGGCCCAGCACTCGAGGGTGAGTTGCAGCGCGCGCGAGCCCGTCAGCTGGTAGGCCGCAGCGAGCGTCAGGCAGAAGATGTGCTCCTCGTCTCCCCCGTACCAGCCGTGGCTCTCGCTGCCGTTGTCCGCCAGCTGCCGCGGCTTGCCGAGCATGTCCGTGCCGTTGCGCGGGTCCGGACGGCCGTCCCACAGGAAGAGGTTGGGGTGCGCGGACGTGGACAGCAGCGTGCCGTCCGCCTCGCGGTGGTGGCACGTGCGGCGGGCGTTCCCGAGGGCGTCCCAGTACAGCGTGGTTGCGGCAACCGGGCCGCCGCCAGCGAGGAAGCAGGCAGTGCCCTTGCCGCCGAAGCCCTGGTCGCCCTGCGCGCCGGTGACGTAGCCGGCCGCCAGCGACAGGTTGCCGGCATCCCAGTTCGTCAGCCGCTGTCGCGCCGGGCCGAAGTTCTTGGCCACCCAGGCGGCGGCGCTGAAGTTCGATCCGGCCTGCGCCACCTTCTGCAGGGGCCCGATCTTGTCGGCCCACCCCTCGTCGACGGCGCCGACCAGACCCGTCCGGTAGGCATTGATGCTGTTGTTGACGGCCGCCGCGCCGCCGCCGAGCGCCGAGATCCGCGAGGGCCAGTAGACCACCCCCGTGAACTGGCGCATCTGGCCATCCGCCAGGTGCTCGCCCTGTGGCAACAGGACCGTGTGGTCGGTCACGGTGGCGCCGGCCTGGAAGCTGCTCGTGGCTCCCGTGATCCGCAGAACGCAGTCGGCCGGCACGGTGCCGAACATGGCCGGCACCGCGGGGTTGGTGGCGTGGATGGCGACCTCGACGAACGCGAAGTGCTGGCCGGGGTACTTCCGGATCCAGCAGTCGACGAGCAGCATCGAGGCGATGCGGCCGCGGCAGTGAATCAGCACGCCGGCGCCCTCGGACGTCGCGGACAGCACGGCCAGCGTCTCGCCGCACATCGTCGGAACCGCGCCGAGTCCGTCGACGGCGTTGATCGGGTCGGCGGCGATGGCGTTGCGCGCCGTGGCGTCGTAGCTCTGCAGTGTGCCCGTCGCGAGGTCCTCGTGCACCTCGGCGCCGGCCGCGATCGTCAACTGCAGGTCGACATGCTTCCCGCGGCCCGAGAGCCCGATGTCAGGCCCGGCGACGTAGCGGATCGCGCTGACGATGCCTTCGGTCTGCGCGAGGGTCGCCACCGTGGTCGACGGCAGCCATCCAGAGAACGCGAGGTTGGACAGGTTCTGGACGTGCATCGTCTGGCTCTCTGGCTGCTGCCTAAAAACCCCCGGTGCCCGCTTGCACCGGGGGCCGCCCGCGGACGTCCATGCACCGCCCGCGAGCTTCCCGTCCGGCCGCTGCTAGTCGTTGTGCAGCAGCCCGATGAAGGCGCTGTAGTTCACGCCCGTCGCGATCGTGCCGGCCACCTTGGTGTAGACCCGCACGTAGCGGTAGGTGGTGCCGTTCTGCGTGTTGCGGAACGGCACGGCGTAGTTGCCCACGCCCGCGTCCGCGTCCACGCCGGCGCCGATCGGCACCGTGTCGCCGAGCTTCAGCGTCGCGAGGATGACGATGCCGCTGGCGAAGGAATCGCTGTTGCTGCCCTGCACCATGACCTCGTACATCTCGTCGCCCGAGGCGACTTCGACGGCCGTGGCCTTGACGATGAGGTCGGCGACGATCTTGCCGTCGCCGATGTCGACGATCTTGGCGTTGCCGCCAACGGTGCCGGCCGCCGAGGCGGCCACGAGACCCGCGTCCTTCAGTTCCAGGAGCGTGTCATAGGTTCGGTCGGTGAGTACCATTGCTCAGTCCTTCTCGGGGTTCCCGGATCAGGCGACCGCGGTCGCGTTGGTGAAGTTGTGGCCGCGCGCGACGGCGCGCGGGTGCACGATGGCCTGCGCCAGAAGCCACTCGACGCGGGTGCGGTACGCGGGCGGCGAGTTCAGTTCGCCCAGATCGCGAACGTCCATCTCGCCGTTCTGGATACCGTGGTAGGTGCCCAGGCCGATGCTCAGCACGAACAGCGAGGAGGTGCTGCTCGCCTCGGTGAACGGCAGGGCGGCCAGTTCGCCGTTGCGGTCCGAGATCAGGATCGGCAGGCCGTTGTAGCTGCTCACCGGCCGACCGAACTCGTCACGGCTCATCTCGATCGACGCAGCGCCGGACCCGCCGCTGCGCAGGTAGGCGGTGATGTTCCGGCGCGTCGCCCGGTTCATCAGGAGGTGCGTCGGGTCGTCCACCTTCTCGATCAACTCGTCGAGAGCCTTCATCGAGAGGGCGCCAGCGCTGGCCAAGGCCAGGGCCTGACTGCCGGTGGTCGGCACGCGCCACTTCAGGCCGCCCATGGACCGGCCCTTGTCCGAGGTCGGGTCACCCTCGATCAAGTCGTAGCCGATCTGGCGCGCCAGTGCCTTGGTCTTCAGCTGCTCGTGCGTGGTGCGCACCTGCATGCCGTGCATCTTGATCAGGGCCACGTCGACATCGAGGTCGCCGCCGCCGATCTTCAACGGCTCCGAGTCATTGCTGAGGATGCCGGCGCTCGGCGTCCAGGCCTCATTGATGCCACGGAACGCGATGCCCGGCAGCGTCTGCTCGATGTTGTACGCGTAGGCCGAGCCGGCGATGGGGAGGAAGGGAAGCGTCGCGAGCAGGTCGCTCTCACGACGGAACGTCTGGATGACTGCGGCTCGCTTCACTTCGCCGCGATTGGCGGCGAGCTTGGCGGTCTCCAGCAGGGTCAGGGCTACCATCTGCTACCTCGTCAGGTTGTCCCTGCGAGACAGATGGCGTCGTGCGTCAGGCTCGGGCCCACAGCTCGTCAGGGGAAAGGCTGGTCACGGACTGACCACCTCGCGCGGATCCCCCGGCGGAGTGATTGGCGCCGGATCCCCCGGTGCCAGGGACAAGGAAGGCCGCCGGGTATTCCGGCTTCAGCACCTCCACCAATTCGTCGGCGTCCATCGGTTCGGCAGTCACCGACTTCTGGCTCACGCGCACCCGGCCGTCGTCTCCCACGAAGACCAGATGCTCATTGCCGTCGCCGTTCTTCTCCCAGCGAGCCATGCGCTCGATGACCGGGAGCAGATACTTCGGGTCGCCCTTGTGCTTGGTCAGGGCCTTGTGGATGTCGCGCTCGAACTTCACCGTGCGAGCCTCGAGGCGAGCCTGCTCGGCGGCCGTCTTGGCCGCGGCGATCTCCTTCGCGTGGCGCTCGGTGGCCTCGCGCTTCCACTCCTCGATCTCCTTGGCGCTGCGCAGGCCTCCGGTCTTGACCTTCTCGAGGGCCTCGCGCGCGGCCTCCGCATCCTCGATGCCCTCGAAGGCCTTGAGCTTCTTCTCGGCATCCGATCGGCCGTTGCGCTCGGCCTGCAGCGCCTGGCGCAGCTTCGACACGTCCTCGACCGCCCATCCCTGCTTGAGGTTGGCGACGAACTTCGCACCCTCCTGCTTGGCGTCGTTGCGGAGGCCTTCCGGGATCTCGTCGAGCGCGTCGGCTGTCAGAATCAGGACCATGGAGCGCGCGAGTCTGGTGACTGCGGGCGCCATCGCAAGGGCTGGTCCTGCTGGCGATCGCGCAGGATCGGACATTGCCACCGCCGGCCCGTATTGCCATGGTGCGCCACCATGAGACAGGCACCACAGGCGGAGCGGGTCGTGTCGATCGGGCAGGCGGCCCGCATGGCGATGGTTTCTCGGCGCACGATTTCGCGCTGGATTCGTGACGGGAAGTTGCGCGCGGGGCGCGTGGCCGGCCGCGGCCGCGCAGTCATCCTGGTGCGCGACCTCTACGTGGCCCTGTTCGGATCGCACGTCCCGGCGGGTCTGCAGGACCTGCCGTGGAAGGAGGCTGGGCCGGGGCCCTACCGCTTCGAGATGGGCGTGCGGATGCCGGACTTGGGGTCGCGCACGCCGATGCCGGAGGCCGTTGCTCGAGGGGCACAGATCGGCCACGGGTGGATGCTCGCGGCACTCGACTGGAAGCCGAGCGACCTCGACTGCCATGACTCGGCGGATCGGCGCGACGCGGCGGAGTCCGCGACCGAGCGTCTCGCGCGGGCCACGCGACTGCTGGCAGTGGAGGCGGACCGCCTTGGCGTGCCGTCGGTCGCCGCCGTCGAGTTGGCGCGGCAACTCGACATCGTGTCTGCTGGGTTCGAGCGCTTCGACTCGACGCGCGCCGCGATCGACCTGATCGGCGCCGTGCGGCGCATCGCCGAGTATGCGATCGCGGTGGGCGAGGGCAGCATCCAGCGAGCGGCGGGGTCGTGAACCGATGTCCGGTGGGCGCTCGCGGCGCGGAATCGCCCTTGGCATGGGCGGGTCCGCTGTGCACTGGCCCGGAGCGCTTCGTCGCGCGCGGTTTCTGGTGGCACCGCTCGCAGGACGGGTGCCGGCGGGCCATGCTATGGGGAGTTCTTTGCAGTCCCCAGCAGAGGGAGCGCAGGCCCTTCGTACCTGCGACATGCGATGAGCCTCCGGGCGTCGGCGACCGGCAGGATGTCCAGCAGAGGGAGCGCAGGCCCTTCGTACCTGCGACACCACCTCAGCAAGGACCCCACGCGGTCGGGCACCGGCCAGCAGAGGGAGCGCAGGCCCTTCGTACCTGCGACCCGCACAGCGCCGCGCCGATCAGCACTTTCCACTCGCCAGCAGAGGGAGCGCAGGCCCTTCGTACCTGCGACGACGGGGTTCCCCGCGGAGGCTACCCTGCACGGAACCAGCAGAGGGAGCGCAGGCCCTTCGTACCTGCGACTTGTCGCGCGCTTCGCGCGATTCTTTCTAGCCGACTTCCAGCAGAGGGAGCGCAGGCCCTTCGTACCTGCGACCGGTGTTGGGCTCCGCGCCGAGGACGACGATGCCGGCCCAGCAGAGGGAGCGCAGGCCCTTCGTACCTGCGACCCGCTGCCCATCTTGGCGGGCGCGGAACGCAAAGAGTGTCAGACCCAGCGCAGCGGGTTCGTTGCTGCGACCCGTGGCTGTCCTTGCAGACTGCCCGGCTTGAGTCGGCGACCAACAGAGCGAGCGCAGCCGCTTCATCGCTGCGACGCCGTGGATGAAGCGCTCAAGGGTGGTCCCACTGCGCGCGCAGATCAGTTCAGGCGTGGGTCCCCGCAGAGGCTGTGGTGGTCGTAGCGGAGCAGGACTCGCCCGGTCTTGGGGTCCACCAGCCGCACCAAGTGATAGGCCGTGGTCCTCGGCGGCAGAGGCGGCGGCAGGTCTTGCTCCGACTCGAATGGCGCTGGCCGATGGTCATACACCGGCACCATCCAGATGGGAGGCAGCGGGCGCGGCACCGCATCAATCATGAGATGACGCGGGCCGCCGCGGAATTCGACCAGCACGTAGTAGTCGGCCATCCTAGATGTCCCCCAGATCGGCCAACTCCGCCAGCGTCAACGGCTGCAGGTCCGGACCGACCATCCGGCGGAACGACAGCCGGCCCGCGCGCCACGCCGCGGCGCGGGTCTTGCCCAGCGCCCTGTCCTGCCACTCCCGCGGCTGCTGAGCCAGCCACTCCGGGAAACGCAGGTCGGCCGGCACCTGCGCGCCCTTCGCCGTGACCTCGCCGTCCTCGCCCTCCACGCCCCCGACGCTGGCGCGCGTCCCAAGGGGCTCCCCCAGGTCTGGCAGCACCGTGCACCGGCAGCCGGGGTGCAGCGGCGGTCGCGGTCCCTCGTCGATCCCGAACACCTGCCCGTCGAACTGGCCGCAGACCGGGCACGTCCGGTCATCGAGCGTGGCCACGAACCGCACGCGATCCAGCCCCAAGTCCCGGAACGTCAGGTCTCGCGCCTGCGTGCTCGCGTGCGTGGCCGCGGCGCCGACGAACGCCCGGAGCGCGACTCGCCCCTTCTGCAGCACCCCGTCGGCGTAGTTCACCTCGGCGCGCCCCTGCAGGCCGCGGACGATCTGCTCCGTCGTCTCTCCGGCCTGGATGCCGGACTGCACCCGGGCCTGCACGGCCGCCCGCACGGGGGCCTGCAGCATCTCCCCGAACCACTGCTCGGCCGGGCGCCCGAGGAACGGCCGCGTCTCGACCGCGCGGCGCAGGACCGCCGGCGCCGGGCCAGGGCCGCCCTGGACCTGCAGCACCGGTCGGAGAACGCCCTGCAGCCAACCGACCTCGTTCCGGGCGAGCGCGACCACCCCCCGGCCGACCTGGTCCCGCAGGGCCGTGCCGCCCTGGCCCACGACGCGGGCCACGGCGCGCTGGATCTCGTCGAGCTTGGGGTAGCGGGCCGGAGTGACCGCGGGGCCGCGGTGGGCGAACGTCGCGAGCCTGCCGGCCACCTGCTCGAGGAGCGGGTCGGCGATCAGGGCATCGAACCGGGCCACCCCGTCGCGCTGCAGTCCGACCCCCAGCCGAGCCGTGACCAGGGCCCGGGCGAAGAACTGGCGCTGCAGTTCGGCCCGATGCCGGCGGAAGGCCTCCCGTGCACGCCGGGTCAGGTGGGTCACTCGGCGGCCTCGGGGCCCTCGGCGGCGATCGGGATCTCGACGCCGAGTTGCCAGAGCATGTCCACCTGGTAGCCGCCCCAGCCCCGGCTCCCGCACACCTGGCACTCGAAGCGCAGGACCCACACGGCGCCGCCGGTTGTCGCCAGCGGTCGCCGGTGCACCAGGAGCCAGGAGTGCTCGGCGCCGGCGCGGCAGCGGTCTTGCGTCAGACCGGTCTGGCTCATCCGCAGCAGCCGCGAGACGAAGGCGTCCGGCGCCGTCATGCGGCCCCCTTGCTCGGCGGCTTCGGACCCTGCGGCGTGGCGCCCTTCGGCGGCGGCGGCGCAGCGGGCTTGCCGGCCGGGACGCCCTCCTCCTTGGCGGCCTCCTCGGCCGACAGGACCGTCGCCGCCTCCGTGGCCAGGTCGCCAGCGTCGACGTCGCCGGAGTAGGGCACGCCCAGCTTCTGCGCCAGGGCGCGGCGCAGGATGTTGAGCGCGTCGATGTCGCCCAGCCGGCCGAGGCGCTCGATGCCTAGGGTGATCTCGTTGATCGTGATGTCGCCCAGGACCGAACCATCGGCTCCGCCCTCGGCCGCCTCCGCATCCTCGGACGCCTCGCTGGCCGGCGCGTCCTGCTCGGCCGCGAACGGCATTGCGGCCGCCATCGCGTTCTGTCGCTCCCGCTCCGTCCGCTCGAGTTCCTCCTCGACGTCCAGGTCCTGCCCGATCGGGCCGCGCTTCTTCAGCTCCACCAGGTAGGTCTCCTGGCTGATGTCGCCGCGGGCGCGGCTGGAGTCGAGCACGCGCAGGTCCTGCTCGGATCTGGCCACCAGACCGAAGTCGCGGAACACGCCGATGTCGAACGACTCTGGCAGATCCTTGTCCATCCATCGGCCCGCCAGGGCGAAGCACTCGTACAGCAGCCACTCCAGCCGCTCGGCGTAGGTCTGCGCCTCGCTCTGGGTGTGCATCTCCTCGACGCCAACCTCGGTCGCCGTCCGGTTGCCAGTCTGGATCAGCAACGGCGCGCTCGCGAGCCCCGCCATCTGCTTCTCGATCTTCTCCAGGTCGCGCTCGCCGGCCTGGATCGCCCCGCCACCGATCTCGACGTACCCAGCCTCGAACGCGTCGTTCGTGCTGGCCAGCATCGCGCCAGCGCCAACCGCAAGGGACTGCTCCAGCATCTCCCGGTCCGCCCCACGCATCTTCAGGATCGGGAACCGCCCGTAGCGGAGTGCCCAGCGCTGCTCGCTGCTGCTGACCCAGTGCTCGACGTTCTTCCACGCGAGGTCGATCATGCAGGGGCTAGCGTGGAACGGGTCGCTGCCGCCTTCGTCCAGCCGAACGCTGCGCAGGGGGACCTCACCGAGTTCGTTCACGCCGTGGCGCACCCTGGTGTAGGGGTGATCGTCATCCGCAGCCGAGCGCTGGGTGGCCTCGTACGCGGTCTTGAGCAGGTCCCCGTCGGTCTGCACCTGCCGCCGCGCCTGAGCGGTCGGCACCTCCAAGGTCCGCTCCCACACCTCCCACGAGTCCCGCGAGTAGAAGCGCAGCCTCTGCACCCTCTGCGGCAGCATCGTGGCTGGGTGCGTATCCGACCTCTCCTCGAACACGGTGATGTGGTCCAACTTGCCGTCGTCGCCCCACGCCCAGTTGATCAGGTTGTCGCGGTGCACCAGCGCGAAGTAGGGCCGCACATCGGCGGCCTTGGCCTCAGCCAGGTTCATCGGCTCTCCGTCCTTCCGGACCGCGGGAGGCATGTCGACCAGCACGTGCATGATCCCGGTGTCGAGCCCGTGGTCGAACAGGCGGTTCGCCAGCATCGTCAGGTTGGTGCGCTTGCGGTCGCTGTCCCGCTCGAGCAGCTTCAGGTGCTCCGGCAGTCTGTCGGTTCCCTGCAGGGCCACCTGCCTCTGGAACGGCTTGGCCGCGATGCGCACCACCGCCTGGTCGTAGGCGGGCAGCAGGAATGTGTGGAGCAGCCGCTTCTGGTACTCCTCCGGCTTCCGCTTCTCGCGCTCGTCCATGGGCAGGAACACCGTCCCCATGGCTCGCATGCCAGTCGTCCCAGACCGAAGCGCGCGCGTCACCTGTCCGTCGATCTCCATGGCAATCCGCGCAGGGTGCCAGCGGCCGATGTTGTTCCCGTTCGTGTGCAGTGGCATCAGTCGATCCTCATCGTGGAGCCGCCCACGGGCCATCGCTCGTGGACGTAGTAGCCAAGCGCGTCGGAGATGTGCGTCAGCTCGGATCGCTCGCCGCGGCTCGGCTTGTCGAGCTCTCCGCTGCCGCCCTTGATGACGGTCACGCCTTCCATGTCCCTCACCACATGCGGGGCGCGTGCGGGATCCACCAGCAGCCGCACAGCCCCAGATGCCGACCGCAGCCGCGAGTTGACCGTGTTGACGCGATCTCGCTCGGGCGGGTTTCGCCGCGCCACGCGCATCTTGAGGCGCCCGGGGAACGCCGTCCGGAGATGCTGTTGGATCAGGTCCCAGTCGGTGCCCTCGGTCTGACTGGTCTTGCGGGCGCCGCCTGTCTGGTCGCCGTAGAGCAACACGTCGCCGCGGTGCTGCTGCCAGTCCTGGGCCAACTTCGCGCACACCCGCGGGGTGTTGCTGTTGTGCGGGATCCAGACCTCGCCGATGCAGCATGTCGTCAGCACCGCGGGCTCTCCTGGGTGGGCCTGCATCTGCTCCTGCACGACCGCCGCAACGCCGGGGTCGACGTTGAAGTCGAAGCAGAAGATCAGCGGCAGTTCCGGGTCGTAACGCAGCGGCCGCAAGTGATGCTGTGGGCTCCACTGGTAGTAGGCGAGCCCCTCGAAGGACACGAAGCTTGCCTCGTACTCCTGCTGGAACGTCAGCGGGTCCATGTCGCGCCGCGCGGCCTCGATTTCCTCGGGCGGCAGCACCACCGAGCTGTGCCAGTGGAAGCTCGCGTGATCCGGCACCGTGCTTCCCTCGCAGAACCACTTGTAGAAGTGGTTTCGCCCTTTGGGCCGACCGATGCGCAGCGACCAGCCAGGCGGCCGGCCGCGGTTGCCGAGCGTCGGCCGCAGGGAACTCTCCCACGCCGACTCCTTCACCTCGGCGCTCTCGTCGACCACCAGCCCGTCGAACGGATCACCCTCGGCCCGCTGCGGACGGTCCAAGCCGATCAGCACCAACTCGGCACCGGTGACGTAGCGGATCGACAGCTCCGACTCACTCAGTCGCCGCACGAACTCCGGCGGCGACAGCGCCTTGATGTCGTTCCACCAGATGCGCTTCACCTGGTCGCGCGTCGGGCCGCAGATCCCGAACCGCGGGTTGGGGACGTCCGGCGGGCACAGCGCCCCAGGGTGGTGACGGTCCCCCGTGATGACGATCCGCTTCGCGTCTTCGGTCTTCCCAGACCGGCGGCCAGCCGCGACGATCCGGTGCCGCGCCGGCGACGCCAGCAGTCGCGCCCGCTCGGCATGCATCAGCATCGGCCGCCAGCGCGGCGTCAGCACGACCTCACTCGCTGCCGCCAGGCGCGCCCTCCTGCGGACCGTTCTCCGCATCGTCCTGCGCCCGTGCCGCAGCGATGAACGCCCTGATCGTTGCGGCGATCTGCTCCTCGCTCGCGCCGGACGGGACCTCGTCACCGTACCGCTCACGCTTCCACTTCTGCAGCATGTTCCACGTCAGCCGGTTGTCGAACCGCTGCACGAACCCCACCTGCTTGCCTTGGTGGTACACCGGCTCGATCCATCCCTGCACCGCCCGCTTCATCGCCGACGCCTCGAGTTGTTCGACGACGCAGCGCCAGGTGTTCTCCCATGCCTCCGAGAACCCAGGATCCGACTGCCGGTGCTCGTTGACTGTGCTCCGCCCCACCCCAGCCACCTTGGCGGCATGCCACACCGACATGGTGTCTCGCAGCGCCTCCAGGAAGACCGGCTTCCACGGCTCAGGCCCCATGGCCTTCATCGCGCGCGTACGCGCGCGCGTTGCTGTCCGGCGAGGCGGCGCCGGCATCCTCGAGTCCCTCCACCGGCTGTGGCCTGACCGCCTTCTGGCCCGTGAGGTTCTCCCACCGCTGCACGATGACGTCGCAGTAGGCTGGGTCGATCTCGACGCCGAAGCACCGTCGCCCCAACTGCTCCGCGGCGATCAGTGTGGTTCCCGAACCGAGGAATGGGTCGTAGACGTCGTCGTCCTTGCCGCCGTGGTTGCGGATCGGCCGAGCCATGCATTCGATCGGCTTCTGCGTCCCGTGGTTGGTGATGGAGTCCTCCCGCCCCTCACCCACCTGGGGTCTGGCGATCTCCCACACCGTCGACTGCGACCTGTCCCCGCACCACTTGGCGGTCGCCCCCTTGCGGACCGCATACCAGCAAGGCTCATGCCCCCAGTGGTAGGCGCCCCGGCCGATTGCGAACCGCTCCTTCTTCCAGATGATCTGCCCGCGGATCAGAAGGTCCTGCCCATGGAGGTCGACTGCCACCGTTCCTGCGTGCACGCCAGCGTGCCAGACATAGGCGACGGATCCGGGGAACAGCCGGTACGCCTCTGGCCAGGAGGCTCTGTCGTCGTTGCGCACGAGTCCGTTGCGCGCTTCGTCGGTGTTCAGTCCTGCCTGCACTCGCCACTCCGGGTCGTACTCGACCCCGTAGGGAGGGTCGGTCACCATCAGGAATGGCTTGGCGCCGGCGAGCAGGCGCTCCACCGCCGCCTTCTCCGTGCTGTCGCCGCACAGCAGCCGGTGACGACCGAGGATGATCAGGTCGCCAGGCTTCGTGATCGGGTTGGTCGGAAGCGGAGGAACATCGTCCTCCTCCACGCTCTTCGGGGCGACCGAGTCCATCAGGTCGTCGATCTCGTCCGGAGCCCACCCCGCAGCTGCCTGCTGCTGCTCGTCCAGTTCCGCCAGCGTCGCGGCCAACGCCTCTTCGTCCCACTCAGCCAACTCGGCACTTCGGTTGTCGGCGATGGCGTAGGCCGTTGCTTCCGACCCTGCCAGCGGACTCCGGACGATATCGATCTCGACCCATCCCAGTTCCGCGGCAGCCGCCAACGTGCCGTTGCCGGCCCTGACGACGTTGGCTGCGTCCACCACGATTGGCTTCTGCTGTCCGAACCGAGCCAGGCTCGCCTTGATCGCCGCCAGGTTGCGGATGCCGTGCTTGCGGACGTTCGCCGGGTCCTGGTGCAGGGAGGAGATCGGGACTCGAGACACGGTGAGCATTTCGCTCGGCGAGCCTGTGCGGCTCTCACCATGGTCGCAAGTCCGCATCCTGCGCACCTGGGGCCTTGCATCGCTTGACACGGGTGCGTACCGGTACAGCGGTCCCGGGCGAAGCAGCGAGAATCGGCCACCCCCCTACGTCGGCTGGCCCCAGCCGAGGACCGCTTCGATCCCCTGCCTGCAGCGCGCCTCGTCGAAGTGTCCGACGTGGCAGTCCTCGACCGCGATCCCGAGGGCCTCGGCGAGGCGTCGGTAGGCTCGCTTCCGCAGCGGCGACCAGCGGTGTCGAGGCCCTCGCATCCAGTGTGGGTCGAACAGCCGGTGCAGGCGCTGGCGCAGCCGTCGCAGCTCAGGGCCTGCCAGGCGCCCGAGAGGCCGGCCGTCGCGGTGCAGCCCCACGTGGGCATCGCACGGGTCGCACCGCCAGAACCGGCGGTCGGCCAGGTCGGCGCGCGCCGGGTAGATCTCGGTGCCTCGGACCAGCCTCGCCGGGGCCGTGCAGTAGGGGCAGGCGATCAGGACCGGCGCCCTCATTCGTCGACGTCCCTGGCGTCCCATCGGGTGCGCTCGTTGCCGTGGATCAGCCGCGGGCGGGCGGCGCCGCAGAACTGGCACGGGCTGCGGTCGCCGAGGCGCACCGCGTTGGTGCACCCGCAGGCGCCGCACGCCCATGCGACGATGATGAGGTTGCCGCGGGGCGCGCGGCGCTTGGGACTGCTTCTCGCGTGGCGTGGGCCGATCGGCATTCAGCGACCCGATGAGGCGATCGCCTCGGCCAAGGTGAGATTCCGCCCCGAGCGCGATGGCGCATGGCCTACGGGGGCCCCCGCCAGCACCTCAGCCAACTTGCACCCGACAGCATGCCCGTCGGTGCTGTCGCATCCGCACCACGGACACTCGCCGTTGCGGCACCACTCGACCTTGCGCAGCACCTCGGCAGCCGCCGACTCCGGCTTCCTGGTGATCCCGAACGGCCCATCGACCTCGACGATGCGCTTCGGGCAGAGCGCGCGGAACATCTCGGCGGCGTCGGCAAGCGAGTCCGCGACGGCGTGCCCCTCGGCTCCGTCGTGGAAGTTGGCGCGGTAGAGCTTCATGAGTCCTCGATCGAAAACCCGCCCCGCCAGCGTCCGGTTGCCGGCGGAGCGGTCGGCCCGAAGCGGGCCGGAGAATGATGGTCCCGTCACGCACGCCCCCGTGTGGCGACTCGCGTTCGCCGAGCATGCGTGACGGGTTGGCCCGACGTGGGCCGAAGGGTGAGAATCCGCCCCGGACGCGATTGCGTGGGGAGCCTCCGGGGCGGGTGGCCCGAAGCGGGCCTTGGTTCCTACTGTGGCTGGCTTGCGGCGACCTCCTGCGCCACCTGCCCGTCCTCGATCAGGACGGTTGTGGCCGCATCCTGTTCGACGCGCTCGAGCCACACCTGCGCCCCTGCCGCCTGCGCCATTTCGCCCACCAAGCGGAGCGAGTCGCTGTCCAGCAGGCTGGCGTCCCGGATCAGCAGCACCCGCAGCCGCGGGTTCATGGCCAGGCCAATGGCGACCGAGACCCGCAGCTGCTCGGCCGCGCTCGCTTGGTCCAGCGGCAACTCGCCGAGCGTCACGCCGTCGGGGCCAAGGCCCAGGCCTGGGATCGGCATGGATGCCGCCGCCAGCGCCTCGGCCTTGGCCTTCGCCAGGGCGTCGATCTCGGCGCTGAGCCCTTCCGACCGGGCCTGCACCTCCTGCAGCGCGACCGCGACCTCCGCGCGCTGCTGGTTCGCCCGGACCTTCGCGTTGATCTCGTCGACCTGGGCCAACTGCTCGGCGAGCGGCTGCGGGTCAATGTCCTGCAGGGCGGCGACGGCCGCGTCGAGAGCCTCCTGCCGAGCCTCTTCGGCCCTGACCATGTTCTCCTGCAGAGCCAGCCGCCGGCGCATCTCCTGCAGTTCCTGCTTGGCCTCTGCCAGTAGATCACGGTGTACCCTGGCCTCCCGTCGCTGCTGGTCGTTGGCGGCGTTCCGCTGCTGGGCCTCCTGCAGGGCGGCAGCCAGCGGCCCCACGGCGACCGGGGCCGACGGCGCGTCCGGGTGCTCCGGCAGGGCCGCCAGGCGGGCCGCCAGGGCCTTGGCGTCGCGGTTCGCCGCGGTGCGCTCCTGGAAGGCCTGGGCCGCCCGGGCGTCCTGCGCCGCGAAGTCCAGGCCCAGCAGCGCCCGCAGCGTCTCCCGCTGGGCCTTGGGGTCCATGCGGGAGAACGCGAGCGGGTCGAAGGTCAGCCGGCCGACGAGTGCGTCCAGCACGGCCTGCGGCGAGCTGTACCGGAGCCCCTCCCGCGAGGTCACCTCGAGGGAGGTCCCGCCGGCCGCCGTGAACCGGCGCCGCACGATCAGGTCGCCCAGGTCGCAGACCACCTCCGCGGAGTCCTCGCCGCGGCGCACCGGCTGGGAGCAGACCTCGGCCTTGCCTCCCAGGGCGTAGGTGATCGCGTCCAGCACGCTGGTCTTGCCCTGTCCGTTCCGGCCGCCGAGCACGACCATGTTGCCCTCCGGGGTGATGGTCACCGCCTTCAGGCGCTTCAGGTTGGCCGCCGTGAGGCGGACGATGGTCAGGGGGGTCTGGGCGCTCATACCGGCACCGCCTCGACCAGGGGCTCGCCAGAGGAGTTCCTTCGGATCAGGTCGAGGATCCGATCCGCCGCCTCGCCACGAGCCACCAGGACTACGCCGTACCCATCCGTTGGCTCGACCCCGTCGGCGCCATCAGCGCCACTGCGGAGGCCGACGATGGAGAGCATCACGGGCACGCCCTGGTCGGCGACCATCTTGGCCGTGATGCGCCTGGCAGCGCGGGCCACATCGTCTGGGGCGATCACTCGCCACCCCCCTTCTCCGAGCCGTCGCCCTTCTTGGCGCTGCGCTCGCTCGCGACCTCGTCGAGCCTCTCGGCGAGCCGGTCGAGGTCCTCGCGCGAGAGTTCGCTGATCCGGCGCGTCTTGTCGGCGTGGTCGATGCGCAGCTCGCCCAGGATCAGGTAGACGTCATCCCTGCTCAGGCCGAGCGCCTTGGCCATGTCGGCGCACTCCTTGGCGCGCGCCTCGCGGGCCGCCGCCTCCTCACTGATCGTCGATCCTGCGGCGGCGGCAACGCGCTGCGCCACGGTCCCGCTCGGTTCCGACACCACCGAAGACACCTCGGCGTCGCGCACGATCTCGTCGGCCTCGTCGTGCTCGTAGCAGCCGAACATGACCTCGCCAGCGAATGCGCGACCGCCCGACGTGACGGCGCGGGCAGTCAGCATCGTCTCCGGGTACTTCTTCCAGTTGTCCTTGCCGTTCCAGAGGCCGGCGGTGATGGCGCGGGCCTTGTCCCAGGTCTCCTCGTGCTTGGACCCGTCGGGCGCAGTGAGCCGCACGGTGACCTTCTCGGGTCCCTTCACCGGGAACTCGACCCGGTAGCCCGCGGCCTTGAGCCGGGCGATCCAGAACGTGTAGTCGGCGGTCGGCTTGCCCTCGACGACGTGGAAGGCTCGGAGGCTGGCCATCGGGCCGACGCCGAGTTCGTGGCCAGCCATCACGGTGGCCACGATCTTTCCGGGCTTGCCGAGGCAGTGCTTCGGGATCGCGCCCTCGGCGTGCTGGATCATCTCCGCGAACTGCATCACCTCGGCGATGGTGCGGAACTGCATGATCTCGCGCTGCGGACGCGCGGCGGCGAGTGCGCCGCTGGCGGCGGCGGGACGCGGCGACATGGTCGCCGGGACGGGTGCGGTATCGGTCATAGCTTCTGCATCTCCTTCCAGGTCTTGGTGGTCTTGAGGCTTCGGAACGTGGTCGGCTTCACGCTGTAGCCGGCGCGCTCGGTCACGGCGCAGGTTGCCAGCGCATTGCCAGCGAGATCGACGACCGCCTCGGCATCGCCGATCTCGCTGCGGATCCTGAACTCGCACTCCTCGAGGCTGGCCTGCAGGTCCTTCATCTGCGCCTTGAGTTCATCGCGGCGCAGCAGGCGCTGCGCCATGGCCTCGGTGACCGGCACGGTCTTGCCGCGCACGGCCCACACCATGCGTTTGGCGTCCTCGAGGTTGGCCGGCGGTGGCGGCACCACTGGCAGCACATGCTCGTGCCAGAAGCGATCCGCGGATTCGCGCGCCAGCGCAGCCATGGAGGGGCTGAACGGCACGTGCATCACCTGGATGCCGAGTGCCGCGACGATCTGCTCCGGCGTGAGGCCCATCACGTTGCGCATCTCGCTGCGGTGCGGCCACTGCAGCACCGGCACGTCGGCCTCGTCGATACCGCGCAGGTCCATGTACCACATCACCTGCGCGGCAACGTAGAGCGGCACCTCATCGCTGCCGTCGGCGCCATACTCGGGCATGATGGTGGACTTGGCGTCGACGACGCGGGTCCAGCCGCCAACCTCGGCCAGGCTGTCCGGCGAGTCCCGGCGCCACCCCTTGAGCGACCGTGGCGGCACCCACACGCGGCTGCCGCCGGGCAGGCTGGCGGCGTAGGCGGCGAGGATGGCCGTCTCGAAGCGCTTTCCGGCGCCGGCGGCCGACAGCGGCTCGTCGTCGTCGGGCTGGCGGAGCACCTTCCGACGCCAGATGTCCAGCGGGGTGGCGAAGGGTGAGACGCCCAGGATCGCGCCGACCTCGGATCCGCCAATGCCGGCGAACGGGTCAACCTGCAGGTCGAGGACGGTCATGGCCCCTCGTCGACCTTGGGCGTGCCGTCGAAGTTCGTCACCACGCGCGCCCGCGGGGCGTCCAGGGGCGGCACGGGCACGTCGACGTCCAGGATGTAGGTCCGGCAGCCGGGCCGCTTGTGCCAGGCGCCCGACAGGTTTTCGGCATCGTGCGGCGACAGGTCGCTGGGCAGGCTCTGCTCCCGCTCCCAGACCAGGACGCGCCCGGCCGGGTCGACCGTGATGCGCACCTTCACGTTGACGGCGGTCACTGGTGCCTCTCGCGCTTCGGCACGATGCGACCGACCCGCGCCGTGGTGGTGGCCTTGCCGCTGGCCAGCGCCGCGCGCATGGCCTCCTGCTCGGTCTTGCCCCGGGCGATGATGGTGAAGTCGGGCTCGGCAGGGGTGCCGGTGAATACGATCCAGCAGGGGATCTCGGGCGTCTCGGTCATGGGTTCTCCTGTTCAGTGATGCCCAGCTCCTTCGCACGAGCGAGGAACGCCCTCGCCGCGATAGCTGGGGGTTGCGGGTTGATCGGGATGCCGATCGGGGTGGCGTCGGTGATCTCGGCAGGGTCCAGGCCCATCAGGTCGCGCGCCTCGGCGGCGCGGACCGCATCGTCGGCATGGAAGATCTCGCCCCAGTGTTGTGGCCACTCGACGCCCATGCGGCGGTAGATGGCCTGGAGCAGACCGTACTCGACCTGCGCGAAGTCCTCGCCGTCGACCACCAGCATGCGCTTGAGCGGGGTCACCACATCGCCGAGGAAGGCCTCGGCGGCGTCGTGCAGCAGGGCGGCGGCGGCGTGCCGTCGCGGAACAGCCCGGCTCACCAGGACGCTGTGCTGGGCCACGCTGTAGTGCTCTCGGACGTGGCCGCCCCAGCGGCAGATGTTGCCGAGCGCGTGCGCGATGTCGTCGAGGTAGAGGTCGCCGGCCGCGCTGCGGTTCGTCTCGCAGTCGAGGGGCCAGACGGACCCACCGCTGGCGGTCCGAATCCGTGGCCCGACAAGCGCCTGGCGCTCCTTCTCGATGGCGCGCTCGAGGCGGTCGATGTCCTCCTCCTGCAGGACGGCCAGGTCGGGCTGCAGGATCCCGTGTCGCCGCATCCGGGCGGCGATCTGACGGGCCGAAAGGCCGTGCGTCGCGAGGCGGAGGATGGTGCGGGCTGTCATGGGCGGAGACCCTCCGGCCAGAGGTTGCAGCGTGCGCACAGGACGTTGCCGTGCCCGCATCGCGTCGCGTTCTCCCAGAGCCACTTGCCGAAGTCGAACGTCGGCGCCAAGGGCCCAGCCTGCTGGCGCTGGCCTGCCTGTTGGCGCATCAGCCACTCGCCTAGATCGGTCTCCGCGAGATCGAGGGGCAGCGGGTTCTCTTCCGGGTGGCTCAGCAGCTGGAGGAGCAGATCGCGGAACTCCGTCCAGTCTTTGGCGCCCCCCAAGGCGTGCCTGAGGTTCTCGCGGAGCCGGGTGTCCTGGAGGGCGGTCATGCACACCCCCACAGGACCGCGGAGGCCGCGGCGAGAACTGCGGTCGCGCTCCACGCCGCCAGGATCCAGGTGGACCGGTCCTCCTGGCAGCCGGGGAACTGCAGCACGGTCACGCGGGCGGTGCTGCGGTCGGTCCACCCGTCGGAGTCGAGGTCGGCGTCGTAGTCGATCTCGACCCGCAGCCGGCACCCGTTGGGGTAGTGCAGACGCACGTCGTCGTCCGAGCGGGAGGCCCAGACCTCCGCCGGTCGAGCCGGCGGGCTGAGGTCGATGTCGCCCATGTCGTAGGCCGTCTCGGCGAAGAGTTGCGCGCGTCCGGCGAGGTCCACGTCCTCGTAGTGGTGGCGCTTCGTGCTGAGGAGGCGGAGGCTCATCGCGCACCCCCGATCGCCACCACCACAGCCAGCGCGCAGACCAACACGAACGCGACCACGGTCAGGTATGCGATCGCGGTAGCGCTCTGCTCGATCTCGCGATAGCTGCGGCCCTGCCCGCCGCGCACCAGCGGGGCGTGTGCCCATCGCTGGCCATGACGGACCTGCGCGCAGAGCGAGCAGGGCTCGTAGCCCGCACGCGGTCCGTCGCCGATGGGGACGGAGCCGATGCCGTCGCAGTCAGGGCTGGTCATGACCGCACCGCCTTGCGCTCCATGCGGCGCATCACGTCCTTGAGTGCCCGCAGGTGGGAAGTCAGCCGCGTCTGTGCCGCGCCGACCAGGAATCCAGGCTCGGGGTCTGCCTCCTGCCACAGACAGAGGGCGCGGTCCGTGGCAGCGATGATGGCCCCCAGGGTGTCGATGGCGCCGCCCTCCACGTGCGGCAGGGCGACGCGGAGTCCGTCGAGGTATCCAGCCCCAGCGTCGCGACACTCGTGACCGATCTCAGTCTCTGGGGTCGGTTCGGCCAGCCACGCAGCCTCGCGGCGGGCAATCTCGGCTCGCAGGGATTCGGGGGTCAGATGTCCCATCGGATCCCCTCCTCCGCGTCCTGCGCAGCGCTTCCGTGGTCCCAGGGCTCCATGTCCTGCTCCGTGACCAGGATCAGCATGTCCGCGCCGTCCTGCTGGTAGCCGATCGGGGCACCCAGCGCCTCGGCGTGCGCCTCGGTGATGGCCTCCAGCGCCGCCTCGTCGCGGGCGGCAGGACTGGTCAGGTCGCCGATCACGGGCCGACCGAGCGGCAGGACCTGCGCCATCTCGATGGTGGCCAGGACGATCTCGGCGCCGTCGGCGTCGACGGCGTCCTGCCACCGGATCTCGGGCAGGCGGTCCAGCACGCGCTGGACCTCGGCGGGGGTGACCCAGCCGTTCGACGCCTCAGCGATGGCGCTGGCGTCCAGGGGGAGAGAGAGGGTAGGGTTGGGCATCGTCGGATCCTTTCGGGTCTGGCTCCCCCGGTCGGCGCGTGCTTCTTGGTCGTTGTGCGCGCCGGCTGGGGGCTCTTGCTTGACGGAGGGAGTATCGGCAGGAATGGGCAGAAACGCAAGGGGAATCTTGCCACTTTCTGCCGACCCGGCTACAAGGCCAGGAGCATGGCCTCCAGACGATCCGCCGAAACCCTCGATGACCTGCTCCTGTCCGCCGGTGGTGGGGCCGGCATGGGAGCGATCGCCGAGTCCGCGGGGATGGGACGCAGGACGCTCCAGGATCTCCGGGCTGGCCGGGTCGACCGGCCGCACGCGGGCACCCTGCACGGACTCGCCAAGGCCCTCGGCGTGCCGGTCGCCCGCGTCGCCGCGGCGTGCACCGAGTCCAGGCGCCGGGCCCAGGGGTAGGGTCAGCCGCGCCGGCTGGGCGTGGCGTTCCAGGTCGCGCTGGTAGTCGCCGATGGTCGGGCGGCGCGGGATCACCATGGGTGTGCGTCCTCCTCGTCGTCTCTGGGTTGCATCGCATCCTCCATGTCCAGCGATTCCACGGATCGCTGGCTCCTGCCGATCGACTCCGCCCCTGGCGATGCGATCGTCCGGTCCCGTGTCGCGCCTCCACTTCCCCCCGATGGGCGCCTCCGCTTCCCGCCGATGGGCTTGGCGTTGCCGATGGCCACCCCGCAGCGCTGGCAGCGACCGCTGACGATGTCCCCGAAGCAGCACGGGCAAGTGCTCATGCGACTGCCGCCTCCTGCTCGAGGTTCGCCCGCACGATCGCCGCAGCGATCTGCGGGACAACGCTGTTGCCGATGCGCGCGATCTGTTGGGCCTTGCTCCCCTCGAGCACGTAGCTGTCGGGGAACCCCTGGGCGCGGGCCAGCTCGCGCGGCTGCAGCATGCGCAGGCCGATGTCGGCTAGCACGTAGGTGGCGCCGTCGATCTCGACCGTGACCAACCCGTGGCGCGCCTTCGTCACCACCGCCGGCAGCGGAGCATCAGCGCGGCTGCTGGTCCGACCCTGGCTGTAGTACTGGACCAGGAAGCTGGCAACGAGAGCGTGCTTGCTGCCGCCTGCCACGATGGTTCCCAGTGGGCGCTGCAGATCGAGCGCACGAGGCGACTGGCCGTCGCGTTCACCGTAGCCCACTTGCACGAGGGATCCCGCCACGAGGCTGTGGTGGTCCGTGCCCGTGACGGTGCCGACGGGCACGCGCATGTCGCTGCCAACCATGCCACCGTAGTGCTTGGCGAGGAATGCGCCCACCAGGGCGTGGTGCTGGCCCCCAGCGGAGACGGTGCGCAGCGGTGCAGCGGCGGAATCACCGTGCAGATGCGCCGGCGAGGTTCCCCGGAGCGCGGAGAAGCTCGGCGCAACCAGCGCCCGCTCGCCCCCGTTGCACGTCGTGATCGTTCGCAGCGGGTCGTCGGCCGACTCTGTGCGCCCTCCATGCGTCAGGCAGACGATGAACGGCCGGCCCTGCAACACGTAGCGCACGACACCGGCCGCGATCCGCCGACACGTCGCCGCCGCCAGCGGGCGCTTCCGCCCGAAGATGGACGGACACGGGATGCTCCAGTCGATGCACTCGGCCGCGGTGCGCCACGGCAGCGCCCGGCCCAGCCCGTGCGTCGGCTCCGGCCACCGGATCGGCTGGCCGTCTCGCCGCGCGATCAGGAACAACCGGCGCCGGATTGTCGGCGCGCCGAAGTCGGCGGCGCACAGCACACGCCACTCCGCTCGGTAGCCGAGCCAGTGCAGTTCCTCGACGAACTGCCGGAACGTCTCGCCGGCGCGGGCGGGATCGGGCCGACCGTCCTCGAGCAGCGGCCCCCACGTCTCGAACTCCGGCACGTTCTCGAGGCTCAGGATGCGCGGCCGGGTCTTCTCGGCCCAGTCGACTCCGCACCAGGCGAGCCCGCGGATGCCCTGCTCTCGAGGCTTCCCGCCCTTCGCGCGCGAGAAGTGGGTGCAGTCTGGCGACAGGTGCAGCCAATCCACGCGCCGCCCGCCGGCAGCCGCGATCGGGTCGACGGCCTGCACCGACTCATGGAAGTGCCTCGTCTCCGGATGGTTCAGCGCGTGAAGCCGGATCGCGTGCGCGCAGTGGTTCACGGCCGCGACCGGCGAGGCGCCGGTGGCCTGCTGCCAGCCGAGGGACCAGCCGCCGCCTCCCGCGAACAGATCAATGGCACGCAGCGTCATTGGATGTCCCCCTTGCTCTCCTGGCGCTCCTGCAACAGCGGCAGCGCCTCGAACTCCGCGGCCTCGCGTGGCGTCGCGCGCAGCCAGGCGCCCCCGGCGACGTGCAGCCGCTGGCTCCTGTGGCGGGCGTTGTCCTGCGCCCCGGGCCGCCAAACCATCCAGCCGCGGCCGCGATTCATCCCTACCGGCTGGCTGCCGCGCCAGACGAAGATCATCCCATCGGCACGCTGCCGCTTCTCCAGCGGAGGCCGATTCATGACCGAACCTCCGAGACTCGCAGGTTGTGTCCACTCACGAACCGGCGACGCCGTCCGAACCGATCGAAGGTGGTAATACACTCACCGCATCCGCATGCGCAGGGAACCGATGGGTTGGATTCCGACGGATTGCGCAGCGTGCTGCCAGCCGTTCGGTGCCGGAATCGATGCTCGGCAACAGACGCGACAACCTCGATGTTATCCGGTGCGTTGTTCGCCTTGTTGTGGTCGATGTGGTGCACCTGCTCGCCGGGACGCAGCCGGCGACCGATTGCTTGCTCCGCAACAAGCCTGTGCTCGTACGCATAGCCACGCACGTCCGCTAGGTGGTGGTCCACACCAACGCGAATCAGCACGTAGCCGTTCGAGGCAATGATTCGACCGCCCTTCCAGGCTGGGTTCTTGGCACCCGTCTGATGCTTCGTCATGCCGTTGCCTCCTGCTCCTCCGCAGTCATCTCCACCACGATTCGACCACCACGCACCACGTCACCCCACACCGGGCGGTCCCAGCGGAGCCGCGAATCGTCCACGCCGATCGCGTCGGCGATTCCGTCGAACCCAGCCTTGAGCGATGCCGTCAGGTTGTCCTCGTCTCGGCGGTGCCGGTTCGGCGGCGAGATCACCAACCTGCAACGGATGAGGCAGCCGCGTAGAGCTGCCGAGCGCAGCGACCCGCGCTCCTCGGGGTGCGTCGCCCTCGCCTCCACGTAGCAGATGTAGCGGTAGTCCTTCTTCGCCTTGGCCAGCGCCGCCCAGTGCGGGCGTGCGTTCGGGCTCAGGATCTTCGGTGGCCACGGGATGGCAACGCTGAACGTGATCTGGCTCACTTGGCACGCTCCCACGGCATCGCGTGCTCGCGCCGCACCGCCGCGTCCAGGAACGCATCGACCTGGGCCGGCGACATCGGCGCCTCGTGCTGCTGGAGAACGTTCGCTCCTGCGCGCTTGGCGCGGCACGCGTCCGAGCAGTAGCGGCGGCCGGTGGAGCCGCGGAACGGCTTCTCACACATCAGGCAATTCTTCAATGCAAGGGTCATGGGGTTACTCACTCTCCGTGGCATCCGGCGCTGTCGCAGGGCACGAAGGGCCTGCGCTCCCTCTGCTGGTCGATCTTGAGCCGGAGCTGTGCGATGGCCCCCAAGGGGTCGCAGCGATGAAGCGGCTGCGCTCGCTCTGATCCCTCCTGCACTGCTTGATCTTGGCTGGACATGCGCCTTGGTCGCAGCGATGCAGCGGCTGCGCTCGCTCTGATCCTCGACGACGCCATACAGGACGCGACCCGCCGGGTGGGGTCGCAGCAACGAACCCGCTGCGCTGGGCTTTGGCGTCGAGTCCAGATGCCGCCCTCGGTGAAGACATGTCGCAGCAACGAACCCGCTGCGCTGGGTCTGACACGTTCCGCAACCGCGGGTCGCAGCAACCAAGCCGCTGCGCTGGCTCTGACACGTTGAGTTGCTGCGGCCCCTGCACCTTCACGGCGTCGCAGCAACCAAGCCGCTGCGCTGGCTCTGACACATGCTGTGGGAACTCGGTGTTGAGTTGGCGCGTGCCGTCGCAGGCACGAAGCCCCTGCGCTGGCTCTGACACCGGCGCCGCCCGTGCCGAGCACCGCGCGCACCGCCGGCCAGGTCGCAGGCACGAAGCCCCTGCGCTGGCTCTGACACGTTGCCCCTGCTGCCGGCGACGGGAGCGACGGCGCACCAGTCGCAGGCACGAAGCCCCTGCGCTGGCTCTGACACGTCGACACTCTCGCGCGCGCGATGGCCGGCGCCGACGAGTCGCAGGCACGAAGCCCCTGCGCTGGCTCTGACACAGCCCGCCACCACCCGCCCATGGCACCGATCATTCAGCACCACCTTGCGAGCGGTTCATCCGGGCCAGCTTCTCCTTGCGCAGCCGCGCCACCCGTTCGCGCCTGCTTTCCGTTGGCGCGTCAGGAGTTCGAGCGGTCCCGGCCGCGCGCTCATCACCAGACTGCTCGCCGCGGGCCAGGATGTTCCGCGCCGCATTCAGGTCCTGGTCCCAGACGTGGCCGTTCGGACACGCCCCAACGATCTGCGCTGCCGCGTCGAACTTCGCCGTCTCGCCGCACGTCGCACACACGATCGTGGTCCCCTCTGCCGGCACCGTCAGGACCTCGCCGCCACGCGAGCGGAACGCATCGACGAGGCACTGGCGGAACTGGCTCACGGACGCCAGCACGCGGTTCTTGCGCGCAACCTCGTTCTCGGCCGCTTCGCCGCTGCGCCGCGCGATCACGCGCAGGTCGAACTTCTCCAGCACCACTCGCTCGTAGCGCCGCGCCAGCCGCGCCGCCGTGATCCGGTAGAACTCGCGGCGCGCCCGCTGCGCGCCTTCCCGCTGGCTCGTCTCCCACAGCCACAGGTGGCGGTCCTGTTTCCGCCAGGCCTCCAGTTCCTCGAACGTCGCTTGGTCGCCGTCGAAGCGGTTCTCGCGCCATCGCAGCACCAGCGCCGCGAGGCGGCTCTGCGATCGCCACTGCGCCAACGTCGCCGTCGCCTCGCGGAGCCAGTCCGGATGTTCGTTCTCGGCGAGCCACTTCACCAGCCCGCATGGCGGCAACGCCGGACGCTCATCGTTGGCCGGCCTACCGGCGTGCCCGCGCACCGCCTCGAAGTTCTGGTCCCGCGTGCTCCTCAGGCCTTCGGGCACGAGCAGGCCCGCCAACACCTCGGGCGGCAGCGTGATCTCCTCGCGGTGGCCGTCAGACCCCTCCAGCATCGCCACCCGCAGCAATCCCCCTGGCATCTGGCGCCACCCGAGATCGACGCCGACCGACCCGCCGCCGCACGCCCGCGCCGCCTCCGGTGTCTCGCACGTCAGGAGCACGGACCATTCCTCGCGCGGGCCGATCAGCCGGCGCTGCACGACCGCGCGCTTGATGCGGCTGCCGTTCGGGATCGGGCGGTGCATCAGCATCGGCCAGCACGCCCACACCGGCGCGCGATCTTCGGTCGAGCCGACACGCAGCCACAGCACCATGCGGCGCCGCAGCCTGCTCCGCCGTGATCCTGGCTCTGCATTCGGCGCGATCGCTCCCTTCGTGATCCGGAGGAAGGTGTGGTCCCCGAGCTGGTCCAGGTCCATTCCGCCCTGGATCTGCACGCCGACCCGTCCTTCCCCGGTCCAGCGCAGGAATCGAGGGTCCTGCGGTTGGTCGCCGTCCCACAGCGGGATCTCGGCCGCGCTCTGCTGCGCCGCGTCCTCGACCAGGATGTAGGTCCCGTGCCGGAGGCCGCTGGCCCCTCGCATGGCCCGCCGCCGCTCCAGGAACCACTCGTTGGCCTGGTCGGCGTCGGCCTGCACATGCGGCTTCATCGCTGCGCGGACCTCGCGCAACGCCTTCCGCATCGTCTTCACGTCCTCGCGCGCCGCCTTGATCGCGCCACGCAACTCCGCTGACTCCGACCGCGATCTGGACCGCGACCGCTGCGCCCTGCGCTCCGCCAGCAGTCGGTCGAGGTTGGCCTGTGCAGCGGTAAGCGCTGCCGCTGCCTGCTTCGCCTCCGGGAAGCGCCTCTCGCAGTCGCGTTGGCGCTGGCGACGCTCGCGCTCCAACTCGGTGAGTTGGTTCCGGTAGGCGTGCGCGAGCCGCAGCTGCTCGGCAACGATGGATGCGCCCTCGGTCGGCGCGAGAAGTCCGTAGCGGTAGACTCTCACCAGTTCCTCCTCTCGTAGAGCACATCACGCCACCGCTCCGGCCACGGGCACGCGCGGTAGATCGCCCAGGACGCGACGCAGAGCGCGAAGTGGCGCGGGGCCTGCTCGTAGCGCTTCATGCCAGCCCCCACGTCGTCGCCATACGGCCCGATCGCGTCTTGCCGACGCCGACCGCAACCACCACCTTGACCTCGTCCCGCAGCGCTGCCATGCGGCGCGACACCTGCACCGACAGCAGGCCGGTGCGCTCCGCGATCTGATCAGCAGTCATCGGGCTCCCAACCTCGCGCAGGCAGATCAGGATGCGGTGCTCATGGTCCTGGGTCAGCGTCTCCGCCTGCTCCGCCGCAGCGTGCGACGTGGCGGGGTCGGTGCGGCGCGCCAGGCGGTGCGGGTCGAACAGGTCGAGCTGGTGCGTCATGGCTTCTGACTCCAGTCGCTCAGACGCGGCCGCAGCATCTCACGCTGCTCGGCGGCCCGGCGCGCCTGCACCAACTGCTGTCGCTCCTCGGCCCGGGTGACCAGGCGATGCGGCACCACCGGCCAGCCGTCGCCGTTCTGCACGATCGCAGCGTCGGCGGTCAGGGTCGCGTACGCGGCCGCGCGCACCGGATCGGCCAGCACAGCCTGCATGTCCAGGCAGCCGTCGCGCCGCACCTGCTCGGCCAGTTGCGGCGCGGCCGCGCGCATCGCCGGCATCAGCGCGTCGGTGCCGGTCAGCCCGTCACCGCGCCGGCCCTTGGTCCGCGGCGCCGGCCGCGGGATGCTCTCCATGCGGCGCCGCGGCTCCGGCGCCGGCTGCGGGCGCGGATCGGCGATCGGACGCTGCAGCACCCGGCCGCGCTCGACCAGCTGGTCGAGGTCCTCGAGGCTGACCCCGAGGTCCGCTGCCACCGCTCGGCGGTCGGCCCGATCCGCCACGACCCGGCAGTAGGCGCGCCGGGCGGTCCAGTCGCGCTCGGCCTCGTCGGCGC